>NZ_KQ969289.1:0-170323 GCF_001578675.1 Gordonia sp. QH-12
TCGGAACGGAACCCAGGGCGCTTCAACGCACCCCACGTCGTCGCCCTCGTCCGAGCCGGCAAGACCTTCGAGAAAGGCAAACTCGTCGAATCCGACACCCCATCAACATCGCAAGAGGAGGCCGCCTGAAACAACCTCATCCACAGGTCTTGACAATATCTCCGATACGAAGGCGCCATTTGCACTGACAATTGAGACCGCGCTCCTCGTGGGAGTTATCACGCTGTCGGGCGAGGGGCGGGTGCTCCATGACCTTGGGGGCTGGGCCGTAGTCTGGTACGTCGTTGGCATCCTCCTCTTAGTAGCTAGCGTCCTATGTGCGGCCTGGGTTGTGCGTCCCCGGCTACGGGCCTCCAACCTCGAGGTTGAGGCGCCGGACAACTTTGTCTATTTCGGACACCTGCGGCACCTGACGCCCGAAGCCGTTCAGGATCGGCTCGAGGGCCCGACTCTTCTTCCGGTACTGTCGAAACAGCTCGTGGAGATGAGCAAGATAGCGTGGACAAAGCACCGGCTTGTGCAGTTGTCTATGAGTCTTTCTCCGATTGGCGTTATGGCACTTGGCATATGTGCGACATGCTGACTTGTGTGAGGCGATGCTCGGTCGTCAGAGCAGAGGGGTTGCCGCTGCATGGGCGCCGCAAGAGATCGATCTACGCCAAATGTTCGCCGAAAGTGACTTGGATGGCCGACCACATGGAGAATCAAAATTGACACGACTCATCGAGGCACGCATGTTCTGTCAGACTTCCGGGGGTAGCGCTGCTAATCTCCGCTGCATCTCGACAGCGCGACGCGGGTTGTCGGGCTTGAGCCTCGCCCCAACCCCCTTCTCAGTTCAGCCACTCCCGGCTGTACACGTCCTGCCATCGCACATGCACCTGGGCGCCGGCCCGCCGTGCGCTGTCCGGGCCGAGGGTCTGGCCCAGAACCTGTTCGACGGCGTCGCGGACTCGGTCGGCCTCGGCGTGGAGGTCGTCGCGGTAGCGGGCGACGAGCCCGATCGTGAGGCCGGTGAGTTCATCGTCGTCGCCGTCCAGCCGGACGTGGACCACCAGGCGGCCGACGGCGTTCCGCACCCGCGTGGCCAAGAGTTGCTTGAGGACGCGGTCGTTGACGCGGACCCTCGGGTCGTCGGTGGCGAGGTCGCGGCCGGGCCGACGGAGCCGGGGCAGTCCGGACGCGATCGCCGAGACCAGGCGTGCGACGTCGCCGGTCGGCTCATCGAGGCGGCGGCTCGCGTCCACCAGCCAGGCGTCGGTCGGATCTCCGCCTACAGCCTCTGAATTCATGTCCGCGTCCTCCTCTCTCGACTCTGTCGCTGTGCTTCGGGTTCGCCGATGCGTTCCTCCGGGCTCGGCATCCCGCTACTCCCAGGCTTCCACGGCGCGAGGCGAGTGGTGAGGAAGGTCCGACTGCGCTGGAGGTGCCCACGCACCGAACCGTTGCTGATCTTCAGTACCGACTCGATCTCGCCGAGAGAGAGGCCCTCGACCTCCCGAAGCCACCACACCGCCCGCGGTACGGGCGGCAGGTGCGTCAGTTCGGTGCGGAGTGCTTCGACCAATTCGGCTCGCTCGGCGGCCTCGCTCGGCAGCGGCTGGGCCGACTCGAGGTCGGCGAATTGCTCGTTCTCAGTGGGCAGTTCCCGGCGGCGGCGATAGTGGTCGATCACCTTGCGATGAGCGATGCCGAGCACCCAGGTGCGGACCGCGCTGCGGAACTCGAAGTCCGGCAGTGCGCGCCACACCGCGATCATCGTCTCCTGCGCGACGTCCTCGGCGACCTGCGGATCGTCGATCATGCGCCGGACGAATCGCAGCAGGAGCGGCGCCGTTCGGCCGATCAGGACGTCGAAGGCCTCCGGATCACCGGCACCTGCGGCGGCGGCCAACTCCTCGTCGGAGAAGTCGTCCAGACCTGGGCTCGCCCGGTGACCGTTGGTGTGATTCAGATCATTCACCGATTCGCGTGCAACTTTCTGTTCGGCTGCGACTGACTATATACAACCCCGGAACCGACGGGGTCCCTTGGAAAGGACCAGCATGAGCGAACAGACCACCGCGAAGTCGACCGACGCAGGCACCGACACCGACGGTCCGCGCACCACCGGGCGCGACGTCCAACTGGCCCGGAACTCGACGACCGCGCTCAACGGCAGCCTCGGCACCACGTCGATCGCGGACGTCGTCGTCGCCAAGATCGCGGGAATCGCCACCCGCGAGATCGACGGTGTGTACGACCTCGGCGGTACCACGGAACGCGCTGTCGGCAAGGTCCGCGACGTGCTGCCGGGTACCAGCACCAGCGTGACTCAGGGAATCGACGTCGAGGTCGGGGAGCGGCAGGCCGCCATCGACATCTCGATCGTCGCCGAATTCGGCGTGGCCATCCACCAACTCGCCGGGGCCATCCGCCGCAACGTGATCAACGCGATCGCGCAGATGACCGGCCTGGAAGTGACCGAAGTGAACGTGACCGTGCACGACATCCACTTCGACGACGAGGACCAGGACTTCGGCGAACCGCGGGTCCAGTGATGGCGCCGCCTTCGGCCGACGACGCGCTGGTGAAGGACATCGCCGCCGCCGTGCTCGCGGTACCCGGAGTGGTGGAACTCGACGGCGGAATGTTCGGCGAGGTCGCCACGTATCTCCCGGGCGAACGGGTCAGCGGCATCCGGCTCTCCGACGAGGAGGGCTCGGTGCACATCGTGGTCGATCTACGCCACGACCTGCGCGAGGTGGCGGCGCAGGTGGCGGACACGGCCAGTGAGATCAGCGGCCGCCGGTTCTCGGTGACCATCGAGGACGTCACCACCGGAGAACCCGCCGCCGCCGGGACCGCGACGACCGAATCTGAAGGAGAACTCGATGACTAAAGCTGCGACGATCGGCCTGTTCGCGGGCCTGCTGCTGGCGTTGGCGGCCACCACCGGCGGATTCGGCGGTCTGATCCTGGCGCTGATCCTCGGAGCCGTCGGGCTGATCGTGGGCCTGCAGGTCGACGGCACCATCGATGTGCGCGCGATCGCGCGCGGACGCAGCCGTGGCTGACGTCTCGGCCCCGTCGGCCAACGTGCCGGACACCACCGCGCCCGGTCGGCTGACGATGGCGGACAGCGTCTTCGAGAAGATCGCGTTGGCCGCCGCGTTGAGCGTCGACGGCGTGGTCCGTCACGACGGATCGATGGCGGGTCGGCTGGGCGCGTTCGTCGGCGGTGAGGCGACCGCGGGCTCCGACTATCCCCGGGTGCGGGTGGAGAGCGCGGGCGGCGCCGCCCATGTCGTGGACCTCACGTTGGCGCTCGCGTGGCCCTCACCGATCTCCGCCACCTGCTCACGGGTGCGGCAGAAGGTCGGCGACGAACTCGACCGGCTCACCGGGAACCGCCCGGTGCGCGTGAACGTCGCGGTGGAGGCGGTGGTGCCCGGAGCCGCCGCGAGATTCAGGAAGAACGGCTTCGTGCAACTGCCCGATCCCGACGACGGGCCCGCTGCAGGCGAAGCCGTTGACGAAGGGGGAAGACCATGACACCGTCGGCCGCCGAAGACCGTGACGACGAGTTGCGGGACATCAGCGATGAACCGATTCGCGATCCGGCGGGGTTCCCCGGAGCCGCCATCGCCGGCGGGCTGCTCGGGGTGGCGCTGCTCGTGCTGTGCGGGGCGATGATCCGGGACTTGCTGGTGACCACCGGCGCCGTCTCCGGGGAGACCTGGACTCACCGTGCCGCCGACAATCTCGGGTCGTCCACCTGGAGCGGTTGGATGTGGGCGATCCCCGCCGTCTGCGCCGTGGTCGGCCTCGTCCTGCTCTGGCTCGCGGTGAAGCCCCGCCGGCGAACGCACCTCAACGTCGACGGCGTCCGCGTGGTGTGGACCCGCCCGGTCGACGTCGCGCGCCGCGCGAGCGCGGCGGTCTCCGAGGTGCCCAACGTTCGGCATGCGCTGACGACGGTGGGACGCCGCCGCATCAGGGTGACCGTCCGCACGTCCGGGCCCGTCGACCGCGATCGCATCGCGCAAGTGGCCGATGACGCGGTCGGGGCGGTGAGTTCCGGCAAGCACGTGGTGGTGAAGGTCCGGGGGCCGAGGAAAGAGTTCGTCGAATGAACCGCGGAGCCGCAGCCCTGCACCGACTGTCGATCGGTGTGATCGGGCTTCTGTGTCTGGTACTGGCCGCAGGGGTGATCCTGCACCAACTGTCGGTGCACCCGGTCGAGGGGTGGGTGGACCGAATCGACACCGGAGGCATCCGTGACGCGACCGCCGCCGGTTGGTTCGCCGCCGTCCTGGTCGCCGTCGCACTGCTCGCGTTGTATTGGGGCTGGAGGCTGATCCGGACCACGATCGCGCCGCGCCGACCCGAACTCCTGGTGCTGAACGGCAGCGGGCCCGAGGGGATGATGACGGTCTCGCTCAAGCAGGTGGCCTCGGCCGTCGAAGAACAACTCGCCACACAGACTGTCCTGCGCCAGGTGCGCGTGCAGGCGATCGACGACCGCGGCGAGGCGATCATCCGCATCACGGTCGACGTCGCACCCGAGCGCTCGTACGACGAGATCGTCGGCATTGTGACGCCGACGATCGAAGACCTCCGAATCGCGCTGGGGGATTCGGATGTGCACGTCCAGGTCTTCATTCACCTGGACGCGCTGCAATAACCGAAGTGAAATCCGAGAAGAGGAGTTGCCGCAATGGCGATGGAAGACAAGATGAGCAACAAGGCCGACGAGCTCAAGGGCAAGGCCAAGGAGGCCGGCGGCTCGCTGACCGGCGATGACGACCTCAAGAACGAGGGCAAGGCCGATCAGGCCGCGGCCGCGGTGAAGAAGGGCGTCGAAGAGGTCAAGGACGCGGCCGCCAAGGTGAAGGACAAGCTCACCGGCGACAAGTGATCGCACGCCGGCCCGTCGGGAACTCCCCGGCGGGCCGGCGCTTCTTTGTGTCCGCACGTTACCTTCTGGAAGGTAAACTGGCCGGATGGAGTCCGAGACGCGGGTGCGCATCCTGCAGGCGGCCAAGGAACTGGCCCAAGAGAGCGAATCGGTGCAGGGGGTGACGATCTCCCTGGAGTCGGTCGCCGCTCGTGCCGGGATCACCAAACCCGGCCTGATGTACCACTTTCCGACCAAACGGGAACTCATGCTCGGTCTGGTGGAATACGCTGCGCGCCACTGGGACTCGCTGTTGCGCGCGCACGCCGGAGCCGGTCCCGCCGACCTGGCCGTCTTCGACCGCTACCGCGCGTACGTCACCGTCGCCACCACCGCCGACGTGTCCCGGGCCGACTACTGGATCTTCACCGATGCGCTCTACCACCCCGCACTGACCGAACCCTGGGCTCGTGTCCTCGGGCCGTGGTTCGCACTCGAGGACGTGCCCGCACCGGCGCGGGCACGGCTGACGGCCGCGCGTTTCTGCGCCGACGGGGCGTGGATGTCGGAGGCCACCGGCGTGTTCCCCGCCGACGATCTTCCCGCCGTCCGACGCCACGCGCTCGCGCTGATCGATGCCGCCGAGGGGGCGGAGCGGTGAAGTGGCTGCTGCTGGGCGGCGCCATCGCCGCCGAGGTGACCGGAACGCTCACCCTGCGCGCCACCGTCGACCATCCCGGCTGGATACCCGTGGTGATCGTCGCCTACTGCGCGGCTTTCGCTCTGCTCGCGCAGACCCTGCGCGCCGGTATGCACATCGGCGTCGCCTACGGGATCTGGGGTGCCTCCGGCGTCGCCCTCGTCGCAGTGCTCGGCGTGGTGATCTTCGGTGAGACGCTCGGGGTGCGGGCGATCATCGGAATCGCGCTGATCATCCTCGGTGTGGTCGTGGTGGAGACGGGGGCGAAGACCGTCGGCACCGCGAGCGAGGAGCAGGTGCTGTGAGCTGGGTGTGGCTGCTGCTGTCGATCGCCTCGGAGGTCACCGGCACCTTGGGCTTGCGTGCGGCCGGTGCCGGTCGCCGTCGCTGGCTGATCCTGGTGGGGGTCGGATACACCTGTGCCTTCGTCTTCCTCGGCTTCGCCCTCGACGCCGGCGTGCCGGTCAGTGTCGCGTACGGAATCTGGACCGCCGTCGGCATCGTGGCGATAGCGACGCTCGCCCGCGTGATCTGGAAGGATCCGTTGACCGGCCGGATGCTGCTGGGCACGGCCCTCATCATCGCCGGCGTGCTGCTGGTGGAACTCGGCTGACGCTCGTTTCGTCGACGTCCAGAATCTTGGACATTCCGCGTGCGGACTACGCGCGCATAGTGGGTTCACTCTCAATCAGCCAATCGAGGAGGACTCCTATGACCGCGTTATCCGACCATATCGTCGATGCCCACAACCGAGGACTTGCAGAGAAGGATATGGAATTGTTCGGCAGCATCTTCGCCGATGACGTCGCCGTGGAACTGCCGGGCGGGACGAGTTTCGAGGGCCGCGACGGGATCGTGCAGACAGCCGTCGCGTTCTACACCGCCTTTCCCGACATCCGGCTCACGCCGCGCCAGATCTGGGCCGACGACAACGGCGTCGTGGTGGAGCAGGTCTTCACGGGGACGCACACCGGCCCGCTGGCCACGCCGAACGGGGAGGTGCCGCCGACCGGAAAGAAGGTGGAGTTCGGACTCATCGACACCTTCCTCGTCACCGACGGAAAGGTGAGCGCGCACCGCGTCTACTACGACAACCTCGCACTCCTGGGACAGCTCGGGCTGGCCTGACGGACAGACACGACGGCGGGGCGGATCACGGCGGTGTGCCGGGTCCGCCTCCCGCGTGTTCCGGAGCCCGTCACCGTTCGGCGTAGTTCTCCAGCAGCCGCCGGCCGATGATCATCCGCTGGATGTCGGCGGTTCCCTCGCCGATCAGGAGCATGGGGGCCTCGCGGTAGAGGCGTTCGATCTCGTACTCCTTGGCGAAACCGTATCCGCCGTGGATCCGGAAGGCGTCCTCGACCACGTCGCGGCAGTACTCGGAGGCCAGGTACTTCGCCATTCCGGCTTCGAGGTCGTTCCGTTCGCCCGCGTCCTTGACGCGGGCGGCGCGGACCACCATCTGATGCGCGGCTTCGACCTTCGTCCCCATCTCCGCGATGCGGAAGAGGACGGCCTGGTGCTCGGCGATCGGCTTGCCGAAGGTCTCGCGCTGCTGGGCGTACGAGGTGCCGAGCTCGAAGGCGCGGTGGGCGACGCCGACGGCGCGTGCGGCGACGTTGACGCGGCCGACTTCGACGCCGTCCATCATCTGATAGAAGCCCCGACCCGGCTCGCCGCCGAGGATCTCGGCGGCGTCGATGGAATAGTCGTCGAAGAGCAGTTCGGTGGTGTCGACGCCCTTGTACCCCATCTTCTCGATCTTTCCGGGGATCGTGAGGCCAGGGGCCGCCTCGCCGAATCCGGGCGTCTTCTCGATGAGGAAGGTCGTCAGATTCTGATGCGGACGGTCGCGCCCCTCGGGAGTGCGGACCAGGACGGCCACGAGTGACGAGCTCGCGCCGTTGGTGACCCACATCTTCTGGCCGTTGACGGTGTACCGTCCTCGGCCGTCGGGGGTGGCGGACGTCGTGACGGCGGCGACGTCGGACCCCAGACCGGGCTCGGACATGGAGAAGGCGCAGGTGAGGTCGCCGGCTGCGAGGCGGGGAAGGTACTTCGCCCTCTGTTCCGGTGTGCCGTGCTGCTGCAGCAGGTAGGCGACGATGAAATGCGTGTTGATGATGCCGGAGACGCTCATCCAGCCACGGGCGATCTCTTCCACGACCAGCGCATAGGTGAGCAGCGACTCGCCGAGTCCGCCGTACTCCTCGTCGATGGTGAGGCCGAAGAGCCCCATCTGCTTCATCTGCGCGACGATCTCCGTCGGGTACTCGTCCGCGTGTTCCAGATGGGTGGCCATGGGCAGAATCTGCTGGTCGACGAAATCCCGGACCGTCGCGAGGATGTCTCGCTGTTCGGTGCTGAGGTTCTCGGTCGCACACAACTTGCCCATGGGTCCTCGTCTCTGTTCGCTGCCCCAACCATCGTGCATAATATGCGGTTCTGCCTCCGGGGTGAGGCGGATCTGGTGACGTACGCCGCCCAGGAAGCTCTTCGACCTGCCGTGATGTCACTGGCAGAAGCGCCGGTGCACCCGCATCTCGTGGCACGTGAGACCTTCGTAGAAGTGGAGGGCGTACCGCAGCCGGCGCCCGCGCCGCGGTTCAGTCGGACGCCGGGCTCCATCTCGCGGCCTCCGGCCGAACCGGGTGAGCACACCGACGAGGTACTGACCGACTGGGGCTTCGACGCCGAGCGCCTCGCCGCACTGCACGCATCGGGTGCCATCAGCTGAACCGCGCACGGGTCAATCAAATTGCAACGCACGACGCGCCGGACACTCGAGTGCCCGGCGCGTCGTGCGCATTGTGTGAAAGATATTATCCAGGTGACAGAACCGACACCAGTGAGGCGGCAGATCATCGTGAGTGCACCCGTGTCGACAGGCCGTGGACGGCATAAGCAGTTGCCGGACGCGGTCACGAGCTACGTCCGTGAACAGATCATGTCGGGCAACCTCAAGCCGGGCGAATTCTTGCGGATGGAGCCGATCGCGGAGACGGTCGGCGTCTCGATCACTCCGGTGCGCGAGGGCCTGCTGCGCCTGTCGAACGAAGGATTCGTCACGGCCGTGCCCCGCCGTGGTTTCGTGGTCGCGGAGTTCACGCGACAGGACGTGCGCGATCTGTTCTGGGCGCAGGCACAGTTGTCGGGAGAACTCGCCGCGCGTGCGGCCGAGCGGATCACCGATGTCCAGCTCCAGCAGCTCGAAGAAGTGATGGCGCAGTGCGATGCCGCGGTGAGTTCGGGCAATACCGAGGCCATCGGGGACCTCGGACACCAGTTCCACCGGCTGATCAATCTCGCGGCCGACTCCGACCGGCTCGCTCGACTGCTGGCGTCCATCGTCAAGCACCTGCCCAACTCGTTCTACGCGTCGATCGAGTCGCATGTGCGCACGGTGACGCCCGAACACCATCAGATGCTCGACGCGCTGACCGCGCACGACGCCCAGCGCGCACGCGAGATCACCGAGAAGCACATCGTCAACAGCGCCGACTACGTGGTCCAGATGCTCGAGGAGCGCGGACTGTGGAAGGACGCGGAGTAGGCGTGCCGGTCACGACGTCCGTCGAGGCGTCCGCGCCGGTTGACATTCAAGTAGGTCGAAGCCGGATGATGTCCGGGTGGCAGATTCCAGGTTGATGTCGATCGGATCGTTCGCGCGGCGGAGCGGTCTGACGGCGAGTGCGTTGCGTTTCTACGCTGATGCAGGTGTGCTTCTGCCTGCACAGATCGATCATTACGAAACCCGGCACCGCGACGCTCGAGTCGCCGGACGAGGACGGTCGCGTCCTCGAGGCGCTGCTCGACAGCCGCTGGAGCTGCCGCGGCTATCAGGAGGGCCGGCAGGTTCCGCGTGCGGACATCGAGCGGCTGCTGTCGATCGCTCAGCGGTCGCCGTCGTGGTGCAACACGCAGCCGTGGCAGGTCATCGTCACCCGAGGGCGAGGGAACGGAGCGATCCCGCGCGGCTCTGACCGAGTGGGATCGGCGAAGCAGGCGATGGAGAACTTCCGGCTCTTCGGTGCGCCGCACGTCGCGATCGTGACGACCGACGCGGTGCACGATGTGTACGGTGCCGTCGATTCCGGGCTCTACGTGAGCAACTTCCTGCTGGCGGCGCGGGCACTCGGTCTCGGCGCCATTCCGCAGGCGGCCCTCGCGATGGCGTCTCCGCTGATCCGGTCGCATTTCGCGATCGCCGACGATCGCAAGGTCCTGCTCGGCATCTCGTTCGGCTACGCCGACCCCGACCAACACCTACCGCACCTCGCGTGCGGAGCTGTCGGACGTGGTGCGCTGGGTCGACGCCTGAGAGAGGCCCGGACGCGGCCCGCTCACTGCGCGGCCGCGCCTGCGTCGCGCTCGACCGGTGCGACCTTGACGTGATCCGGCCGCTTCAGCGTGCCCTCGCCGATCAGCTCCACATCGGCCTTGATGTTGAGGGCCGAGCGGATCCGGTCCTCGATGGCGGCCTTCACCTCGGGGTGGCGTGCGGGGTCGACGGCGTCGGCGACTTCGGCCACCACAGGCAGTGGACGCTGGGTGGAATGACCCTCGAAGTCGGGGCGGATACGGATGTGCCCGGTGGTGAGCGGCGCCATCTCCTCCACGAGTTGCTTCACCGCTGACGGGAACACGTTGATGCCGCGGACGATGAGCATGTCGTCGGTGCGCCCGACACACCGAACCTTGTATCCGGTCCGACCGCAGGCGCAGTCGGTGGCGGTGACGACGACGTGATCGCGGGTGCGGAAGCGCAGCAGCGGCGACGCCCGACGCCCGAGGGCGGTGTACACCACTTCCCCCTCGACGCCGGCCGCGGGGGCGAGCACCTGCCCGTCGGCGGGATCGATGATCTCGGCGATGATCAGATCCGGCGAGTGGAAGTGCATGCCCTCCCCGGCTTCGCATTCGCCCCAGTAGATGCAGCCGAGGTCGGTGCCGCCGAGCATCTCGCGCGAGGTGGCGCCCCACAGCGACTGCAGCTTGTCGCGGATCGCGGGCAGTCCGCCGCCCGGCTCGCCGCCGACGCTGATGCTGCGGACGCCCAATTCGGCGGCGGGCACACCGACGATGTCCGGCGCCTGTTCGGCGAGGTAGGCGAGGAAGTTGGGCGTGCCGATGAGCGCCTCCGGACGCTGGTCGGCCTGTACGCGCAGCAGACGCTCGGCACCGGCCTCCGCGCCGATAGGGATGTCGACGATGCCCATGTGCCTGGCGATCTGGACCACCGGGAGCCCGCCCACGAAGCCTTTGCTCATGCCGAATCCGTGCAACATGCGGTCGCCCGGCCGGAAGCCGTTGGCGTACAGGGCCCGGGCGCCGAGTTCGCTCCAGATCGTGATGTCCGATTCGGTGAGGCCGACGTACGACGGGCTGCCGGTGGTGCCCGACGACGCCTGGATCTGGACGATCTCCGACATCGGCGCCGCCACGTGCGAGCCGAGCGGAGGATGCTCCGCCAGACTGTCCCGGAGCTCCTGCTTCTCGGTGAAGGGGAGATCGGCCAGGTGGTCGAGCGTCGTCACTCGGTCGATGTTCACCGAGTGCTCGGCGAATTTCGCCCGGTAGAACTCGCTGTTGGCGGCGAGGTACGCGAGCTGCTCGGCCAGCCGCGACTCCTGCATCGCCCGCGCCTGGTCGGGGCCGATCACCTCGACGGCGCTCCAGTAGTCGGCGGAGAACGGTCGGGTGCTCATGCTGTCTCGGCTCCTCTTCAACGCGATCCGGGTCGATGCGATCCGGCCGGCGCACCGGGGCTGCTGCTGTGTCCCGGGCCACTGGGTTATCTGAGCATAATATATTATGCTACCGATGATGGACGTGATCCAGACGACGATCCCGGCTAGAAAGGCTTTCAGCTCATGGCACTGACCAAGGACGAACAAGAGATGGTGTCGTTGGTCCGCGACTTCATCGACCAGCGGGTGGCCTCGCGTGTTCGGGAGTTCGAAGCCGACGACATCTATCCCGAGGAATTCATCGAAGAGATGAAGGAACTCGGCTTCTTCGGTCTGCTCGCGCCCGCCGAGTACGGCGGCGTCGACGTCAGCATGGCGTGTTTCGCCCGGGTCTGCGAGGAACTGGCGCGCGGGTGGATGAGCCTCGCCGGCGCGATCGGCGGACACTCGGTGATCACGTATCTGATCAAGACCTTCGGCACCCAGGAGCAGAAGGACAAGTACCTGGCGGAGATGGCCGAGGGCAAGATCCGCGCGACGATGGCTCTCACCGAGCCCGGCGGCGGCAGCGATCTGCAGGCCATGCGCACCTACGCGGCGCCCGGCGAGGACGGCTTCACCATCAATGGATCCAAGACCTGGATCTCCAATGCGGCGCACTCCGGACTGTTCGGCCTGCTGTGCATCACCGACCGTGACGCCAGCCCGGCCCACAAGGGCATGAGCGTCATCCTCGTGGAGCCGGGCGACGGCTTCACCGTCTCCAAGAAGCTCCCGAAGCTCGGCTACCGCGGCGTCGAGGCCTGCGAGCTGGTCTTCGACGGCATGAAGGTGCCCGCCGACGCCGTCCTCGGCGGAGAGCCGAACAAGGGCTGGGGCCACATGATGCGCGGCCTCGAGGTCGGGCGCATCCAGGTGGCCTCCCGTGCGCTCGGCGTCGGTCAGGCGTCGCTCGAGGCGGCCACCAAGTATGCGCAGGAGCGCGAGTCGTTCGGCAAGCCGATCTGGAAGCACCAGAGCGTCGGCAACATGATCGCCGACATGGCGACCAAGCAGCAGGCCGCCCGCCTGCTCACCGTCGACGCCGCTGAGAAGCTCGACCGCGGCGAGCGCGCGGACCTCGAGGCCGGAATGGCCAAGCTGTTCGCGTCGGAGACGGCGATGCAGCTGGCTCTCGACTCGATCCGCGTCCACGGCGGCTACGGCTACTCCAAGGAGTACGACGTGGAGCGCTACTTCCGCGACGCACCGCTGATGATCGTCGGTGAGGGCACCAACGAGATCCAGCGCAACGTCATCGCCGCGCAGCACATCGCGCGCAACAAGATCTGATCGAGAAGGAACTGGACTTCACCATGACTCAGCAGACCCTTCGCCGCGCGGCCATCGTGAGTCCGCTGCGCACCCCCCGTCGGCACGTTCGGCGGTTCCCTCAAGGATGTGCCGGTCGAGGATCTCGGCGCCGGCATCATCAACGCGGTCGTCGAGCGTTCGGGCATCGACCCGGAGCGCCTCGACGACGTGGTGTTCGCGCAGTCGTACGCCAACTCCGAGGTGCCGTGCGTCGGCCGATGGCTGGCGCTGAACGCCGGCCTGCCGATCGCCCTGCCCGGAATGCAGCTGGACCGTCGATGCGGCGGCGGACTGCAGGCCATCGTCACCGCGGCGATGATGGTGCAGACCGGTGCCGCCGATGCCGTGCTCACCGGCGGCATCGAGTCGATGAGCCGGATCGAGTACTACTCCACCAGCAATCGCTGGGGTTCGCGCGCGGGCAACTCGGTGCTCTACGACCGCCTCGACCGCGGCCGCGAGCGCAGCCAGCCCGAGCATCGCTTCGGCAAGATCTCCGGAATGATCGAGACGGCCGAGAACCTCGCGAAGGACTACGGCGTCTCCCGCGAGGCCGCCGACGCCTACGCGGCCCGCAGTCATCAGCGTGCGCACGCGGCGTGGGAGGCCGGGAAGTTCGACGACGAGGTGGTCCCGGTGACCGTCCCGCAGCGCAAGGGCGATCCGATCGTCTTCGCCCGCGACGAGGGCATCCGTCCCGGTTCCACCGTCGAGACGCTGAGCAAGCTGCGCACCGTGAGCCCGGGCGGCACCGTCACCGCGGGCAACGCCAGCCAGCAGAACGACGCGGCGGCGGCCTGCATCATCGTGGCCGAGGACAAGCTCGACGAGCTGGGTCTGGAACCGCTCGGCTTCCTCACCGGCTGGGCCGCCGCGGGCTGCGATCCGGCGCGCATGGGCATCGGTCCGGTACCCGCGGTCCAGCGGCTCGCCGCCCGGACGGGCGTGTCCGTGCACGAACTGCTCGACGCGCTCGATGTGGTGGAGCTCAACGAGGCGTTCGCGGTCCAGGTCCTGGCGGTCCTGGAGGGCTGGGACTGGCGGGACGAGGAGCGCGTCAACGTCAACGGCTCGGGCATCTCGCTGGGGCACCCGATCGGTGCGACGGGCGTCCGGATGGTCACGACGATGCTGCACGAGTTGCATCGCCGCGGCGGAGGCAAGGGCCTCGCGACCATGTGCATCGGCGGCGGCCAGGGCATGGCGGCCACGTTCGAAGCGGTCTGACAGAGCGGTTCCCGGGATTTCGGTCCCGGGTTCCGTTCCTTATTGTATATAGTACTAGCAAGCTGTCATTGGGGATCGCCATGCAACACCCGCCCCTCGAAGGCATCCGGATCCTGGAGATCGGCGGATACAAGACTCCAGCCTCTTCGACGTCCGAGCCGCCCACGGACTCAAGATGGTCGGCTTCACGGCGGCGGCGGGATCGGAGGCGGCACGTCGGCTGCCGCTGAGCGGATTCGCCGATCAGCCGGTGACGACCACCAGGAACTCGGCGATGCACGAGGGTTTGGCGGCGCCCTCCGCGGTGATCACGTACTTCGCGGTCACCGTCGCACCGGCCGGTCCCTCGGCGATGTCGGTGAACGTCACCGTGGCGGTCAGCGAGCTGCCGACCGGGACCGGCGCCGGAAACCGGACCTTGTTCAGGCCGTAGTTGAGTCGGGCCGAGCCGAACTCGATCGAATACAGATCCCGCCCGAAGAGCGGGATCAGCGAGAGCGTCAGGAATCCGTGAGCGATGGTCGTGCCGTACGGGCCGTCGGCGGCGCGCTCGGTGTCGACGTGGATCCACTGGTGATCGCCGGTCGCATCGGCGAAGGCGTCGATGCGCTCCTGTTCCACGACGAGCGGCGCGCTCGGGCCGATCTCCTCGCCGAGGGCGTCGCGGAGCTGATCGAGCGACGAGAACACGCGGGTCATGACCAGGCTCCCTGGTCGGTGGTGGTTCCGGTGGCGAAGGCGAGGTCGATCGCGGTGTGGACGTCGCCACCGGCGCCGACGAGTTCCACGCGGGCGTCGATGCCCGTGCCCGAGTACACCAGCGCGGCGTCGTCTCCGCAGAACAGCGGCTTGGAGTTGCGATGCGAGACGGTGTCGACCACGGTGCCGTCGGCCAGCAGGCGATGAGTCTCCGCCAGCGACAGCGTCATCAACGGTCCGTGCACCACCAGTCCCGGATAGCCCTCCACACGGGTGGCGTACGGCCAGTCGTAGTGGATGCGATGGGCGTTCGCGGTGGCGGCGGAGAACCGCATCAGGAGCGTCGGGTCGGTCAGGAAATCCCACCGGCGGGTCTCCGACGGCACGATCGGGCTGCCGACCGGGACGAAGGCCGAGGCCGGAGCGGGGTCGGCCGCCGGCTGCGCGGAGACGGGTGCCGCTTCCCGGTAGATGAGGTTCTGCTTCTCGCGCACCGCGGCGGTGCCGTCCGGCGCGTACAGCGTGGTGGCGACCACCACGATCACCAGCCGGCCGCTGCGACCGGTCTTGTCGGTCACCGACTCGACGGTCGACTCGCGGGTGATGGTGTCGCCGACCCGGATGGTTCCGGGGAACGAGACCGTGCCGCCGGCGAACATGCGCCGGGGCAGACCGACCGGCGGCAGGAACGAACCGAGCCGCGGGTGTCCGTCGAGACCGAGGCTGCTCGAGACGGACCACTCCGGGAGCGCGACCCAATGCCACAGCGGGGGCAGCGGATCGCCGATCTGCGGTACGGGCAGACCGTCGTCGAACAGATGCGCCAGGGCGCGGACCCGGCCGGCGTCGACCACTTCCTCGGTGGTGACGGTGTGAGCGGTCCAGCCCTCGAAGACGGGAGTGTCGGCGGTGCCGGTCATGGTCACATGAACCGCCCGCCGGTGACCTCCATGACCGTTCCGGTCATGTACGAGGACAGGTCGGAGGCGAGGAACAGCGCCACCTTGGCGATCTCGTCGACCTCGCCGGCGCGGCCCATAGGGATCTCGACCATCTTCTGATCCCAGACCTTCTGCGGCATGGCCTCGGTCATCGCCGTGCGGATGAGGCCCGGCTGAATCGCGTTGACGCGGATCCCCACGTGGGCGAGTTCCTTGGCGGCGGCCTTCGACAGACCGACGATGCCGGCCTTGGCGGCCGAGTAGTTGGTCTGGCCGGCCAGACCGATCTTGCCCGACAGCGAGGACATGTTCACGATCGCTCCGCTGCCCTGCTCGCGCATGATGGTGGCGGCCAGGCGGGTGCCGTTCCAGGTGCCCTTGAGATGCACGTTGATGACCTGGTCGAACATCTCCTCGGTCATCTTGCGCATGGTCGCATCGCGGGTGATGCCCGCGTTGTTGACCATGACGTCGAGGGAGCCGAAGGTGTCGACGGCCGTGCGCACGAGCGTCTGGACGTCGTCGGAGGAGGTGACGTCGCCCGCGACGCCCACGGCGACCTCGGGACCGCCGAGCGCCTCGGCGGCCTTGGCGACCTGCTCGGGGTTGATGTCACCGAGCACCACGCGGGCGCCTTCGGCGATGAAGCGCTGAGCGATCGAGTAGCCGATGCCCTGCGCGGCACCGGTGATGACGGCGGTCTTGCCTTCGAGAAGTGGTCCGGACATTTTGCGGTGCTCCTGTGGGTTGAGGTTTGTCGAGTTTCGAGTTCGAGGTCGGGCGCTACGCGCGGTCGAGGATGCTGCGCGCGCGATCGACGACGGGTTTGTCGACCATCTGGCCGTCGACCACGGCTACGCCGTCGGTTCCCAGCGCTTCGATGATCCGCCGCGCCCACGCGATGTCGTCTGCGCTGGGGGCGAACGCCGACGAAGTGGGGTCGAGCTGCTTCGGATGAATGACGAGCTTGCCCGCGAAGCCGAGACGTCGCGCGTACGCGACGTCGGCGCGGACCCGGTCGGGATCGTCCACCGATCCGGTGACGCCGTCGACGGGACCGGTGAGACCGGCGGCCGCCGAGGCCAGGACCAGCGCGCCACGGGAGGCCGCGAGGGCTTCGGTGTCGGTCGGGTCGACGCCGAGTTGCGCGGCGAGGTCGAAGGTACCGATCGCGAGACGGACCACGCCGGGAGCCGATGCGATCGACGCGGCCGCCAAGACGCCGCGCGCTGTCTCGATCAGGGCGATCACCGCGCTGCCGGTGGTCTCGGTGAGCCGCGCGGCCGCCGCGGGATCCTCGGCCTTGGGCAGCATGATCGCGGCACCGCTGCCCGCGAGGGCGGACACGTCCGCGTCGAAGTGCTCGGTGTCGGCGGCATTGATCCGCACCGCGCACGTGTGACCGGCGGCGATCCACGCCGCGGCCTCGGCACGAGCCTTCGCCTTATTGGCCGCGGGCACGGCGTCTTCGAGGTCGACGACCACGAGATCGGCACCCGCGGCGGCGGCCTTCTCGAACCGCTCCGGGCGGTCGCCGGGGACGAACAGGAGGGTGTGAGCGCCGCGGGCGAGGTCGCCGGCGGCGTGGTGCGCAGCTGTCGTCACTGCTTCGTCGCATCCTTCTTGGCCTGGCGGACCAGCCCGCCGCCGATGATGAGGCGCTGGATCTCGCTGGTGCCCTCGTACAGGCGCAGCAGTCGGACGTCACGGTAGATCCGCTCCACCGGCATCTCCCGCATATAGCCGCTGCCGCCGTGGACCTGGACGGCCTTGTCGGCCACCTGGCCGACCATCTCGGTGCAGAACACCTTGGCGACCGACGGCGAGATGCGGCGGTCCTCGCCGCTGACGTACTTCGCGGCGGCGTCGCGCACCAGCGCACGACCGGCGGAGATGCCGACCTGCATATCGGCGATGTGGGCCTGCACCAGCTGGAAGTCGCCGATCGGGGTGCCGCCCTGGGTGGTCACGGCGACATGGCGCAGGGACTCGTCCAGCGCGCGCTGCGCCGAGCCGACGGCGAGGGCGGCGATGTGCACGCGCCCGCGGGCGAGGGAGGTCATCGCGGCCTTGTAGCCGACGTCGACGTTGCCGCCGACGAGTGCCGACGCAGGGACGCGGACACCGTCGAAGTGGACGTCGGCGGTCCAGGCGCCCTCCTGGCCCATCTTGCGGTCGTGCTCGGCGACCGAGACGCCTGCCGTCTCGGCGGGCACCAGGAACACGGCGATGCCGGGACCGTTCTCGTCGGCGGGACGGACCCGCGCGAAGGTGACGAACAGATTCGCCAGCGGTGCGTTGGTGATGAAGCACTTGGCGCCGTCGATGACCCAGTCGCCGTTCTCCTGCTCGACGGCCTTGGCGCGCAGACCCGCGGGGTTCGACCCGGCGCCGGGCTCGGTGAGTGCGAACGAGGCGACCACCTCGCCCGAGGCGATGCGCTCGAGCCACGCGGCCTTCTGCTCGTCGGTGCCGAAGTTCACCAGTACCTGTCCGGCGATGCCGTTGTTGGTGCCGAACATCGACCGGAGCGAGAGTGCGGTGTACCCGAACTCCTGCGCCAGTTCGACGTCCTGCGTCAGGTCGAGGCCGAGGCCGCCCCACTCCTGAGGAATCGCGTAGCCGAACAGTCCGATCTCCTTGGCGGTCGCGACCAGATCAGCGGGAATCGCGTCGTTGTCGGCGATCTCCCGTTCCCGCGGTACCACCCTGGTCCGGATGAACTCGTGAACAGCGTCCTTGATCTGGGCGAAGTCCTCGGGACTGACCTGTGACATGAAATCTCCTCGCGCTCGTTCGTGGCGACTGCCACCTACGCATAATATATTATTGATGATCTGAGTGGTAGGGCCGACGCGGCGCAGTCGCCGCTCGATGGTCCCGCGTCAACGCATAATGCATAATCCATAATCATGGCTCCGAGCGCAGTTCCCGGCCCCCTCACCTATAGCTGGAAGGTCGTCGGCCCATGCAGACGTATGACGATTTCGAATCCCTGACCATCGACCGCCCGTCGGAGGGCGTGCTCCGCATCGTGCTCGACGGGCCGGACATGCACGCGGTCGGCCCGCAGCGGCACAGCGACCTCGCCGACATCTGGACGCGTATCGCCCGCGACGAGTCGGTCAAGGCCGTGCTGATCCGCGGCGAGGGCGACCGGGTCTTCTCCGCCGGCGGCAGCTTCGACCTCGTCGAGGACATGGTCGGCGACTGGCACGACCGCACCCGCGTGCTCCGCGAAGCCCGCGACCTCGTCCGCAATCTCATCGACCTGCCGCAACCGTTGGTCTCGGCGATCAACGGTCCCGCGGTCGGCGCCGGCCTCGTGACCGCCATGCTGTCGGACATCTCGGTGGCGGGCCGTCGAGCCAAGATCATCGACGGTCACGTCCGCCTCGGGGTCGCTGCGGGCGACCACGCGGCGATCACCTGGCCGCTATTCGCGGGCATGCCGAAGGCCAAGTACCACCTGCTCCTCAACGAGGTGATGACGGGCGAGGAGGCCGAGCGACTCGGCATGGTCTCGCTGTGCGTCGACGACGACCAGGTGCAGGACAAGGCGATGGAGATCGCCGAGCGGCTGGCCGGCGGCTCGGCATCGTCGATCCAGTTCAGCAAGCACGCGCTGAACAACTGGTATCGACAGAACTGGGCGATCTTCGACGCTTCGCTCGGCTACGAGTTCTACGGATTCGGCGGACCCGACGTGCAGGAGGGCGTGGCATCGCACCGCGCCAAGCGCGATCCCGACTTCAACGTCCCCGGTCCGCTGTTCACCGGCAAGGTGGAGCGTCGATGACCGCGACTCGCTCGGAGGCGCCGCTCGCCGGGATCACCGTGGTGACGATGGAGCAGGCCATCTCCGCGCCGCTCGCCACCCGTCACCTGGCCGACCTGGGCGCGCGCGTCATCAAGGTCGAGAACCCCGGCTACGGCGACAGCACCCGGCACTACGACAGCGTCGTCAAGGGCACCTCGGCGCACTTCACCTGGCTGAACTACGGCAAGGAGTCGGCGGCGCTCAACCTCAAGGATCCCGCCGACGTGGAGATCCTCGTCGCCATGCTGGGCCGGGCGGACGTGCTCGTCAGCAACATGGCGCCGGGGGCCCTCGACCGGCTCGGCCTGGGCATCGACAGTCTCGCGGAGCGGTTTCCGCGGCTCATCATCGCCGACGTCTCCGGTTACGGCAAGGGCGGTCCCGCCGATCACAAACGCGCCTACGATCTGCTGATCCAGGCGGAGACCGGATCGTGCGCCATCACCGGCACCGAAGGCGCCCCGGCCAAGCCCGGCATCCCGATCGCCGACATCGGCACCGCGGTGTACGTCTACTCGACGGTCCTGGCGGCGCTCTACGATCGCGACCGCACCGGCGCCGGGGCGGTCATCGAGGTCTCGATGCTGGACGTGGTCTCGGAGTTCATGGGATTCGCGCTCAATCAGGTGATCCACACCGGCGTCGAACCGATCCCGGTCGGCATGGGATCGCCGATGATCGCGCCCTACGGCGCGTACCCCACCTCCGACGGTCAGACCGCGGTGCTCGGCACCACGAGTGATCGCGAATGGCAGCGGCTGTGCGAGATGATCGATCGGCCGGATCTGGCGGCGAACGAGACCTACGCGCACAACGACGACCGCGTGGTGCACCGGGCCGAGCTCGACGAGGCCGTGGCCGCGTGGACGCGGGAGCACACGCTGGACGAGATCGCCGCCGCGGGCGATGCCGCAGGCATCGGCAACGCGCGGTTCAACACCGTCGGCGATCTGGCGAAGCATCCCCAATTGTCCGAACGCGGACGCTGGCGCACCATCGGGACGCCGGGCGGCGAGGTTCCGGCGCTGCTGCCGCCGGCCGCCGCCCGCTCCTGGCCGCGACTGTCCGGGTCGGTGCCCGCGCTCGGCGAGCACACCGACGCCGTCCGCGGCGAGTTCAGCCAGGCCGCCGCGTCCGCGACCACTTCTGGGGAGGAAGCATGAGCACCGCTCTCGCACGTCCGCTCGACGGTATTCGAGTCGTCGAATTCGCGAGCTTCGTCGCCGGCCCCAGCGCCGGCATGGCACTGGCGCAGCTCGGCGCCGAGGTGATCCGCGTCGATCCGATCGGCGGAAACGCGGACTTCAAGCGCTGGCCGCTGTCGGTGCGGTCGGACGAGAGCCTGTACTGGAACTCGCTCAACCGCGGCAAGAAATCGGTCTCACTGAACCTGCGCGCCGATGCGGGCCGGGACCTGCTCCTGGCGCTCGCCACGGCCCCCGGTCCGGACGCGGGCATCGTCGTCGACAACGCCGTCGGACGCAGCTGGTTCTCGTACGAGGCGCTCGCCGCGCGTCGCGCCGACGTGATCGCGGTGCGGGTGGAGGGCCGGGCCGACGGCTCGGCCGCGGTCGATTACACGGTCAACGGCGGTTCGGGCGTGGCCTCACTGACCGGTCCGGCCGACACCGATCGGCCGGTCAACCACATCCTTCCCGCGTGGGATCTGCTGTGCGGGCAGGAAGTGGTGACCGCGGTACTCGCCTCGCTGCGCCGTCGTGACCGCACCGGTCAGGGCGCGCACGTGCAGATCGCACTCTCGGATGTCGCGATGGCGGCGGTCGCCAACCTCGGCTGGTTCTCCGAAGCGGCCGAGCGCGGCCCGCGCGCCCGCCACGGCAATCACCTGTACGGCAGTTTCGGCACCGACTTCGCCTCGTCCGAAGGCGACCGGGTGATGATCGTCGCGCTCACCCCGCGCCAGTGGAGCGCCATCGGGGCGGCGACCGGCACCACCGAAGTGCTGGCCGCCCTGGAGAAGTCGCTCGGCGCCGACTTCAACACCGACGAGGGCCGCTACGCCCATCGTGAGCTGATCGAAGCCGTCCTGCGGCCGTGGTTCGCGGCGCACACCACCGAGCAGGTGCACGCCGGCCTCTCGGCCGCCGGCGTCCTGTGGGGCCCGTACAAGACCACCGCCGACGTCGCCGCCGAATTCGCCGAGGACCCCTCGGCCGAGCCGGTCCTCACGGCGATCGACCAGCCGGGGATCGGTGAGGTCATCTCGGCGAACGCCCCGGCCCGCTGGGACTCCGAGTACTCGGGCACCGCGCCGGCGACCGACCTCGGACACGACACCGACGCGGTCCTCTCCGAGGTCCTCGGTCTCGACGCGCCCGCACTCGCCCGTCTGAGGGAGGACGGCGTCATCGCGTAGCCCTGGCCCGAGATCAGTGTGCGATCAGCGGTCTTCGTGAACGACCATCACCGGGCATCCCGCCACCTGCAGGACCGCCTGACTCGTCGAGCCGAGGAGGAGACCGCGGAAGCCTCCGTGACCGCGGCTGCCGATCACCACCAGCTGAGCATCCGCTGCAATCCGGTTGATCTCATCGGCGGGGGTGCCGGCGGTGATCACGGTGGTGGTCTCGACGCCGGGGAAATCGTCGGCGTAGGCGGCCAGATGCTCTGCCAGCGTCTCGTCGGCTTCCGTACGGGCGCGCTCCAAGACGCTGGGGTCGTCGTAGAACTCCTCGCCGGTCAGTCCGCCGTAGGCATGCACTGCGGTCAGCGAGGTGCCCAGCGACGCGGCTTGATCGAAACCGTGCGCGATGACCGACTCCGACAGTGGGGAGTCGTCGACGCCGACCACGACGGGCCCGGTGCCGGGGCGGTCGTCCACCGCGTCGTCCCTGCCGGGCACGACGACCACCGGGCAGTTCGCGTGCGCGGTGATGTCGGTGCTCACCGAGCCCATCAGCAGCCCTTGGACTCCGCCGAGGCCGCGGCGTCCGACGACCAGCAGGTGCGCCCGCGTCGAAGCATCGCGCAGGACCAGCGCGGCCCTGCCCTCGACGATGTGCCGATGAGCGGTGACGTCAGGCGCGACCTCCGCCGCGAGGTCGGTCGCGGTCTGCGTCGCGGTCTCGGCGAATGCCCGGGCGGCACGGATGGCGGCGTCTTCCGCGGAGAGGCCGGCGAAGCTGAACTGTGGGCTGAACGGGTGGACGGCACTGACGATGTGCAGGTCGCGGTGCAGGCGAGCGGCGGCCAGTGCGGCCCAACGTGCGGCGTTCAGGGCCTCGACGGAACCGTCGACGGCGACTACGACGGGGGCATCGGCTGACGACATCTCGACATCCTCTCCTCTATTCTCCACCTCCGCCGGGGGCTGCGGCGGTGCTCGGACGACTCAGCAGCTTGACGTCGTCTCGCTTCGACTCTACTGACGGCCGATTGGCTGGGGCGGTGCCGTCGCAGCGAACGTCGGGTCAGGAATCAGCTGGCGCGTGGAGACAGATCGTCCTGGTGTTCTACGCGGTGACCGCGCAGGCGCCGGCCGGCGACACGATGAAGGTCTTCCGAGGTCTGTCGAACTCGAGGTGAGCCGACCGGCCGGGCTTCGAGTGTCCGAGAAGTGTCCAATTTCTTGGACAATCCGGTGCGGTCGGTCTCTTGAAGAATGGTGCCGTATGCGCGGACGCACGACCAGCGGCGTTCCGGCGAAGATCTCATCCGATTGGGAGGATTACCAATGCTGAGATTTGACGGCAAAGTCGCACTGATCACGGGTGCCGGTCGCGGCCTCGGACGGTCGCACGCAGAACTGCTCGCCGAGCGGGGAGCCGCTGTGGTGATCAACGACCTCGATTCGGCTGCGGCGCAGGAGGCCGTCTCCGCGATCACCGCGGCGGGCGGACGCGCGGCAGTGGCGACGGGCGACATCACCAAGGACGCGGAGGCGGTCGTGAACGCGGCGGTCGACGCCTTCGGGCGGCTCGACATCGTGGTGAACAACGCGGGCGTGGACAGCCCGTCCCCGTTCGGCCCCACGGCGGTCGACTCGATCAGGCGGCACATGGAGATCAACTTCCTCGGAACCGTCGCCGTCACCGCGGCGGCATGGCCGCACCTGGTGGCGAACAGCGGTCGGGTGGTCAACACCTGCTCGCCGACGCTGTCGGGCTGGGAGGGCGAGAGCGCCTACGTGGCGTCGAAGGGGGCCGTGTACGTCTTCACCCGGACGGTGTCGATCGCGGCGCTCAAGTCCGGAGTCCGCGTCAACGCGATCGCCCCGACCGCGTACACCCGGATGGCGTCCGAGGCGGATCTGCCGGATGCGCTGAAAGAGAACCTCAAAGCCAACTACACGACAGCGATGGTGTCGCCGGTAGTCGCCTACCTCGCGCACGAGGAGTGCAGCATCAGCGGAGAGACGATCCTTGCGCAGGGCGGACTGATCCAGCGCTTCTCGCTCGCGATGAACGACGGCTACACGAACACGGAGATCACTCCGGAGGACGTGAAGGATCATCTCGAGGAGATCCTCGACGACAGCTCGGCGAAGCCGCTCGGTGTGGTGGGGTCCGAGAGCGAGACCTCGCTGCTCGATCTGTTCGAGTGAGCTGTCCCCGTCACGACGTCGGCGGGGCAGTAGCGTCAGGCGGCGGTGAGGCGGGCCAGGTAGCCCTCGATGCGGGAGTCCTCCGGTCCGGGCGGGGCGTGTGGACCCTGATCGGGGAGCAGCTCCGCGTGGTGAATGTGGTTGACCCGCCACGCTTTCCGCCCGTGGCCAGTCGTGATCGGACGCCAGGCGACGCGTCCGGCGTGCGGGCCGTCGTTCAGGATCATGGTCTCCCAGTCGCCGAGCATCTTGCCGACCGACCGATTATGCCGTCCGCACGCGGCGCCGAGGTGATCGATGTTCGTCGGGCCGCCGTCGGCGGAATCCGGGAAATGATGGGCTTCTGTTCGCGCGAACGGCGCCGTGCAGCCGGGTGCGGTGCAGCCGCGGTCGCGGGCGAACAGCATCAGACGTTGAGCCTTCGAGGCGAGGCGCCGTCCCCGACCCAGGTAGAGCGGCTGACCCTGGCGTGGGAGAACACCGCCAGATGCGGCGTCGCGCCGGATGCCGCCTCGACCAGCTCGGCCACCGGCAACCTTGTTCCGGTCGCGGTGAGTGCGATTCCGGCGTGTTCGCGGAGTTCTTTGTCGGTGACGGTGATGACCAGCTGCGACGACAGCCGCCCACCGCCGGTGGTGCCTGCGGCGGTGAACGCCCGCTCAGCATCCAGCAGGGCGACGAGCGCGTCGTGGCCGCGTTTCCCGGCGGTGCGATCATCGCGCTCGGCGGCCGCGGCGAGCGCTGCTGGGTCGGCTGCCTCGCGTGCGCCGCATGGGGAGTCGGGGTCGGCGGGGTTGTTCATGCCGGGCGCGGCCCAAGACTCGAGCGTTACCTCCAACTTGGCCCGCAGAGCCGGGGTCAGGGAGGCGGTGACTTTGCTCATCAGCTGCCGGTCCTGCGGCATGAGCGCGAACTTCCGCCGGCGTTTGCGGTCCCGCTCGTCAGTGAGTGACCCGTCCGGGTCGAGATGGGCCAGGAGTCGGTGTCCGGCGGTGCGGACTCCTTCCGGGGTCAGCTCCCGGGCCACCGAAGCCAACTGGACTTCGGCGAGTTTGCGGGTCTGAGTGTCGACGGCGGCGGGGATCTTGTCCATGATCGCGTCGATCTCCAGCACATGCGCGGTACCGATGGCTCCGGCATTGACCGCCTCGGCCGTGGCCGGACACGCCGGCGTGAGAGTTTGGCCTTGCATGCCGGTGAATCGGCCGATCGCCGCGACAGAGGTCCGCCGACGACGGGCTTCACCGTCGCCGAGGTGAAGCCCCGACGACAGGTATTGATGCAGTGACAGGAAGCCGTCTTTGCGGTAGGCGCCGCGGTCGGAGACTTCCACCAGCAGGGCCGCGTCTACCCCGTCCAGCCGGCGATGCACGTGCTCGAGGGCTTCGGCGGTCTCCAGCAACTCGCGTTCGGTCACGGCGGCGAAGCGAGCGGCGGCGAGCCGGGTCGTAGCGGCTTCGATGACCGCGGCTAGCGCGGCCGGGTCCTCCGGCAACACCAGCGACGACTGTGCATCCATCCTGCTCACCGCCTCCCCGTGGTGCTCGACGACTGTGTGATCGTCGGTATGGGTGAACACTATCCCGGCCCTACGACAAAACGGCCTGACCTGCGTATGCACGGACCACTGCATCGCGTGGCCCTCGCCACAGCACCATCTGATAACGTGTGTTTGCACACTCGCGTGAGTGTGGAGACCTGCGAAGTGCTGCCATCCGACTACGCTCCTGGTTCATGACTGACTACCCCGAGACGGCCGCCATGGCCGTCGTCGCGCGCGGAATCGCCCAGAAGGGCCCGTGGGGACAGGTGTACGGTCCCCTCGACCTCGACATCCCGATGGGCGGGCTCACCGTATTGCGCGCCGAGCCGGGTCCCGGACGCACGGCGCTGCAGATGACGATCGCCGGCCGGATGAAAGCCAAGACCGGGCGGCTCGACGTGCTCGGCCGCACGTCCGCGCGAGCGATCTTCAAGGTCGCCTCGCTCGCGGGGGTCGCCGCCCTCGACGACGTGTACGCCTCGGTCCGAGTGGTCGACCTGCTGACCGAGAAGATGCGGTGGGACGCGCCGTGGTACCGGCTGATCCGGAGATCGACCGAACAGGATCTGGAGCGGATCTGCCGTCCGGTGTTCGGCGACCTGCCGTTGCCGGATCTCACCGCATACGTCGAGGAGCTCTCCGAACTCGACGGCCTGCTGCTGCGCGTCGCCCTGGCCAACACCCGGCGGCTCCCGTTGCTGGTGGTCGGCAACATCGACCAGGTGTCCAGCGACGACGATCAGCGCATCCTGATCTCCCGTCTGGCCGAGCTGGGAACCGGACAGACGGTCGTCACGACCACGGTGAACCGCATCGATCCCGCACTCGGGTACCGGGCGTTGATCGACGTTCCGTCGATGCTGCCGAGAGAGACTTTCCACGCGCCCGCAGGCGCCGACTCCGAGGGGGAGATCTGATGCTGGCGGGAATGTCGCTGGGCGCCGAGCTGAAGCGCTACTCGAAGGGGGCGATGCCGCGCATCGCCATCGTCACGATCATCCTCATGCCGCTGCTCTACGGTGCGATGTACCTGTGGGTGTTCTGGAATCCGTTCGACGAGGTCTCGAAGGTCCCGGTGGCACTGGTGAACGAGGACCAGGGCGTGAAATCGGGCGCGTTCGAGATCAACGCGGGCGATCAGGTCGCAGACCAGCTGCTGACCTCCGGACAGCTCGACCTGCACGAAGTGAACGCCGATGAGGCGGCCACGGGCCTGGCCCACGGAGACTACTACTTCACCATCACCATCCCGCACGATTTCACGTCGGCGATCACGTCGGCGACCACACCGAATCCGCACAAGGCGAAGATCGAGTTCACCTTCAACGACGCCAACAACTACCTGGCGGGCATCATCGGGCAGAACGCCGCGGCGCAGGTGACCCAGGCGATCAACGACAAGGTCGGCCAGCAGGCGGTGGACCAGGTGCTGGTCGGACTCACCACGGCGGGCAAGGGCATCGAGAAGGCGGCGGACGGATCGGCGCAACTCGCCGACGGACTGCACACGGCGAACTCCGGCGCACACGAACTGGCCTCGGGATCACGCGAACTCGCGACCAACATGGTCACCGCCCGGGACGGCTCCGCCGAACTCGCCGCGGGGACGGCACAACTCGCGAACGGGATCGACGCGGCCACCACACCACTGCTCGGATTGCTCAACAGCGTGCAGTCGTCGGGGGTGAAGCCCTCTGCGTACGCGAACGACGCCGCGAAACTGTCGTCGGACCTCTCCGGCGTGCTCGACCTGATCAGCGCTGCCGGTGCCGGACAATCGCAGGCGGAGAAAGCCGTCTCACAGGTCGCCACCGCTCTCCGCAACAGTTCCGACCCCAACATGCGCGCCCTCGCGAACGGGCTCGCGCCGGTTCAGGACTTCCTCCGAACCCAGGGTGTGACGCCGTCGACCACCGCGACCGTGAATCGGTTGGCGAAACAGTCCGACGCCCTGTCGGCCCAGCTCGGGGACGCGAACTCACCGTTGCGCAGCACCTTGGCGATGCTCGAGAACGGCGGTCTGGCGAGCAAGGTGGGCGAACTGCGTGACGGTGCCGGACAGCTGAAAACCGGTGCGGCGCAACTGCACAGCGGACTCATCCAGCTCACCGACGGCAGTGAACGCCTGGCGACCGGGGCCGGTCGACTGGCCGACGGCACCACCGAACTGTCCTCGGGTGCCGACGAACTGTCGAGCGGGCTCGCCGACGGGGTGAAGCAGATCCCGAACTTCGGCGGCACCGAGCAGCGGCTCAAGACCGCGTCGAATCTGTCGCAGCCGGTCGCGCTGAGCACGTTCACCGAGAATCGCGCGCCCACCTTCGGCACCGGCTTCGCGCCCTTCTTCCTGTCGTTGGCGATGTTCATCGGCGCCATCATCATCTGGATGATGCTGAAGCCGCTGCAGTCGCGGCCGGTGATCGGCGGCCTCGGCGGTCTGCGATCGGTCCTCGCGTCGTACTGGCCGGCAGTGCTGATCGCCGTCGCGCAGGTCGTGGTCATGTTCGTGGTCGCGCACTTCGCGGTCGGACTCGACGCCTTCCATCCGCTGGGCATGGTCGGTTTCATGCTTTTGGTGTCGGTCACCTTCCTGGCGATGATCCAGATGTTCAACGCGGTCCTGGGAGCGGCCGTCGGCCGGGTGGTGTCGCTGGCGTTCCTGATGGTGCAGATCGTCGCGTCGGGCGGCATCTATCCGGTTGAGACCACAGCGACACCGGCTCAATGGTTCCACCCCTACGACCCCATGGGCTACGCCGTCACCGGTCTCCGCCAGGTCGTCAGCGGCGGCATGGATCACCGGCTGTGGGTGTCCGTGGCGGTCCTGGCCGGGGTGACGGTGGTGTCGCTCGCGATCAGTTCCTGGGCGGCCAGACGCAACCGGCAGTACACCATGACGCAGTTGTATCCGCCCATCGAAGTGTGAGCCGGGCCAGATTCCCCGGTGAGACGCGGCGTAGCTCGTGTCGAGGTCGCCGGTCCTCATCGGGGAATCTGATCCGTGAAGTGGCTGCGAAGGTGCGCGCCGCGGCGGATTGCCGTCATGATCCGGGCGTTGGTCTCCGGCCAGCGGAAGACCACATCGTCATAGGTGAATCGCAGTGGGTAGTAACCCAGTTCGAGAGCAATGGCATCGCGGGTTCGGTCGTTCTGGAAGTGCCTTCGGTCGCTGTGGAACTCCCATCCGTCGATCTCGATGCTCATCCAGCGGCCCACTAAGAGGTCCACGCGCCCCAGACCGTCGATCGTCACCTGTATCCGGACCTTGACGTTCTGGCTGTGCAGCCGGAATCTCGTCATCGTCTCCGGTCCTGACTCGGCCCGGCCGTCGCAGCGGTCGATGAGTTTCGTGATGTGCCGGGGCGCGGCGCGGAACTGATACTCGATCTGTTCGGCGGTCATGAGACGCTTGTTGAGAATCGAATCGCAGACCACGACGAAGCCCTCGTCGTCGAGGCATCGCGCGGCATGCCGGAGGGCAGTGGGGACGTCGTCGACGAGTCCGCACTCGGGCTCGGGCCGACCGAACTGGCGGCAGAACGGTCCCTTTCGGTTCCGGACCGCCGAGCTGTTCCCGCGGACATGGAACCGATGGTCCTCGGGCGTCCAGACCCCGTGCCGATTCAGTGCGGTGACGCAACTGATGACGCCGCCTCGCCGCACTGCGGCGATATCGGCGGCAGCGGGCTCGCCGACCGCGTACCAGCCGTGCCGTACTCGCCGCGCGGTCTTCTCGCGGATGAGGATGTCGAGGTCGGCGCGCCCGAGCATCGCGAGGAGATCGCGGTGCGGATACACCCCGTCCGGAATGCGTTCCATGTCGCCACGATCATCCGAATACGGATGCGGTACATGGCTTTCGGCCGCTCAAATGCAGATTGTGGACCGATCGGGGCTTCTCCACAGCATCGTGCCGGGCGGATCAGGTTCCCCGCTCAGCGGCACCATGCCCCGTAGGGGAGGTGGTAGCGCTGAGCGGGGAAATCGGTCCGAGCCAACCCTGAACGGCGCGGGTTCAAACGAAGATGACGAAGCCCGCGGCGATCACGACCATGGCGACCGTGAGTGCCCACACCGCGGCGGGACCGGGCATCTGTCCGCCGTTGTCGAGGACGTGGTTGACCCGCTGCCACCGCCACGCACCGGTCAGGGCTGCCAGTGCGCCGAGGACGACGAGCGAGACGCCCAGGGCGGTCTTGGAACCGGTGACCCCGAAGTCGTCCACGATGTGCAGGACCGCGACGCCGGCCGCGATGAGTCCGAGCGCGGTACGGAGCCATGCGAGCATGGTCCGTTCCGCGGCGAGGGTGAAGCGTGCGTCGGTGGCGCCCGGGGGCGGCGGCGAGGGGGTTCGATCCTGCTCAGTCATAGCGGTGCCGGTTCATCATTCCGTGACGTCGTGGTCGTGATGTCACTGTCTTGACGTCTGCTGTGCGAGTTCGATCAGCTTCGCCGTCGTCCGAAGATTACGTCCGGTGCCGGTGACACCGAGCCCTTTGGCGATGCGCGCGGGCGTCAGCTTGGAATTGCCCACGCCGGCGGGCGCGGGATAGTCGATGTGAAGATCCCTGCCGATCACTCGCATGCGTTCGCCGTTCCCGAAGTCGCGGGCGCAGAACTCGGCGGCGGCGTCCGGATCGGGTACTCCGGTGAGGAAGTAGATGAGTCCGTGCGGCGGGTCGCCGAACGGATAGTCGGCCAGTGCTCGGGACATCTCGTCGGGGGTGCGGCCGATGGCTTCCCGGAAGTACCCGAATTCGTCGGAGATCGCCTGCTCCAGGGCGCGGTCGAACCCCTCGGGATCTCCCGGCGGTGTGCACAGGAGATTGCCGGAGGCGATGTACGTGCTGACGTCGTCGGCACCGAGTGCGGTGGCGATCTCGCGCAGGCGCGCCATCGGCAGCTTGGCGCCGCCGACGTTCACGGCGCGGATCAGAACGATGCGGCCAGCGGCCATTCGGATCTCCTCACCCGGTAGCGTTGGACGTCATGAGCGACGCCGGAACCACTTCGAAGATAGTGGAGATCTCGACTGATGGTGCGTGCCTCGGAAACCCGGGCCCCGGGGGCTGGGGAGCGATCCTGCGCTACGGCGACATCGAGAAGGAGATCTCCGGCGGCGAGGCCGACACCACCAACAACCGGATGGAGCTGACCGCGGCGATCGAGGCGCTCCGTGCGCTGAAGCGACCGTCGACCGTGATCCTTTACACCGACTCCAGCTACGTCCGGAACGGGATCACGAAGTGGGTCGCGGGCTGGCAGCGCAATGGCTGGAAGACGGCGAGCAAACAACCGGTCAAGAACGCCGACCTGTGGCAGGAGCTCATCGCCGCCGAGGACGTGCACACCGTCGAGTGGCGCTGGGTGAAGGGCCACGCCGGCGACAAGTACAACGAGATCGCCGACACCCTGGCCACGAGTGCGGCCCGAAGGCTGCGGGACGGCTAGGACAGGACCCCGCACCTCACCGCACCACACGAGGGAACGAAGAACGACGAGAGCGCTCACACGGGAGCGTCCACATCCTCGATCGGCGCCGAGAACTGGGCGTTGTACAGCCGGAAGTACGCGCCACGACGCTCCAGCAGCGACTCGTGGTCGCCCTGTTCGACGATCTGCCCGTTCTCCATCACCACGATCAGGTCCGCGTTGCGGATCGTCGAGAGCCGATGCGCGATCACGAAGCTCGTGCGGTCCTTGCGGAGATTCGCCATCGCCTTGCCGATGAGCAGTTCGGTGCGGGTGTCGACCGAACTGGTGGCCTCGTCGAGGATGAGGATCGTCGGCTTGGCGAGGAAGGCGCGCGCGATGGTGATCAGCTGACGCTCACCCGCGCTCACTCCGCCGCCCTCGTCGTCGATCACGGTGTCGTACCCGTCCGGCAGGGTGCGGACGAAGTGATCGACGTGGCTGATCCAGGCCGCCTCCATGACGTCCTCACGGCTGGCGGCGGGATCGCCGTAGGCGATGTTGTCGTAGATCGTGCCGCCGAACAGCCACGAGTCCTGTAGCACCATGCCGGTGCGCTCCCGCAGGTCATCGCGGGTCATCTCGGACGAGTCCACACCGTCGACGAAGATGGTTCCGCCGTCTATCTCGTAGAACCGCATGATGAGGTTCACCAGGGTCGTCTTGCCGGCACCGGTCGGTCCGACGATCGCGATCATGTCGCCCGGCTTGGCCTCGAGTGAGAGGTTCTCGATCAGCGGCTGGTCCGCGCGGTAGCGGAACGAGACGTCGTCGAAGACGATGTGTCCCTCGTCCACCGCGGGAGTCTTGGGCGCTGTCGGATCCGGCTGCTCCTCGTCCTCGTCGAGAACGTCGAAGATGCGTTCGGCGGAGGCGACGCCGCTCTGCATGAGGTTGAACATCGAGCCGATCTGGGTGAGCGGCTGGGTGAACTGGCGCGAGTACTGGATGAACGCCTGCACCTCGCCCAGGCTGAGCTGTCCGGAAGCGACGCGCAGACCGCCGACCACCGCCACCGCCACGTAGTTCAGGTTCCCGAGGAACATGATCGTCGGCATGACGATGCCGGAGATGAACTGAGCGCGCCACGACGAGGCGAAGAGCTTCTCGTTCCGGTCGTCGAAGACGCGTTCGACCTCGGCTCGCCTGCCGAAGGCGGTGACCAGTTCGTGGCCGGTGAAGGCCTCTTCGATCTGCGCGTTGAGGGCGCCGGTACTGGTCCACTGACCCACGAAGTGCGGCTTGGACCGCTTGGCGATCAGTGCGGTGGCGATCGCCGCGACCGGAACGGTCGCGATCGCGATCAGCGACAGCAGCGGCGAGATCGTCAGCATCATGATCAGAATCGCGACCACCATCAGCAGGGAGTTGAGCAGCTGGCTGATGGTCTGCTGCAACGACTGCGACAGGTTGTCGAGGTCGTTGGTGACGCGGCTGAGCAGATCGCCGCGCGCCGAGGCATCGTAGAACGACAGCGGAAGTCGGTGGATCTTGCTCTCCACCTCGGCTCGCAGCTTCGTCACGGTTCCGACGACGACCTTGTTCAGCAGATAGGCACCGAGCCAGCCGAGCACCGCCGAGGCCGCGTACAGGGCCAGCACGGTCGCCAGAATCCGGCCGACGGCGGTGAAATCGACTCCGTGGCCGGGGATCACGTCCATCGACGAGACCATGTCGGCGAAGGTGTTCTGGCCCTTGGCGCGCAGGCCTTCGACAGCCTGCTCCTTCGAGATGCCCGACGGCAGCCGCGCCCCCACCACACCGGCGAAGAGTTCGTCGGTGGCGTCGCCGAGCACCCGCGGGGCGTACGCGGTCAATGCGACGGATCCCACGATGGAGCCCAGGACCACGAGCATCTTTCCTCGATGATCACCGAGACGACGAACGAGGCGCTTCAGCGACGGTTTGAACGACTTGGCCTTCTCCAGCGTGGGAGCGGCTCCGGGAGGTCCGCCGCGGGTCATGCGCCTGCTCCGATCGACAGCTGAGACTCCGCGATCTCAGCGTAGGTGGGACACGACTGCAGCAACTCGGTGTGGGTGCCCAGACCGACGATCGTTCCGCGGTCGAGGACCACGATCTGGTCGGCGGCGGTGATCGTCGAGATGCGCTGTGCGACGACGACCAGCGCCGCATCGCGGGTGGCGGGCACCAGGGCCTCGCGCAGACGCGAGTCGGTGGTGAGATCGAGCGCCGAGAACGAGTCGTCGAACAGGTAGATCGACGGCTTCCGGATGAGTGCTCGCGCGATCGCCAGCCGCTGACGCTGACCGCCGGAGACCGTGGTACCGCCCTGTGCGACCGGAGTGTCGAGACCGTCGGGCATGGCGCGGACGAAATCGGCGGCCTGCGCGATCGTCAGGGCCTCCCACATCTCGTCCTCGGTGGCATCCGGTTTGCCGTTCCGGAGGTTGCTCGCGATGGTGCCGGAGAAGAGGTAGGGGCGCTGGGGGACGAGACCGAAGTGCCTGCGCAGTGCGTCGGGGTCGGCGTCGCGCAGGTCGGTGCCGCCGATCGTGATGGATCCGCCGGTCACGTCCAGCATCCGCGGCAGGAGGTTGATCAAGGTGGTCTTGCCCGATCCCGTCGATCCGACGACGGCGGTGGTGGTGCCGGGCGCGGTCTGGAAGCTGATCCCGCTGAGCACGGGCTCGTCGGCGCCCGGGTAACGGAATTCGACGTCGTCGAGGCGCAGGACGGCCGGATCGCCGACGATCGGTTGCGGGGCGGCCGGCGCGGTCACGGTGGTCTCGGTGTCGAGGACCTCGCAGATGCGGTCGGCGCAGACGCCCGCCCGAGGCGCCATCATCGCGAGGAACGAGGCCATCATCACCGACATCATGATCTGCATGACGTAGCTGATCATGGCGGTGAGCGCGCCGATCTCCACCGATCCGTCGTTGACCGCGTGCGCGCCGAACCAGAGCACCGCGACCAGCGTCAGGTTGGTGATGAGCATGACGGACGGGAACATCAGCGCCATCATGCGGCCGACGCGGAGGGACGCCTCGGCGAGGTCGTCGTTCGCGCTGCCGAAGCGTTCGGTCTCGTGCTGTTCACGGACGAAGGCACGCACCACGCGAATGCCGGTGACCTGCTCGCGCATGATGCGGTTGACGTTGTCGATGCGCGTCTGCATCGCGCGGAACCCGGGGATCATGCGCGAGATGATGAGGCCCATCGTGATCCCGAGAACCGGGACGGCCACCACCAGCACCCATGAGATGGGCGCTGCCACCCGTAAGCCCATCACGATGCCGCCGATGCCCATGATCGGAGCCGTCACCAGGATCGACATCGCCATGACCGCCAGCAGCTGTACCTGCTGCACATCGTTGGTGGTGCGGGTGATGAGCGAGGGGGCACCGAACCTGCCGACTTCTCGGGTGGAGAATCCGTTCACCCGGTGGAGCAGATCGTGCCGGATGTCGCGGCCGCCGCCGAGCGCGGCCCGCGAGCCGAAGTACATCGCGGCCACCGAACCCGCGATCTGCGCGAGCGACACCAGCAGCATCCAGCCTCCGGTGGAGAGGATGTAGCCGGTGTCGCCGTTGGCGACGCCGATGTCGATGATGTCGGCGTTCAGGGTGGGCAGATACAGCATCGCGGCGGTCGCCACCAGCTGGAGGCAGACCACCGCGACGACCGCGCCACGATAACGGAGGACATACGTCCGCAGTAGGCGAATGAGCACGGGTCCACATTACGTGCGGTGTGTGACACGCGCGATCGGGATTCGCGCGCCGCCCGTGCGGCGCTACGTGAGCGCGACCGCAGCCTCCGGGGTGTATGTCAGGTACGTGAAGGACTCGAAGAAATAGAGGTTCACCGTGTCGGCGTCGTGCGAGTCGTAGCCGATCGACACGTCCTGACCGATCGACAGTTCGAAGTCGCCACCCCGGGTGCTCAGCAGGAAGCCGCTGGAGATGGCCGGCGCCCAGACGATCTCGCCGTCGACCAGGATCCGGCGCAAGTGGTCGCGCACCGGGTTGCCGTGATCGGAGGTCTCGTTCACCTGCGTGTAGTGCTCCGCCGAGAGCGCGAGCGAGTACGGTCCGTCGACCGACTCCAGACGCAGCTTGCTGATCGCCTGGCTGATGGCCTCCGGGTAATCGCGGACGTCGTCGGGCAGCGCGATCGAGTTCACGCCGGACTCGTGGGCGATGCCGTTGATCTTGGCGGCCGCGTAACCCTCGAAGATCGCGCGGTCCTCGGCCAGAGCCAGTTCGCGCGCGGCGCGAACCACGGGGTCCCAATCGGAATCGGAGGCGCCGCGGTCGACGTTGTCGATCGCCTCCCGGGTGACGGTGAACGGCACCTTGAACTCCACCAGCGGCTGAGTGTGGCGCAGGAAGGCGGTGATCCCGTCGGCCGGCGAGTCGATCTTGGTGCGGTGCCCGCGGGTGACGGAGTCGACGTCCAGTCCCAGCGGACCCTTCACGTCGACGAGACGACGACCGGCGATGTTCCGCTTGAACGAACGGGACGCCTCCTCCTCGATCTCGGCCCACGCAGCGGCGGAGATGGGAGCGAGTTCGCGGTGCAGATTGTTCATCGTGTTTCCTAACTCGGTGTGGTCGTGCGGTGGTCGGAGGGAACTGGGACTGTGGGAACTGTGACTGGGAACGCTGACCGGCCCGAGCGGCCGGTGATCGCCGGCTATCGGAGGGAGCCGATTCCGAGCGAGCCGTCCGACCGGGCGTCGGGCTGTTCCGGGGCGGTCTCGGGGACCGGGCCGGGGGCGGGCGGCTGTTCCTCGAGGAAGTCGCGGGTGGGCACGAAGAACTGCGCTCCGCTGACCGCGGTGGTGAAGTCGAGCAGACGATCGTAGTTGCCCTCGGGCTCGCCGATGAACATCCGGCGGAGCATCTCCTCGCTCACATCAGGCGCGCTCGAGTACGCGATGTAGAACGTGCCCTTCTCTCCGCTTCCGGAGATGTCGCCGTACGGCATGTTGTCGCGCACCACGTTGATCTCGTTGCCCTCGTCGTCGGTCACGACGTTGAGCGCGATGTGCGAATTGGTCGGCTTCACATCGTCGTCCATCTCGATGTTCTCGAGTTTGGTGCGGCCGATCGCGTTCTCCTGCTCGGGCACCGGGAGACCGTTCCACGACTCGAAATCGGTGACGTACCGCTGCGTGACGACGTAGCTGCCGCCGGCGAAATCCGGATCCTCGTCGCCGACGGTGATGGCGTCGATCGCCTCCTGCCCGACCGGGTTCTCGGTGCCGTCGACGAAACCGATGAGGTCGCGCATGTCGAAGTAGCGGAAGCCGTGAACCTCCTCGACGGTGGTCACGGCGTCGCCGAGGCGTTCGGTCCAGCGCTGGCCCACTTCGAAGCACAGGTCCATGCGGTCGGCCTTCACGTGCAGCAATAGGTCGCCCGGGGTGGCGGGCGCCGAGTGCACGGAACCGGCCAGCGCGGTGAACGGCCGCAGCGACTTCGGGCGCGGGCCGGCGAACAGCCGATCCCATGCCTGCGATCCGATTCCGACGATCGCCGTCAGCGCCGACTCGGGGGCGCGGGAGCCGACCGCCGTCGACAGTCCGGGCAACTCGGCCAGCGCGTCGCGCACCGCGGCCTCGCCGCCGTCGTTGACGGTGAACACGAGAAAGGCGGCGGCGCCGGTCTTACGGGTGAGGATCGTCTGAGGCGTGGGCACGGAACCAGCCTAACGCGGCGATCGGACAGTTTCCGGCGCAGACTCACGATGGCCGGCACCCTGGCGGGTGCCGGCCATCGTGAGCGGTGTGTCCGATCAGAAGAACGCGGGGCGGAACGTGGTGGCCCACGACTGCTTGAAGCGGTCCTGCCAGTAGTCCCACCAGTGCGCGCCGTCCGGAGTGATGTGCGTGGTGAGGTGCACGCCGGGGACGGTGGCGACGCGGGCGATGTACAGCTGGGAGCTGGTCGACGCCGCGACCTCCAGCGGAACCATCTGGGCGAACTTGACGGGGTTGAAGCTGCCGCTGCCCGGAGTCAGGCTCGAGTCGTACTTGCTGCCGACGCCGGTCCCGGAGGACACGTACACGTAGTGCCCGGCCAGGTTGCCCGCCGACAGGAACGGGTCGTTGGCGAACCACTCGCCTGCGGGGTAGAAGCCCCACATGTTGGTCGGGTTGCCGCCCATCTCGGCCACCGAGGCCTGGATGCCCTGGGTGAAGCCGGGCATGGTGACGGTCGGGTAGCCGCTGTAGGACGCGACCGCCTTGTAGAAGCTGGGGTGTCGCGAGGCCAGGTTCAGGGCCGCGGTCCCCGACATCGACAGGCCGGCGATGCCGTTGCGTCGGTTGTCGCTGTTGTGGTGCTTCTTCATGTACGCGGGCAGCTCACGCGTCAGGAAGGTCTCCCACTTGTTGACGCCGAGCTTCGGGTCGCGCTGCTCCCAGTCGGTGTAGAAGCTGCCGCCGCCGCCGAACGGGATCGCGACGTTGGTGCCCTTGCCGACCATCCAGCTGTCGACCTTGGTGTTCTGCAGCCAGCCGCTGGTGTTGTTCGGGGCGCGCAGGCCGTCGAGCAGGTAGAGCGTCGGCTTCGGGCCGCTCCCGCCGCCGTCGACGATGCGGACCGGGACTTTGCGGTGCATCGCGTTCGAGTACACGTACTCGGTGGTGCCTGCGGCCTGTGCCTGCGGCGTGACGGAGACTGCGGTGCCGACGAGGGTCGCCAGGGCGGCGATCGCGATCGTCAAGCGCTTGCCGACGCTCTTTCGCATATGAATCCTTCGGTCTGTTCGGTCGCGGGAGCGACTGTCGTGTCACCGGATCGGGGCCGGAGCGGTGCCCCGATCTCGATCCGTGAGCCGATCGGCCCGAGTCGCCGCGGGTCGATCGACCCGCAGCACCCCCGCACGAGTGGTGAGATTAACGGACTCCCGACGCTGCCGCAAAGGCAAGAGGGCGGTTCGGTGCTGGTCGTAGCCGTTTCGGGACCCGTTTGCGGCGGTCAGGTCACAAATCGATAAACCTCGCGGGATTTGTCGGCGACGGCGCCGGATTCAGGCCATCCGGACGTAGCCGTCATCGCCGAGCTCGTACACGGGGTCCGCGCCGGTATTCGCGTAGCCCTCCTCGCGGAGCGCAACGCGCTGATTCTTGAAGGTCGACGTGCGGGCCAGCGCCGGCACCACCCGGAGGTACAGCGGCACCGCGTAGTGCGGTAGCCGGGCGCGCAGCTCGGCTGCGACCAGCCGGGGGTCGAAGTCGTCCTCGACGACCACCGCGGCCATCCCGGCGCGACCGTCGGCACCCGGCACCGCCACCCCGTAGACCACCGACTCGGCGACGCCGGGCACCGCGTTCAGTGCGGCCTCCACCTGGGTGGTCGCCACGTTCTCGCCCTTCCAGCGGAAGGTGTCGCCGAGGCGGTCGACGAAGGCGACGTGCCGGAACCCGACGTCGGCCACCAGGTCGCCGGTGTTGAAGTAGGAGTCGCCGTCCTTGAGGGCGTCGCGGACGATCTTCTTCTCGGTGGCGGCGGGATCGGTGTATCCGTCGATCCGGGCCAGCCGGGTGATCTTCCCGAGCAGCAGTCCGGGTGTGCCCTTCGGGACCTCGATCACGCGGCCGTCGGGGCCGCGGACCGGCAGTCCGGTCGCTTCGTCCGCTTCGACCACGATGTACGGCAGGGGACAGAAGCCGACGGTCTTGCGCTGATCGAGGATGTTGACGAACCCGATGTTCGATTCGCTCGCGGCGTAGAACTCGACGATCCGGTCGATCCCGAACCGGTCGGCGAATTCGTCCCAGATCTCCGGGCGCAGGCCGTTGCCCGCGGCCAGCCGGATCGAATGCGCGCGGTCGGTGGGCCGGGGCGGCTGAGCCAGCAGGTAGCGGCAGAGTTCGCCGATGTAGCAGAAGGCCGTCGCCTCGTTCTCGATGGCCTCGTCCCAGAAGCGGCTCGCCGAGAACTTCGGACTGATGGCCAGGCAGGCGCCGGCCGCGAGCGCCGTCGCGACACAGACCGTCAGCGCGTTGTTGTGATAAAAGGGCAGCGTGACGAACAGGACGTCGTCGGACCGCAGCCGCAGGCCCATCGAGAATCCGTTCATCGCGGTCTGCCAGCGCCCGTGGCTCATCACGCTGGCCTTGGGCCAGCCGGTGGTACCCGAGGTGAAGATGTAATACGCGGGGTCGTCGGCTCGCACATCCGCGGTCGCGCGCGGGTCCGCTTGCACCGCGGGATTCCGGGCCGCGAGCGCGGAGCCCCGCGCGTCCATCTCGGCCAGGGCGATCGGATCGGTGTCGACGCCGGTGAGGGCGCCGAGTTGCTCGCCGCATTCGTCGTCGTGGAGTACGACGAGCCGGGCGCCGCGGCGGTTCGCGTCGTCGAGCACACCGAAGCTGTGATCCAGGGCGTCGCCCGGCTGCGTGTGGTTCACCATTCCCGTCACCGCGCCGAGCTTGACGATCGCGAGCATCGCGATCACGCATTCCGGACTGTTGTGCGCCATCACCGCGACCACGTCGCCGCGGCGGACCCCGTGCTCGGCCAGCACGGCCGACCACCGGTTGGCGCGGCGGTTGCACTCGCCGTACGTGTGAACGGTGCCGCCGGTGCGGAGGAAGGGACGATCGGGATGGCGTGCCGCCGCCGCGGCGAAGGCCCGGCCCACACTCCATCTCCGGTGTTCGTCGAAATGAATGAGCGACGGCCGTTGCCGGGCCAGGACCGGAACGTCGCGCAGCAGCCCCAGGACGCCCCGCGCCATCGACGCCCAGGTGACGGGATCGGCTGCCGCGGAATGAACGGTCGGGGTCGGTGCGGCCACGGGTGCCTCCTCGTCAGACGAATCGTGCGTGTCGTCTCAGTATCGGGCCGTGCGCGCCGCGGCGTGGCGAGTTCGGTCGCCGCGGGACGTCCCCGCTCTCGCCCGGTGCGCGTGGGACTTCCGCCCGTCGGCGGCCCCGGCCGGCGCGGGTAGTGTCAGTCCCGACGGCCTGTGCGATGGGCCACACATCTTCGCGGAGAGGACGAGTCGGGTGTTGAAGCAGACGCAAGCGGCGGACGCCATTGTGGTGGGCGCGGGGTTGGCGGGACTGGTCGCCACCTACGAACTGACCAAGGCGGGGCGCACGGTGGTCGTCGTCGATCAGGAGAATCGACAGAATCTCGGCGGCCAGGCGTTCTGGTCACTGGGTGGACTCTTCCTCGTCGACAGTCCCGAACAGCGTCGGCTCGGCATCAAGGACTCGCCCGACCTCGCTCTCCAGGACTGGATGGGATCGGCCGGCTTCGACCGCGACGACGAGGACTACTGGCCGCGGCAGTGGGCGCGGGCCTACGTCGAGTTCGCGTCGACGATCAAGCGGCAGTACCTGCACGATCTCGGTCTCCGTTTCACACCGGTGGTCGGATGGGCCGAGCGCGGGGGCGGATTCGCCGACGGCCACGGCAACTCCGTGCCGCGGTTCCACCTCACCTGGGGCACCGGGCCCGAGGTGGTCCGCATCTTCGCCGAGCCGGTACTCGAGGCGGAGAAGCGGGGACTGGTCACCTTCGCGTTCCGGCACCGGGTCGATGAACTGATCGTTGAGGACCGTGCGGCGGTCGGGGTGCGTGGGCGGGTCCTCGAGCCCACCGACGCCGAGCGCGGCGTACCGAGCTCTCGCACCGAGGTCAAAGACTTCGAGCTGCGGGCGGGGGCAGTGATCGTCACCTCCGGCGGCATCGGTCACAACCACGACCTCGTCCGCGAGAACTGGCCCACCGAGCGGCTCGGCCCCGCGCCGGAGTTCATGATCGCGGGCGTTCCCGACTACGTGGACGGACGCATGCTCGGGATCACCGAGGCCGCGGGCGGAAACATCGTCAATCGCGACCGGATGTGGCATTACACCGAGGGCATCATGAACTGGAACCCGATCTGGTCCGACCACGCCATCCGCATCATTCCCGGCCCGTCGTCGCTGTGGCTCGACGCGAACGGAAATCGTCTCCCCGCGCCCAACTTCCCCGGTTTCGACACCAACGCCACCATGAAGGCGATTCTGGACACCGGCTACGACTACTCGTGGTTCGTCCTCACCAAGTCGATCATCGAGAAGGAGTTCGCGCTGTCGGGATCCGAACAGAACCCCGACATCACGGAGAAGTCGCTGAAGACCGCGGCGAGGAGCCGCCTGGCCAAGGGGATGCCGGGGCCGGTGGAGGCTTTCACTCGGCACGGAGTCGACTTCGTGGTCCGCGACAATCTCTCGGATCTGGTGGCCGGGATGAACGAGATCGGCCGCGGCGGCCACGTCGATCTCCAGTCCCTCGAACGGCTCATCTCCGCACGAGATTCACAGGTAGAGAACTCCTACAGCAAAGACGCGCAGATGATGGCGGTGCACAATGCGCGGAACTACCTGGGCGACAAGGTGGTCCGCGTCGCCAAGCCGCACCGTCTACTCGATCCCGCACACGGCCCGCTGATCGCGGTGCGCCTCAACATTCTCACCAGGAAGACGCTGGGCGGTCTCGAGACCAATCTCGACTCGCAGGTGATGCGTCCCGACGGCAGCGCCTTCGACGGTCTGTACGCCGCGGGCGAGGTCGCCGGCTTCGGCGGGGGCGGCGTTCACGGCTACAACGCGCTCGAAGGAACCTTCCTCGGCGGCTGCATCTTCTCCGGGCGCGCCGCGGGACGGGCGGTGGCCCGACAGTCGCGCCTCTGACCGCCGCCGTCCCGGCCGGATCACGCATCCGGCCGGGACGGGGCCGTCGGTCAGCGCTCGTGCCGGCCCGGCTGATCCTGGTCGGGGGTGCGGTAGCGCTCCACGTCGGGCATCGGGCGCGTCGGATCGGCGAACGGATAAGGCGAACCGGACTGCGCGCCCTCAGATCCCGGGATCGGGGCGAATCCGTCGGCGGGAGCCCCGAACGACTGGGTCTGGGCCTCATCCATCGGTGACGAGATCGCACCGTAGCCGCCGATGGCCTGGGTGGACGGCTCCTGCGGAGTCTGCGGCAGCACCGTCGTCGTCTCACCGGCGGAGTACTGCTCGTACGGCCCGCCCTGCGGCGTCGGAATCACCGTGGTCTGGGCCTCCGGGCTCGCGGCTTCGCCCGCACCACCGTCATCCGGCGTCGGCTCGTCGCCGCGGGTCTGGTCGGCGTCGTCCGGCCCGTCGCCGCGTCGGCGCCCCAGCCACACCAGCACGGCCCAGGCGATCAGGAACAGCGCACCGAGCACACCGAGGATGATCGGCGTGATCGTGCCACCCCACTTGAGCTGGTCGAGGTAGCTCTGGGCCCGCTGCGCCTGGTGCGAGACCGTCTCGTCGTTCCACTTGAACGTGCCCTTCAGCGCATCCATGCGGAAGTCGCGGACGGCGCGCGGCGAGTCGTCGCTGTCGTCCGGCGACTTGAAGTACTGCTCCTGGTCCTCTTCGCCGTAGACGATGGTGCCGGTGACGGGCTCCACGTACACATTGCGCGTGGCCTTGGCGTAGCGGTGCATCGTGACGATGTCGTTCGGCTTGACGCCCTTGCCCTTGATGCCCCACCACTTGGCAGGCATGTCCAGGATGGTGCCGAGCGGTGCGTCGCCCTGCGGATTCGGGAGATTCGAGAGGTCGGTCTCGGGAACGTCAGCGACGAAATGGTAGGTCTTGACGCCGTCGATGGTCTTCTCGCCGACGTACTTGGCGATCGCGTCCTGACGGGTGGTGGTGTCGTAGTAGTAGTACTCGCGCTTGCCGACGTCGAATCCGAACTTGTACTGGAAGCCCTTGCGGTCCTCCAGCTTCACCGAGACCTCCTCGACGTTGCCGCCCTCCGGGACCGCCTCCAGCTGCAGTTCGCTCACTGCACCGTTGGGCGCGGATGTCTTGCGATTCACTGACACTCGGTCGACCGTCGCGTTCAGCAGGCCGTCGTTGCACTTGCGGTCGGCGTCGCTCGACGCCATCGTCGGGTCGCTCTCCTTGCCCGCGGCGTCGCGGACGCGGTCGATCTGGACCGTCTGGCCGGACTGCACCGTCGCCTGGTCCTTGTTCGACGGCTCGACGATGACCGACCGCCGCTGCTGCGTCAGATGAGCCTCGAGAGTCGCAGCCTTGGACTTGGTGACCGAGCAACGGTCGAAGATGGTGGCCGGGAAGCGGTTCGCCGAGTCACCGTCGGTGGGAACGGTGGTCGCGACCGACGTGATGTCGAGGTCGAGGGGCACCACCTTCAGCCTCGGCACCAGGTAGGTGGGGACGGCGATGGCCGCGACGATGCACGCGACGCCGAGGAAGGCAAGCAATGCCAGCGCGGCACGTTTCATATCGGGTCGTCTCCTCTGTATCGGTCGATCTGCGTGCTTCGGTCAGCTCTTCGTCGTGTCGGACGCCGGCCGGCGACCACGTCGGTCGCGTTCGGCTTCCTTCATGATTCCCGCCATGTAGCCGTAGATCTCGCGATCGGAGATCGCCTTCCAGCGCGGAGCCAGCAGCTTCATGTATTTCTCTACATACAACAGTTGTTTGCCGACGAGCACCAACTCCCGCGGAAGCCGCGCGTCGTGGGCTTTCGCGACTGCGGCGAGCCGGCGCCCCAGATCGGTGTACGACATCGAGGCCATGTCGGTGGCAGACAACGGTGCGGCCACCTTCTCGATGTCGGCGCCGCCCTGGGCCGTCGACCCCGGATTGTGCACCGCGCCCAACAGGAAGATCGCGCGTCCGGCGGCATCGTAGTCCTGTTTGACGATGAGGTCGACGACCAGTTGCCGGAGGATGCGGCGGGTGCGCGCGTCGAACCGGCCGACGATGCCGAAATCGAGCATCACCAGCTTCCCCTGGTCGTCGACGAGGACGTTCCCCGCGTGCAGATCGCCGTGGAACAGTCCGCCGTGGAATGCCGAATCGAGAAGTGAGAGGAGCAGATTGCGGCACAGTGCCACACCGTCGTGCCCCGCGGCCCGGACGGCGCGGACGTCGTCGATCCGGGTGGCGTGGATCCGCTCCATGGTCAGCACCCGAGCGGTGGTGAGCTCGCCGTACACGCGCGGGACCCGGACTCGGTCGCCGAAGGGACCGGGCTGCAGACATTCGAACCACTCGGCCATGGTGGCGGCCTCGTTGCGGAAGTCGAGCTCGGAACCGAGTCCGTCGGCGAAGTCCTCGACCACGTGGCGCGCGCTGAGCATACGGCCGTACTCGGACATCTCCACGAGCCCGGCCAGACGTTCCAGAATCGCGACGTCGGGCGCCAGCCGGTCGGCGATGCCCGGTCGCTGGATCTTGACGACCACCTCTTCGCCCGATGCCAGCGTCGCGGTGTGGACCTGGGCGATCGAGGCCGACGCGATCGGTACCGGATCGAACTGCGCGAAGACCGCTTCGGGCTCGGCGCCGAGTTCTTCGACGAAGACCTGCCGCACCAGCGCGGGGTCGGCCGGTCGGACTCGGTCGAGCAGGGTCTCGAATTCGTCGGCCATGGTGTTGCCGAACACTCCCGGGCTGGACGCGATCAGCTGACCGAGCTTCACGTAGGTGGGACCGAGGTGCTCGAACGTCCGGCGCACCTCATGGGCGACGTCGGAGGTGCCCGGCGGGCGCCCGCGCAGCAGTCCGGTCACCGCGCCGAGCGCCAGCCGCCCGGCGCCGGCCGCGGCGTGGCCGGCGGTGGTGGTGAAGCGGGTGACCTCGGTGACCGCCGAGACGCTGGGCAGGCCGGGGCGTGCCTGCGCGCTGGGGGATTCCTGATTGGTCATCACAGTTGCCCAAGTGTAGTGGGCGAATGGGCGCCGACCGCCGGGCCGACGCGGCGGTCGTCGTGTCGGGGTCGAGGCAGGGGGCCACTAGTGCTCCGGCTCACGGCGGCGTAGTCTCGACCGCATGTTTTCGATCGACAGTCGATAACCTGTCGATCGCCTTTCGTTGGGAGCTCAGCATGGTCGAGGAGAGTCGCGCCGACCTCGTGGTGGTCGGCGCGGGTGTGGCGGGGCTGACGGCTGCGCTGACGGCTGCGGCCCGCGGGCTGACGGTGACGGTGCTGACCAAGGGGCGTACATGGGCGCAGCCGGGCGCGGAGCACTCCGCGTCCACCTTCTACGCGCAGGGCGGCATCGCGGTGGTGGAGCCCGGGAACCCCGGCGACTCGGTGGCCCTGCATCTGGCCGACACACTGGCCGCCGGTGCCGGACTCACCGATCCGGTGGCGACGGAGCCGATCCTGGCCGGGGGCTGGCCGGCGGTGACCCAGTTGGTCGGCTGGGGCGCGGAGTTCGACTTGGGGGCCGACGGCCGGTTCCTGCGGACCAGGGAGGGCGGCCACAGCGTCCGTCGCATCATCCACGCAGGCGGCGACGCCACCGGCGCGCGGGTGCAGCAGGCGCTCGCCTCCGCGGTCGCCGCGGCGCCGATCCGAGTCATCGATCACGCCTCGGCCAACGCGATCCTCACCGGCGACGGTCGCGCCGCGGGGCTGGAGTTCGTCACCGCCGGCGGTCGCGGGGTGGTCCGGGCGCCGGCGGTGCTGCTCGCGACCGGCGGTCTCGGTCACGTGTACTCGGCCACCACGAACCCCGCTGCGTCGACCGGTGACGGTGTGGCGCTGGCGCTTCGGGCCGGAGCACAGGTCGCCGACCTCGAATTCGTCCAGTTCCATCCCACCATGCTGTACGTGCCCGGGGCGCGGGGCAGGCGCACGCTGGTCAGCGAGGCCGTGCGCGGGGAGGGCGGCGTGCTGGTGGACGACCACGGCGCCCCGGTGACCGCCGGCGTGCACCCGCAGGGCGATCTCGCCCCGCGGGACGTTGTCGCACGGGCGGTCACCGCGGCGATGCGGCGGACCGGTCGGCCGCACGTCTGGCTCGACATCTCGGGAGTGGAGGACTTCGAGCGCCGGTTCCCGACTGTCACGGCCGGTGTGCGGGCCTCGGGGCTCGACCTCGCGGGCGGGCGGCTGCCGGTGGTCCCCGGCGCGCACTACCTCTGCGGAGGTGTGGTGACCGACAGCCACGGTCGTACCAGCGTGCCGGGTCTGCTCGCGGCCGGGGAGGTGGCGCGCACCGGGTTGCACGGCGCCAACCGGCTGGCGTCCAACAGCCTTCTCGAAGGGCTGGTCATGGGCCGGTCGGCGGCACTGGCGGCGGTCGAACTCGCGGCGGTCGAGCCGCCGCGAGTGCCGGCCTGCGCGCCGCCTGTCCTGCCCGCATGCGACAGGATCGAGTTGCAGGACGCGATGTCGGAGGCGGCCGCGCTCGACCGGAACGCCGAGGGCCTGGCGTCGGTCGGTGCGCTGCTCGAGGCCGCACCCCTTCGCGGCCTCGCGACCGTGGCCGACATCGAGGACGCCAACCTCACCCTGGCGGCGCGTGCGGTGGTCGCAGCCGCGCTCGAGCGCCGGGAGTCGCGCGGCTGTCACTACCGTTCGGACTTCCCCGGGAGCGAGGAGGCGCCGCAGCCGCGGTACTTCGCCCTCGTCGAAGGCCGGATGCGCAGCGTCCCGCGCCTCCGGCCGGTGACCTGTGCCGGATCTGCCGAGCCTATGGCCAGTGTCGGAGGGGCTCCGTAGACTCGATCGGGGAACTCACGGGAAGGTGATGTGCAATGCGCGGTGGTGGTTGCTGGTCGTCGATCGTCGCCACTCCCGATGAGCGCTCCGCACTGCATCTGACGCCCTCCCACGATTGGCTCGTGGCCTGCGTGCTGCCCGCCGGTCATGACGGCGCCCACGGATCCGACGGCGCGCAGAGCCATTCCGGTCGCCGTCGCTGGCTGATGTGGGACGACTACGCGCGCGGTGCGCAGACCCTCGCCGAGGAGTTCGAGTGTCCCTCGCAGGCTCTCGACGGTGCGCCGTGTCTGTTCTTCGCCGGTCACGGCGGTCCGCACCGGTACGCCGCGCCGGTGGGCCGCGACTTCCCGGCCGAGCCGGTCGTGGACAGCGCGCCCGCACCGGCGCCTGTGCCGGAGCCTCGGTCCGCCCCGGCATCACCGCCGCCGCTGCCGCCCGAGGACGAGTCGTTCAGCGTCTCGGCGCTCGACGATCTCTTCGCGGGGATGCCCAGCCTCCGGGATCTGCCGACCACGGATCTGCTGGTCTTTCCCGAGAGCAGTTTCCACCCGGCCGCACCCGCATGGCCGCAGTCGCGCGGTGACTACGTCGCCGAGCACCGTCCGGACGGTCCGCGCGCGCCGGAGGCGGTGGTCTCCGGTCCCGCGCGCTTCGAACCGGCGGAGCAGGTGATCGATGCGGAGGTGGTGGAGGCGCCGGACGCCGAACCGAAGCGGGGGCGTCGGCGGCGGCTGCGTGAGGACGCGGATCCGGCACCTCGGCCGGCCGAGGCCGGCCGCAGCAGGCATCGGGCGGCGCACGATGCGGAGGACTCCGCCGGTGCGGCCACTGTGGACCCGAACATGCTCGAGGTCCGGCCCGGCGCGGCCTCGGTGCTCACCACCCCGATGGTCGAGGTGATCTCCTCTAGTTGGGATCCCGTGCGGATGGGCATCCCGGTCGCGCGCCGACCACTGCCGGGCGACTCCGACGTGTGGTCGGTGGCGGAAGTCGTCGAAGACGCGGCCGCGCACGTGCGGTCGCTTCCCGAGGCCGCTCAAGACGGCGAGGTGTCGGCGGCGCTCCTCGATGTCGCCGAATCGCTGGGCCGTCTCGCGGACGCGCTCAAACCCTCCTGCTGAATCGACTCCGGCCCGTCGCCGGATTTTTTGGCTCCCGCACCGTTCTGTCAGCCCGGTCCGGAAGCCAAAGTTTTCGTGTACCGCGCGCCCTCCTGAAATTCGATACCCCTAGGGGGTAGATGTACGCCGAAATTCGGAGTAGAACTGTGGCTGAGATACCCACAGGGGGTATCGAAGGGAGGCGGGATGACCACCGACGAGACGGCGACCGCCCGCGACCATGCAGGCGGCGGGCACACCGGTCACGGATACCTGCCCGAGAAGGACAAGTTCATCCGTCGACTCAAGCTGATCGAGGGTCAGGCCCGAGGTCTGCAGCGAATGGTCGAGCAGGAGGCGTACTGCATCGACATCCTCACGCAGGTGTCGGCGATGACCAAGGCGCTCGAGTCCGTGGGGCTCGGGCTGCTGCACGACCACATGAACCACTGTGTGGTCGAAGCCGCACGCGAAAGCGACGAGGCCGCCGCGGCCAAGGTCGATGAGGCCATGAAGGCCATCACCCGCCTGGTCAAGTCCTGACCGCGGGCGAGTCCGTTTCCCGACAGACGACATCAACCAGATCACACGAATGAGGAGAGAATCCATGAGCACCACCACCACTGTCACCGTCACTGGCATGACCTGCGGCCACTGCGCAGCTTCGGTCCGGGAGGAGATCTCCGAGATCGCAGGAGTGGAGAAGGTCGACGTCGATGTGGCCAGCGGTCGCGTCGACATCACCAGCGCCGCCCCGCTCGATCCGGCCGCCGTCGGCGCTGCTGTCGCCGAGGCCGGCTACCGGGTCCAGTGACCGCGTCGGCGAGACCGGGCGTGCGGATCGCCGCATTCGCCGCCGGTCTCGCGGTGGTCTTCGGGGCGATGTTCGGCGTCGGCCGGGCCGTCGGCCCCTGGGACACCGCGCCGCAGCCGTCCCACGGCACCCAGATGCAGCACGACCAGGAGGGAACGCACAGATGACGCAGCCGATCGCCGCCGACCGGGAACTCGATCTGGAACTGATCGGGATGACGTGCGCCTCGTGTGCCAACCGGATCGAACGCAAACTCAACAAACTCGACGGAGTCACCGCCACCGTCAACTACGCCACCGAGCAGGCGCACGTGGAATACGACGGCGACCTGACCTCCGACGATCTCATCGAGGCGGTTCGGGCAGCCGGATACGACGCCGAACCGGTGCGTCCGGCGGCCACGGACGCCGAGCAGGCCGACGAGGATCCGGCGCCGTCGCGGGCCGAGGCCGAGCTGACCGCTCTGCGCCAGCGGCTGGTCGTATCGGCGGTGCTGACGGTTCCGGTGATCGTGCTGGCGATGGTTCCCGCATGGCAGTTCACCTACTGGCAGTGGCTGTCGCTGACCCTCGCGGCACCCGTGGTCGTGTGGGGTGCGCTGCCCTTCCATCGGGCGGCGCTCGCCGGAGCCCGGCACGGCACCACCACCATGGACACCCTGGTCTCGGTCGGCACCCTCGCCGCTTTCGGGTGGTCGATCTACGCCCTGTTCTGGGGTGATGCCGGCGTCCCCGGCATGACCCACGGCTTCGACTTGATCGCCTCCCGCGGCGACGGATCGTCGAACATCTACCTGGAGGCCGCGGCGGGAGTCACCACCTTCCTGCTGGCGGGCCGCTATTTCGAGAAGCGCGCCAAGCTCCGCGCGGGTGACGCGCTGCGCGCGCTCGCCGAAGTCGGCGCCAAGGACGTGACCGTGCTGCGCGACGGTCGGGAGGTCACGGTTCCGATCGGTGACTTGCAGGTCGGACAGCGATTCGTGGTCCGGCCGGGTGAGAAGATCGCGACCGACGGCCGGGTGGTCTCGGGAGCTTCGGCTGTCGATCAGTCGATGCTCACCGGCGAGTCGATCCCCGTCGAGGTGGCGGTGGGAGACAAGGTCGTCGGCGGCACGGTGAACGCGCACGGCCGCCTCGAAGTGGAGGCGTCGGCGGTCGGCGCCGATACCGCACTCGCCCACATGGCGAAGATGGTCGCTGACGCGCAGGCGGGAAAGGCGCAGGTGCAACGATTGGCCGACCGGATCTCGGCGTACTTCGTCCCGGTCGTGATCGCGATCGCGGCGGGCGTGCTCGGTTTCTGGCTCGGTGTCGGCGGCGGTGTGACGCTGGCGCTGACGGCCGCGGTGTCGGTCCTGGTCATCGCCTGCCCGTGCGCGCTCGGTCTCGCGACCCCCACCGCGCTGATGGTCGGGACCGGCCGGGGAGCCCAACTCGGCATCCTGCTGAAGGGGCCCGAGGTGCTCGAGTCGACTCGCCGAGTCGATACCGTGGCGCTGGACAAGACCGGCACCGTGACGACCGGCGAGATGGCCGTCCGCGACGTGATCACCGCCGACGGCGTGGATGCGGACGACCTGCTGGCGCGGGCCGCGGCGGTGGAGTCCGGGTCGGAGCACCCGATCGGCCGCGCGGTCTGCAAGCACGTCGCCGAACTCGGGCTCGACGTTCCCGAGACGGCGGACTTCCGCAATCTCGCCGGTGCGGGCGTGACCGCGTTCATCGACGGACTGCGCGTCACCGTGACCGGTCCCCGTGACGTCCCCGTTCAGCTCGGTGAGCGGATGCGTGAACAGATCGCCACGGCCTCGGCGGAGGGGGCGACGCCCGTCGTGGTCACCTATCTCGACGCGGTGGCCGGCGTGATCGTGGTGGCGGACACCGTCAAGCCCACGTCGGCGGCGGCGATCGCCGAACTCAAGCGGATGGGGCTGCGTCCGGTACTCCTGACCGGCGACAACGACGGTGCCGCGCGGCATGTCGCGGCGCAGGTCGGCATCGACGAGGTGATCGCCGATGTGACGCCGGACGGGAAGGTGGACGCGGTCCGCCGCCTGCAGGAGTCCGGCCGCGTGGTCGCGATGGTCGGCGACGGTGTCAACGACGCCGCGGCACTGGCCTCGGCCGACTTGGGGTTGGCGATGGGAACCGGCACCGACGTCGCTATCGAGGCGGGCGATCTCACGTTGGTGAGCGGCGACCTGTGGGCCGTGGTCGACGCGATCGCGTTGTCGCGCAAGACACTCAGCACCATCAAGGGGAATCTGTTCTGGGCGTTCGCCTACAACGTGGCGGCGCTGCCGTTGGCCGCCGCGGCTCTGCTCAATCCGATGATGGCGGGTCTGGCGATGGCCTTCTCCTCCGTATTCGTCGTCGCCAACAGTCTGCGGCTGCGCGGATTCCGGTCTCGTCGCGTCTCCGCGTAAGCCGTAGCGGATGGCGGCGAAGTCTTAGGATTACCAAACCTCAGATCATTTCGGTAAACCTTTCCTCGCTGGTCAGAGACGGTTTACGGGCCTATTGTGAAATCATCGCGGCGAAGGTCTCGTCGAGGAATTCATATGCAGGGGAGCGGATATGAAAATGAATGAGGAACTCGAAGTCGAGTTCAGCAAGCAGATCACCCGGGAATTCGAATCGGCGATGCTCTACCGGCAGTTGGCAATCGAGTTGGAACTGCGCGACCTTCCCGGAATGGCCTCGTGGATGCGCAGCCATTCCACGGAAGAACTCAGCCACGCCGACCGCCTCATCGAGCACATGACCAACCGCGACAACCGCCCGCTCATCGGCGACATCACGATTCCGTCGGTCAAGGCCGACACGGTCACCGAGATCTTCGAGGTGGCGCTCGACGCCGAGCGCGACGTCTCGGAAGCGATCCGCGCGCTGTACCGGCTCGCACAGGAGCAGGGCGACATCGACTCGCGGCCGACCATCGACTGGTTCGTCTCCGAGCAGGTCGAAGAGGAGGCGACGGTCGGCGAGATCGTCGGTCGCCTGCAACTGGTGAACGAGGACGGCTCCGGCCTCCTTCGGATGGATGCGGAGCTGGCGTCGTCGAACGTCTGACAGATCAACGAGCCGATGGCCCGGCGCCCCAACGGGGTGCCGGGCCATTCCTCTTATATAGGGGCCCGGAACCGGCCGGCCCAAGTCTCTAGAACACGTTCTATTTCTGGTCTAGGCTGTCTCCCATGAGTGGACTGGACCTCCCTGAAATCGTGAATGCCTCTGACGTCGCCGAGTACAGCGACACCGTCGACGTGCTGGTGATCGGCGCAGGCATCGGCGGCTGCTGCGCGGCGCTCGAAGCGGCGGAGGCCGGGGCGTCGGTGCTGGTGCTCGAGCGATCGGCCGCGGCCGGCGGCACCACCTGCATGGCGGGAGGACACTTCTACCTCGGCGGTGGCACCGCGGTGCAGACGGCCACCGGACACCAGGACAGCGCGGAGGAGATGGCCAAGTACATCACCGCCGTCTCGCGCGACCCGGAGCCGGACAAGATCAAGGCCTACTGCGACGACAGCGTGGAGCACTTCGGCTGGCTCGAGTCGCTCGGCTTCCAGTTCGAGCGTTCGTACTACCCGGAGAAGGCGGTCATCCAACCGCAGACCCAGGGACTGATGTACACCGGCAACGAGAAGGTGTGGCCGTTCTGCGAACAGGCCGTCCCGGCGCCGCGCGGTCACAAGGTGCCCGTGCCCGGCGACACCGGCGGCGCGGGCATGGTGATCGAGCTCCTGGTGAAGCGTCTCGGCGAGCGGGGCGTGCCGATCCGCTACGAGGTCGGGGCGCGCAGGCTCGTCGTCGACGACTCCGGTGCCGTGGTCGGCGCCTACTGGAAGGCCGGCGGCGAGGACGGTTTCATTCGCGCCTCCGCCGTGGTGATCGCCGCGGGCGGATTCGTCATGAACCCCGACATGGTCGCCGAGTACGTCCCGCAGTTGGCGGAGAAGCCGTTCACGCTCGGCAGCACCTACGACGACGGTCTCGGAATCCGAATGGGCGCCTCGGTGGGCGCCGGACTCAAGCACATGGACCAGGCGTTCATCACCGCGCCGGTGTACCCGCCGTCGATCCTCCTCACCGGCCTGGTCGTGAATAAGGAGGGCAAGCGGTTCGTCGCGGAGGACTCCTATCACTCGCGGACGTCCGGATTCGTGATGGACCAGACCGACCGCGCCGCCTTCCTCATCGTCGACGAGGCGCACATGCAGCGGCCCGAGTTCCCGCTGGCGCCCTTCATCGACGGCTGGGAGACGGTCGACGAGATGGCCGACGGCCTCGGCCTCGATCGGGCCACGCTGCACGCGACCCTCGATCGGTACAACGAGTACGCCGCCAAGGGCGAGGATCCGGACTTCCACAAGAGCCCCGAGTTCCTGGCGCCGCAGGACACCGGGCCGTGGGCGGCGTTCGACATGAGTCTCGGGAAGGCGCTGTACGCCGGGTTCACCGTCGGCGGCATGGCCACTTCGCTGGACGGCCAGGTGCTGACCGAGGAGGGCTCCGTGATCGACGGACTGTACGCCGCCGGAGCCTGTGCGGCGAACCTCGCGCAGGACGGAAAGGGCTACGCCAGCGGCACCCAACTGGGGGAGGGCTCGTACTTCGGTCGCCGGGCGGGGCGTCACGCGGCACATGCAGCGACCGTGCGAAATCGGGTTACTGTCCGGTAAGTGACGTATCTAACCGGCCCCTGGTCCGCGTGGCAGGGCGTGCTAACGTCATGCCACGTTTTCCATCAGCAGGGTCGGTCACGTGGCCACCTGCGGCGTGTCGCGCGAGTTCGATGAAGCACTGGCCGACGCAGGCTTAGACGCCCGTACATCCCGTGGGGCTCCCGCCTGTCGTCTACAGCGTTGGCGTCGAATCATCGTGCGCCATGTTCTGTAAGACAAGGTGAAGCTGAATATGAGTGTGGGAGAGGCAGTGAAATGCTGATCGGTATCCCCCGGGAATCAAAGGCGGGCGAGACTCTCGTCGCCGCGACCGCTAAGACGGTGGCGCAGCTGCAGCAGCTCGGCTACGAGGTGATCGTCGAGGCCGGCGCCGGTGATCGCGCCGAGCAGCCGGACGGGGCGTTCGCTGAGGCGGGCACGCGTCTGGGTTCGGCCGACGAGGTGTGGGCCGCTGACGTCGTGGTCAAGGTCAACGCCCCGACGGACGACGAGATCGCCCGTATGCGGCGCGGTGCGGTCCTCATCTCGATGATGGCTCCAGCCCGTAATCCGGAACTGCTGGAGAAGCTGCGCAGTGCGGGCATCACCGCGCTGGCGATGGACGCGGTACCGCGTATCTCGCGTGCACAGTCCATGGACGTTCTCTCGTCGATGGCCAATGTCGCGGGTTACCGCGCAGTGGTCGAGGCCGCACATGAGTTCGGCCGGATGTTCACCGGTCAGGTGACCGCGGCGGGCAAGATTCCGCCCGCGCGTGTGTTCGTGGTCGGTGCCGGCGTGGCCGGTCTGGCGGCGATCGGTGCCGCTTCGGCGATGGGCGCCGTGGTGCGTGCCTTCGACGTGCGTCCCGAGGTGGCCGAGCAGGTCGAGTCGATGGGCGCCGAGTTCGTCAAGGTCGACTTCGAGGCGGAGAAGTCCGAAGACGGCTACGCCAAGGAGATGACGGCCGAGCAGGAGGCCGCGACCGCCTCGATGTACGACGAGGAGGCCCGCGCCGCCGACATCGTCATCACCACCGCGCTGATCCCGGGCCGTCCGGCACCGAAACTGCTGAGCGCCGACACCGTCGCCGGAATGAAGAACGGTTCGGTGATCGTCGACATGGCGGCGGCCAACGGCGGCAACGCCGAGGGCACCGTGGCCGACGAGAAGGTCGTCACCCCCGGCGGTGTCACGATCCTCGGCTACACCGATCTCGCGGGCCGGCTGGCCGCGCAGACCTCGCAGCTGTACGGCACCAACATCGTCAACCTGCTGAAGCTCCTGACGCCGGAGAAGAACGGTGAGCTGACGCTGGACATGGACGACGTCGTCCAGCGCGGCATCACGGTGACGCGCGACGGCGAGGGCATGTGGCCGCCGCCCCCGGTACAGGTGTCGGCGGCACCGAAGGCCGCCGCCGCGGAACCGGCCGAGGTCGCCCCGCCCAAGGAGCCGATGTCGCCCGCCAAGAAGGTCGCGCTCTCGCTGGTCGGGATCGTGATCTTCGGTCTGGTGGTGGCCTTTGCGCCGCCGCCGATCCCGCAGCACTTCACGGTGCTCATGCTGGCGATCGTGATCGGCTACTACGTCATCGGCAATGTGGCGCACGCGCTGCACACGCCGCTGATGTCGGTGACCAACGCCATCTCCGGTGTCGTCGTGGTCGGTGCGCTGTTGCAGATCGCGTCCGACAATGTGACCGTTCAGATCCTGTCGACGATCGCGATTCTGGTCGCATCGATCAACATCTTCGGTGGCTTCGCGGTCACCCGTCGCATGCTCGCCATGTTCAGCAAGGGGGCGTGATCACTCATGGGAATCACTGCAATCACCGTTGCGGCGTATGTCATCGCATCGCTGCTGTTCATCCTTTCGCTCGCCGGACTGTCGAAGCATGAGTCGGCCAAGAGCGGTCTGACCTACGGCATCGTCGGCATGGCGATCGCGCTGGTCGCCACCATCGTCCTGGTCCTGAAGAACATCGTCGACCTCGACTCGCTCGACATGAAGTGGGTGCCGATCGTCCTGATGTTCGGCGCCGTGGTCGTCGGCGCGCTGATCGGTCTGTGGCGCGCCAAGATCGTCGAGATGACCGGCATGCCCGAGCTCATCGCGCTGCTGCACTCGTTCGTCGGTCTGGCCGCCGTGCTCATCGGCTGGAACGGGGCGATCGAAGGCTTCGACGTCACAGGCGTCGATCCCGGAAACGTTCGGTCGCTGACCAACATCCACGAGGCGGAGATCGCGATCGGCATCTTCATCGGTGCGGTCACCCTCACCGGTTCGATCGTCGCCAACCTGAAGCTCTCGGCGAAGATGAAGTCGGCGCCGCTGATGCTTCCGGGCAAGAACTTCATCAACGTCGGTTCGCTGGTGGTGTTCGCGGTTCTGACGGGCGTGTACGTCGCGTCCGACACCCACGACAACACCACGTCGATGATCCTGCTCGCGGTCATCACCGCTCTGGCGCTGTTCCTCGGATGGCATCTGGTCGCCTCCATCGGCGGCGGCGACATGCCGGTGGTCATCTCGATGCTGAACTCGTACTCCGGTTGGGCCGCCGCGGCCTCGGGCTTCCTGCTCGGCAACGATCTGCTGATCGTCACCGGTGCGCTGGTCGGCTCGTCGGGTGCGTACCTGAGCTACATCATGTGCAAAGCGATGAACCGGTCGTTCATCTCGGTCATCGCCGGCGGTTTCGGCATCGAGGCCGGACCGGCCGACGACACCGACTACGGCGAACACCGCGAGATCAACGCGGAGGCTGCCGCCGAGCTCCTGTCCGGCGCCAAGTCGGTGATCATCACCCCGGGCTACGGCATGGCGGTGGCCCAGGCGCAGTACCCGGTCGCGGATCTGACGTCCCGGCTGCGCGCGAAGGGCATCGATGTCCGGTTCGGCATCCACCCGGTGGCCGGTCGTCTCCCCGGCCATATGAATGTGCTGCTGGCCGAGGCGAAGCTGCCGTACGACATCGTGCTCGAACTCGACGAGATCAACGACGATTTCCCCGAGACCGACGTCGTGCTGGTCATCGGCGCCAACGACACCGTGAACCCGGCTGCCGCGGAGGATCCGGGCTCGCCGATCGCGGGCATGCCGGTGCTGGAGGTCTGGAACGCCAAGGACGTGATCGTCTTCAAGCGTTCGATGGCGGCCGGCTACGCGGGCGTCCAGAACCCGCTGTTCTTCCGCGAGAACACCCAGATGCTCTTCGGCGACGCGAAGGACCGCGTCGAAGACATCATCGCTGCTCTGTAACCGGGCACCGAACCCGAGCACCCCGTCGATCCGTCCGGATCGGCGGGGTGCTCGTCGTCCCGGGGCGGTGCGGCCTCGGTTCGCCGGACGACTGGATTCGCCGATCCCGGGGCCCGGGAGTGTCACCGGCGACCCCTACCATCGACAGACATGGAGCAAACTGGGGTCTTCGATGTGGACCTGCGCGGACTCATCGATGTACTGGGGAACAATCTGTACACCAACCCGGGCGTATTCGTCCGGGAGCTGCTTCAGAACGCGATCGACGCCCAGACCGAGCGCCCGAGCGTCGATCAACCCATCGTCATCACGGCCGACGGGGCCGAGTTCGTCATCTCCGACACCGGCGTCGGGATGCGGGCGGACCAGATCGCCGAGCTGCTGGGGACCATCGGCCGCAGCTCGAAACGGGACGAGCTCGGATTCTCCGAGCAGGCGACGATCGGCCAGTTCGGCGTCGGGCTGCTCAGCGGATTCCTGGCCGGGGACCGGATCGAGGTCTCGTCGAAGGCCGAAGGACATGACCCGGTCCGGTGGGTGGGCGATGCGTCCGGAACCGTCGAGACCGGACCGGGAGACCGGAGCGAGACCGGCACCACCGTGCGGATCTGCGCACGTCCGGGATTCGAGCAGTGGCTCGATCCCGACCGCGTGGCCTCGCTGGCTGCGCGATACACCGCCCTGCACCCGACCCCGGTCACGGTGAACGGACGCCGAGTCAATCCACCGGTCGAGGTCTTCGCGGCCGAGGCGGGCCGCCGGGTCGCCGCGCAGGTCGCCTACTGCCAGGACGAGTTCGGATTCACTCCGCTCGACACCTTTCAGGTCGATATCCCCGAAGCGGGTCTGCGCGGCGTCGCGTTCGTTCCGCCCAGCGGCGGAGACCTCGTGGCACGGTCGGAGCACCGCGTCCACGTCAAGGGACTCCTGGTCGGCGACCTCGCGGAGCTGCTCCCGGAGTGGGCGTTCTTCGTGCGGGTCGTCGTCGACGCCACCGGACTGACTCCGACCGCATCGAGGGAGAGCGTGGTGCGCGACGATCTGTTCCACGACGTCGTAGAGTCGCTCGGCGCGCAGGTTCTGGCCTGGCTCGCCGGGCTCGAGCAGCGGCCGGCCACACGAGCGAAGTTCCTCAGCGTCCACGAGCAGGGGATCAAGGCGCTCGCGGCCCACCGGCCGGAACTGCTGGGCTTCGTCGACCGGCACTGCGTCTTCGAGACCAATTACGGGCCGATGCCGCTTGCGACCTTCCGAGCGAGATTCGGCGACCTGCGGTACACCGGCAGCGTCGATGACTTCCGCGTCCTCGGCGACATCCTGGGCAGCCGGGGTTTCGGCCTGGTCAACGCCGGCTACGCCTTCGAGACAGGCGTGGTCCGCGCGTTGATCGCCGCCGACCCCGACATCACCGGCGAGTACGTGACGCAGGAGGTGCTGCTGACCGCGCTGGGAGACGTCGGTGACGATGTGCGGACGCGGTTCGCCGGTGCCCTCGCCCTGGCGGGAACCGCGCTGGCGCCGTACGGCTGCGACGTGGATCTGACGGCCATCGAGCCCGGCGAACTCTCGGGTGTGCTGCTGACCGATGACTCGGCGAAACTCGCGGGCGACCGTCGCGAGATGCTGTCGGAGGTCGCCGGGGACCCCGACGCGTGGTTGGCCGCGGTCGCCGCGGTCGACGCGCACGACCATCAGGTGCCGAGCCGGCCGGTGCTGCTGCTGAACGTGGCGAACACGCTCGTGGGACGGTTGCCGTCGATCACCGATCCGACGGTGGCGGGCGCCCTGGTCCGGACGGTCTACAGCCAGGCGTTGGTGCGAGCGCACCGATCGTTGTCGTCGGACGCGGCCAGGGACGTGGACGAAGCCGTGATGCTGCTGGCGGATCTCGCTACTCGGGCGGGCGCCAGGTGACCGACCAGCCGACGCACGATCCGCGTCTGGAGAGTTTCGTCAACGACCTCTGGCACGCGCGGTACGGGGATCCGCGGTTCGGCCACGAGGATTTCGGGCCCTTTCCCGCGCTGATCGCCCGGGCCGACGAACTGGGCGACGACTACTGGCGGTTCGTCGTCCGGCTCGAGGCCTCCTACGCCGCGCTGTGGTCGGGAACCGCGGCCGACGTGCTGACTCTGCTGGCGTGGATGCTCCGGGCCCACGACCGCCAGGCGGCGACGCTCGATTTGGAGCCGACACAGCTCGAACAGCTCAACACCACGCTCGTCGACTTCCTCGAATCGGTGCCCGACGTCCCCGAACTGTCGCTCGACCAAGTGCGAGATCTGCTCGACGACTGGATCCGGAGGACCCGCGGGACGGGCTACGAGTCGGATGCGCTGGTCGCGGTGGTGCGCGCGAAGATCGCACTGCACCGCGGCGACCCCGACGCGGCCCGCCGGTTCCTCGACGAGTGCCGGGACTTCGCTCCGCCGGCCGGCACCTGCCGGGAGGGTGCGCGAGCGATGGTCGCGGCGCTCTACAGCCGGTGCGGCGATCACGCGCGAGCGCTCGAGTTGTCGGAGCCGGATCTAGAGGACGACGGCGAGCGATGCGGGTTCTTCCCCGCCGAGACGCATGTCGCGCTGATCGGTGCTTACGCAGCGGCCGGCCGGCGCGACGACGTCGTATCGGCGGCCGATCACATCGACCGGATCTACGGTGAGTTCCCGGGCTCCACCGGCCACGCCGAAGCCATTCCCGCGCTGTTGCGCGTCGGTGAGCTCGGGCGGGCACGGGATCTGGCGGTGAGCCGCCTGCCCCATCTGGACGACTGCTTCACGTCGCTCGACCGGGCGCGGCTGGCCGCGGCGCTGTCGGCGGCGTTCGCTTCGGCCGCGGCGGTGGACGGGGACGCCGTGATCTCCCATCACACCGATCCGGGTCGTCCGGCCCGGACCCGACCGGCGGCCGATCTGGCGGCCGAACTCGCCGACGTGGCGCGCGACATCGCCCGGGGGTTCGACATCCGCAACGGCAGCGGCGCGGTCTCGACGTGGGTCGAGCAGACCCTGGCGCTCCGCGCCGCGGGTCGGCCCGATGACCGGGTGAAGCCGGTCGCCGAACGGACGGCCCAGGAGTTGATGAGCGGCATGGCCGTGTTCTCCATGGTCTCGAGTCGCAGGGCCGAGGCGTGCGCCGAGGCGCTCGCGGGCCGGATCGGCGAACTCACCGGCCGCAGCCTGGCGCGGGCACGGATCATGCTGGCCTCCGACCTGCGCCGCAGCGATCGTCACGCCGCCGAGGCGGCACTGCGGGAAGCCGCTGCGGCGGCGCGCGCGGAGTATCCGGCCATGGCGGCGCAGGCCGAACTCATGGCCGATGTGGAGGCGGCGGCACAGGGCGTCCTCGATCCGCAGCGGCTCCTGTCGGCGCCGGACCCGGATCCGGCGTGGGCCGCGCTGTCTCAGGCGAACTACTGGCGTTTCGTCGCCGTGGCGAGCGAACCCGTGGACGGTGAGCGAGCCGGCCGTGCGGTGGACGCGGGGATCGAGACGCTGCGACGCGGCTTGGCGGGCGAGATCCGCCTCGTGGAGGACGAGATGGCGTCGCGCCCGGGCTCGGCGGAGGCCGATGCCTACTCGATCGCGGCGGCGCTGCACATCATGGCGGCGTCGATGCGGGCCGCCGCCGGATACTCTCCCGACGCCGAGATCGATGCGGCGCTCGTCTCAGCCCGCCGGATGGTCGCGGCCGCCTCGACGCCCGACCAACGCCTCGAAGCCCACGCCCAGCTGGCCGGCGTCCTGGGATTCGCCGCGCAACTGCAGTCGATGAGCGACGAGCAGGCGGCCTTGCGTCTGCTGGACGAGGCCGTCGAGAACTCCCGGTACGCGCAGCGTGCGCCTCTGCTCGCTCAGCGGGCCGAACTCCGGATCACGGCGGCCGAGGACTTCGACGGTGCGGTGACCGATCAGGAGCAGGCGATCGCCGTCTGGATGGTGGAAGGCCTCGATCATCAAGCCGATGCCGCGTTGATCGACTTGGCCCGGATGCAGCTCTCGCGAGGCGACGACGCGCGGCGGGTGATCGAGGCGGTACGGCCGGTGATCGACCGGATGTCCGAGCGCGGCGACGAGGATGCCGTCGCCGCCGGTCTCGCGGTGCTCGGCCGTGCGCAATCGTCGGCTCGGCTCCCGGACGACGCGGTGATCTCGTTCTCCCGAGTGCTCGACACGGTGGTGGGCGACGAACATCCCGGGTACCTCGCGCAGCTGTATCAGGCGCGTGCGGGCGAACTGATGGATCTCGGACGGCACCCCGCGGCGATGGCCGACTTCGACCATGCGGCGGAGCTGTTCGCCGAGTTCGGCGCGCAGCACGATCTCGGCGAGGTGCTCCGATCCGCCGCTCTGGCCGCTCATTTCGGGGGCGACGACGCCACCGCCGTGAGCCTGCTGGAGCGCGCCGAGCGCGTCTACGACGAGCTGAGCGTCGACGGTCCGGTCGATTTCGAGCGAGCCCGGCTCGATCTCGCTCGCGCCGACATCCTCCGGTCCACGGACCCCGAGCGCGCCGAGTCGCTGCTGCAGTCGGTGGTGGAGCGATCGTCGGCGGCCAACTGGCTTCCGCTGGCGTTGAGCGGACTGAATCTGCAGGCGCTCATGGCCGTGGAGGCGGGCGGCGACGACGGGCGCGCACGGGCGTGGGACCTGGTGCTCGAAGGACTACGGCTCGACCCCGAGCATCCAGGGCTCAACCAGCTGGCGTTCGAGTTGAACGACGAGTGATCCGCGGTGGGCCGACGAGCTACACCGGCACTCCGCGGAAATGGGTCGTGAGCCGGTGGTCGTCGTCGATCAGGTGGAAGGCGACGCCGGGACGCTGAGCGATGTTGAGGACGTCGGTGCCCTCGAACGGAAGGTTCAGGGTCGAGGCGACGCCGGGGGCGATGACGTGCGGCCGCCCGGCGAAGGTGGTCACGGCCGGTGTGTGCGCGTGCCCCGCCACGCAGCCGACGATGTTCGGGTGCTCGCCGACGAACTCCGCGAGCAGTCCGGGATCGAGCTGTCTGCGGTCGTCGATGAACGGGATCCCGACCGGGACCGCCGGGTGGTGGAAGGCCACCAGCACATCGGTGTCCGGGCCCGCTTCGGCTATCTGCGCGCGCGCCCAGTCGAGGGTGCCGCGGGAGATGTAGCCGTCGGAGCGGCCGGGGATCGACGAGTCGAGCGCGAGCACCAGGAGTCCGGACAGACGGAGCGCCGAGTTCACCGGTTCACTGCACTCGGTTCCGGTCACCACCGAGTTGTACGCGGCGCGTTCGTCGTGGTTGCCGAGGGTCATCAGAGTCGGAATGTCTGTGACGAGCGCGTCGAGGGCCTCGCGGTATTCCTCGGGGAGCCCCTCGTCGGCGATATCGCCGGTCACCAGCAGTGCATCCACGTTCCGCGGGCCGCCGCAGCGACCGTTGAGATAATCCATCAGCGCGGCCACCCGCCTGCGGTGGTCGGGGCCGCCGTCGAAGTGGAGATCGCTTATCTGTGCGATGACGAACATGCGTCTCCTTTGGGCATCGGCCGATACCTGATCCAGGCTAGACGACCGATGCACCTGAGTCAGATCACGTCGGCGCCGGTGACACTTCCACACTCACGATGTCGGCGAAACGGTAGGGCGAGGCCACCAGCAGCCCGCCGAGCTTGCGCCGCAACCGGGACATCTCGGCGCGGACCGTGACGGTTCGATCCGCGGTTCCGAACAGGTGCGCCGACAGTTCGGCCGCGCTGAGTCCATCGGGATGAGCGGCGAGGAGCCGGAGGATCTGAAGATGCCGCGGTGACGGATGGAGGACCCATGCCGCACCCGAAGAGTCGACATGTACTGTCGCGGGCCCGTCGGTGCTTTCGACGAGCACGACATGCGTGGTGGCGGCCGTTTCGTCCGGATCGGTGACGCGCAGGAGCCAGCCGCCGGGAAGGGGCTCGACGTCGCACGGTCCCAGATCACCGACGTGTGCGCGCCCGGCGCTGAAGTCCCGCGGAAGCGAGACCCGGGTGCGGGGAGGCAGCCGGTCGACGGCGGCGACCCACCCGTGGGGATCCACCGCGAGGGCCGGTGCTCCGGTGCGGGCCAGAATCGGTGCGGCGACGCTGCGGAGCAGGTCGAGGCGGGTGCGGTGGGCATCACGCAGTTGCGCTTGCGCGAGTCGTGCCACCGAGTCGACCAATGCGAGCGTCGCGGGATGAATCGACGGAGCCGGGCCGCTGACGTCGACGACGCCGATCACGTCGCCTGTCCGCGGATCGCGGATGGGTGCACCGGTGCACGTCCAGGTGTGGTGGGTGCGGACGAAGTGTTCGGCGGAGAACACCTGGACGGCTTGGCGTGAGACCAGCGCCGTCCCGATCGCGTTGGTCCCCACATTCCGCTCCGACCACGAGGCCCCTTCGGTGAACCCGAGTCGGTCGGCGCGGCGCAAAACCTGCGGCCCGCCCGACCGCCAGAGAACGTGGCCGGAGGCGTCCGCGACCACGAGGAGATTGTCCCCGCCGGAGATGAGGACTTCGAGGTTGCCGGTGACCGATTCGAGGACGTCGGCCAGTCCGGATTCGGCGCGACGGCACTCCACCTCACCCGGATCGAGCGGGTCGTGTCCGGCTCCGCGATCGGGATCGACGCCCGCGGTGGTGACCCGGTCCCACGACTGCCCGATCACCGATCTCGGGCGGGCGGGCAGTCGGTCGCCGGATCGTGCGGCGTCGTAGACCGCGCGGAGCACGGCCGCGAACTCGCGGGGATCGTCGCCGGAGGAGATCGCCGGTTCCGGCACCGGCCGGGCCGTCGCGTTCGACATCGGACTCCCTCATACCGCTGTGGTGGTCGTCACATGACGGATTCAGCTTCACCCCCGCCCGCGCGGTCGTCAAGCCGGTTGCAACCCCCTGCAACGCTTGTCGGCCCCAATCCGAAAGAGTGTGCTGTGCATCACAACGTTGAATGACCGCAGTGAGAGGACACAGTCATGACGCAGACCATGGATCGGCCGGTGGACACCGGGCGGCACACCCCGTCCGAACGCATCGACGCCTGGCTCGAGAAGTTCGATCGAGCCCTGGCCTCGGGGGATCCGCAACAGGTCGCCTCATTGTTCGTGGCGGACTCGTTCTGGCGTGATCTGGTGGCGTTCACCTGGAACCTGAAGACGGTCGAGGGACACGACGAGATCGTCGCGATGCTCGCCGCGCGTCAATCGGATGCGGCGGCCGGCGGCTTCGCGCGCACGGAGGAGGCGAATGAGACCGACGGGGTGGTCGAGGCGTTCATCGAGTTCGAGACCCGGGTGGGTCGCGGTGACGGTCACTTGCGCATCAAGCAGGACGACGACGGCGTCGACCGAGCTTGGACCCTGCTCACCACCCTGCAGGAGTTGAAGGGCTTCGAAGAGCCCAGCGGCTTGCGCCGGCCGAGGGGCGCGGTGCACGGCAGTGACCCGGACCGCCGGTCGTGGGCGGAGAAGAAGGAGGATGAGGAGGCCGAACTCGGCCGAGCCGTCCAGCCCTACGTCCTCGTGATCGGCGGCGGCCAGGGCGGAATCGCGCTCGGTGCGAGGTTGCGGCAGCTCGGCGTTCCGTCGATCGTCGTCGACAAGCACGATCGGCCAGGCGATCAGTGGCGTGGCCGGTACAAGACGCTGTGCCTGCACGATCCGGTCTGGTACGACCACCTTCCGTATCTGCCGTTCCCGCCCAACTGGCCGGTGTTCGCGCCCAAGGACAAGATCGGCGACTGGCTGGAGTTCTACACCAAGGTGATGGAGGTGCCGTACTGGAGCAGGACCGAGTGCACATCCGCCGCCTACGACGAGGCGGCCGGACGCTGGACCGTCGAACTCGTCCGCGACGGTGAGCCGATGACACTGCACCCGACACAGTTGGTGCTCGCGACCGGGATGTCGGGCAAGCCCAACGTCCCCGAGTTCCCGGGACAGGACGTGTTCGCCGGCGAGCAGCACCATTCCAGCAGACATCCGGGACCCGATGAGTATGTGGGCAAGAAGGTGGTGGTGATCGGTGCGAACAATTCCGCCCACGACATCTGCAAGGCGCTCGTGGAAGCGGGAGTCGACACCACGATGGTCCAGCGGTCGTCGACGCACATCGTGAAATCGGACTCGTTGATGGAGATCGGTCTCGGGGCGCTCTACAGCGAGCAGGCAGTGGCCGACGGGATGACGACCAAGAAGGCCGACATGACCTTCGCATCGTTGCCGTACCGGATCATGCATCAGTTCCAGATCCCGTTGTACGACCAGATCCGGGAGCGTGACAAGGACTTCTATGCGCGGCTTGAGGCCGCGGGATTCGATCTGGACTTCGGCGACGACGGCTCGGGTCTGTTCATGAAGTACCTGCGCCGCGGTTCGGGCTACTACATCGACGTCGGGGCGTGCGAGCTGGTGGCCGACGGGACCATCAAGCTCGCCAAGGGCGGAGTGCAGCGTCTCACGGAGAACTCGGTGATTCTGGAGGACGGGACCGAACTTCCGGCCGACGTCGTGGTTTACGCCACCGGATACGGTTCGATGAACGGCTGGGCGGCGGATCTGATGGGCCAGGAAGTGGCCGATCGCGTCGGCAAGGTGTGGGGTCTGGGCTCGGACACCACCAAGGACCCCGGCCCTTGGGAGGGCGAGCAGCGGAACATGTGGAAGCCGACGCAGCAGCCGGGACTCTGGTTCCACGGAGGCAATCTGCACCAGTCGCGTCACTACTCGTTGTACCTGGCGCTGCAGCTGAAGGCCCGGTTCGAGGGGCTGGACACGCCGGTCTACGGATTGCAGGAGGTCCATCACCTGAGTTGAGACATTGGCTGACCGCCCGGACACCAGGTCCGGGCGGTCAGCCGTCGACGCGAGTCGTTTTGTCGGACCTGGGTGATAGCGTTCAGGTAGTCAAGAAAACATGGTTTGACCAGCTGAAACACTCGGGGGAGGTGGCAGCGATGACCGATCCGATCACCGATTCGATCGCCACTGTCGTCGCCACCGGTGCATTGCCGGGGCGGCCCGCCGAACTACTCGCACTGATCGATGCCGCGGCGGTCAAACTCGCCGAAACCTCCCTATCACCGGAGACCGAACCGGAACTGCTGGCCCACACACAGACCGCCGAACGCATCCGGCGACGCTGGGACGGCATCTCCGCAGCACTCCTGGTGGAAGTCTCCGACCGCAACGCCCACCGCACCGCCGGCTACCTGAATCCGCACCAATACCTCTCGCAAGGGCTGCGGCTGGGAACCCGCGAGGCTGGCCGACGACTGCGGATGGCCGAGACCATCGGCGAGTTCTCCAACTTCCAAGGCGAGACCCTGCCTCCGCGGAAGCCGGCTACTGCCGCAGCGGTCGCGGCCGGGACTGTCGGCGCCGAACACGCTCTGGTGATCTCCGCGGTGCTGGCGAAAGTGCCCGGCTGTATCTCGCCGGAGGTCAAAGCCCGCGCCGAGGCGGAGTTGGCCGACGCGGCGGCTGGGTTGAATCCGGATGATCTGGGCAAGGTCGGTGACCGACTGCTCGCTCACCTGGATCCGGACGGGCAGGAGAGCGATCACGTCGACCGGCAACGCCAACGCGGAATCACGATCCTCCCGCAGGATCGTCAGTTGATGAGCAAAGTCCGCGGCGCGATGACCCCGGAGTTGCGGGCCAAGTTCGAAGTGATCTTGACCGCCTGGGCCGCACCCGGCATGAACAACCCCGCCGACCCCGACTCACCCACCGGAACCATCGACGCCGACGGCATCGACGCCGAGGCACTCGCGGCGGCGCGGGGCCGGGATCTGCGCAGCGCCGCCCAACGCACACACGACGCACTGCTGGCCCTGTGCGACTACGTTCTCGCCCACGGCGGACTCGGAGCACCGAACCGGATACCGACCGAACTCGTCATCACCGTCACCGACCAAGAACTCGCCGCCCACGCCGGCATCGCCCTGACCGCCACCGGCACCCGCATCCCGATCGGCGAACTCGTGAACCTCGCTGCCGACGCCGTCCCGCACCTGGCCGTCTTCCGCAATCACACCAGCGAGATCCTCTACCAGGGCCGAAGTGCACGCTTCGCGAGCAAGGCGCAGCGGTTGGCGTTGTTCGCCCGCGACCGCGGCTGCACCGCCCCCGGCTGCGACCGCCCCTTCGCCCAAACTCAAGCCCATCACGCACCGGACTGGATCACCCCGGCCGGACGCACCGACATCGACGCCCTCGGCGCAGCCTGCGGACGCCACAACCGCGCCGTCGGCACCAACCGCGGACAATGGGAAACCACCACCCTCACCGACGGACCCGACGCCGGACGCATGGCCTGGCGACCAGCCACCACCGATCAACCCTGGCGCCTGAACCCGATCCACCACGCCGGACAAGCACGGCACCTGCACCCACCGCCGCGCAATCACGCTGCGCCGGACCCGGGTACAGACCTCGAACGCCTTTTCAACCGAGCTTGCGGCCTGACCGTGCGGGCCTCTCGAGGCCTCAGCGCTCGGCCCTGCTCCGTCCTCAAGGCTGTACGAACGTCGAGATCAGACCGCGGACGGTCGCCCGGATCTGATCAACCGCGGCCGTATGGTCGCCACGGGGTTGAAGCAGGTGACTGACGGTGAGGCGCACGAACACTTCGACTAGTGTCGCCCGGTCTGCATCGCCGATCTCGGGTGCCACCGACCGCGATTGTTCGGCCACTACCTGCATCGCCCGGCCGAGAACCGTTTCGGAATCGACCGCGACTAAAGACAGGAGCTCGGTCTCACGTGCCCGGGCACCTTCGCTCACCACCGACAGCAGAAGCCGGTTCTGCTCACCGGTCGCAAGCGTGACTGCCGCGGCGGCGGCGAGGCCCTCCACCAGATCGGGGGCATGGGTCGAAATGGCCTCAGTGACACCGGTGAGGAAGCGGTCGGCTTCCCGAGCCACCAACGCCGCCGCCAGATCCTGACGCGTCCCCATTTCGTTATAGAGACCGGCCCGGCTGATCCCGACCTCGCGGGCGACGCGTGACATGTTGACCGAGGACCAGCCGTGGGCGATTACGAGATCGCCTGCGGTGTCGAGTATTCGGTTTCGGAGGAGGCTGCGGACCTCGCTGTGGAAGGTCCGACTCTCACCCATGCGGCCAGTCTACGCGGGCAAACACTGAGGCCTTCCGTGCGTTTCGGGCGTTTGAGGACGTCCCGGCATCGTTGACAGTTCAGGAGAAACTGCTGATCTAGTTGACACAACCGCCATAAATGTATAAACAATGTGCAGTACAAATCACAGTGTCTGAGCTCGATAACCCAGATCACCTCCTAGACCCGGTGCGCCGGCCCAACCATTTCAGCGACGGAGAAGCCCATGCCTGATCCCCGACGGAACCCTCGGCCTCTCCGGCAGAGCGCCTCCAGTGAGCGCGACTACGACGTCCTCGTCGTGGGATCAGGGTTCGGCGGAAGTGTCACCGCCCTGCGGTTGTCGGAGAAGGGATACCGCGTCGGGGTGCTGGAGGCGGGACGACGTTTCGAGGACTCCGACTTCGCGAAGACCAGCTGGGACCTGCGGCGATTCCTCTGGGCACCGAAGCTGGGTGCGTACGGGATCCAGCGCATCCACCTGCTTCGCGACTGCGTCATCCTCGCCGGCGCCGGGGTCGGCGGTGGCTCGCTGAATTATGCGAACACGCTCTACAAACCGTCGGGCGCGTTCTTCGCCGACGAGCAGTGGGCGCACATCACCGACTGGGAAGATGAGCTCAGCCCCTACTACGACCAGGCACGACGGATGCTGGGGGTCGTCACCAATCCGCACATGACGCCGGCCGACGAGATCGTGAAGGCTGTCGCCGACGACATGGGTGCCGGTGACACCTTCATCCAGACGCCCGTCGGCGTGTACTTCGGGGCGCCCGGCCGCACCGCACCCGACCCCTACTTCGGCGGAGTCGGTCCGGAACGGACGGGCTGCATCGAGTGCGGTGAGTGCATGACCGGATGCCGCCACGGTGCGAAGAACACCCTCCTCAAGAATTATCTGGGTCTCGCGGAGAAGATCGGCGCGGTGGTCCATCCCCTCACCACCGTCACCGACCTACGTTCGACGGCCGACGGTTCATGGGAGGTCCACACGGCCCGCACCGGTGCGTGGATGCGGAAGCGCAGACAGGTTTTCACCGCTCGCAGTGTGGTGCTCGCGGCGGGCACGTGGGGGACGCAGCAATTGCTGCACAAACTGAAGGACTCCGGTCGCCTCCCGCAGCTCTCGTCGCGCTTGGGCGAGCTGACCCGAACCAACTCCGAGTCGATCCTCGGTGCAATCCGTTACAGCGTCGACGAGTCGCTCGACCTCACTCGTGGAGTGGCGATCACGTCGTCGTTCTATCCGTCGCCCGACACGCACGTGGAGCCGGTCCGTTACGGCAAGGGCTCCAACGCGATGGGCATGCTGCAAGCGCCGATGACCGACGGCGACGGACGCCTGCCACGCTGGGTGCGTTTCCTGGGAATCATGCTGCGCCACCCGATCGCGACCGGACGGATCCTGGCGGTGAAGGGGTGGAGCGAGCGGACAGTGATCGCGCTCGTGATGCAAAATCTCGACAACTCGATAACCACGTTCACCAAGCGAGGTTTGCTGGGCCGGCGGCTCTCGAGCCGGCAGGGGCACGGGCAACCGAACCCGACCTGGATTCCCGCGGGCAACGAAGCGACGCGCCGCATCGCGGAGCAGATCGGGGGAGTCCCGGCGGGTACCTGGGGCGAGGTGTTCAACGTTCCGATGACCGCGCACTTCCTCGGTGGCTGTGTAATCGGTGACGACGCCTCGACCGGGGTGATCGACCCGTACCACCGCGTACACGGCTACCCGACGCTCAGCGTGGTCGACGGATCGGCGGTCTCGGCGAATCTCGGTGTCAACCCCTCGCTGACCATCTCCGCGCAGGCCGAGCGGGCGGCGGCCCTGTGGCCCAACAAGGGCCATGCCGACACTCGACCGGCCCAGGGCGACGGATATCAGCGGATCGAGCCGGTGGCGCCTGTCGCTCCGGTGGTTCCAGCGTCGGCACCCGGTGCCTTGCGTCTGCCGATCACGCCGATCGACAGGCCGGTGAGCCGATGACGGCGGCTTTCGCTCCCGCCCTCGGGAAGGCCCGCGACGGAGTCCAGACAGTCGGTTCCTTCTTCCTGACATTCTGGGAGATCCTCAAAGCCTTGCCGCGCAGACCGTTCCAATGGCGCGAACTCGTCGCGCAGGCCTGGTTCATCGCCAGTGTCTCGATCGTCCCGACGATGCTGATGTCGATTCCGTTCTGCGTGATGGTCGTCTTCCAGATCAATGTCCTGCTCAATGAGATCGGTGCCATCGACCTCAGCGGTGCGGGCGCGGGCATCGCGGTCATCCGCGAGATCGGCCCGATCGTCACCGTGCTCGTCGTCGCGGGAGCGGGTGCCACCGCCATCTGCGCCGACCTCGGATCCCGAACGATCCGCGAAGAGATCGACGCGATGCGCGTGCTCGGAATCGACCCGATTCAGCGTCTCGCGGTACCGCGTGTCATCGCCTCGTGCGTGGTCGCGGTATTTCTGAACGGGCTGGTGACAGCTATCGGACTCACCGGCGGATACCTGTACGGAGTCTTCCTGCAAGGTGCGACACCCGGCCAGTACATCACCGCCATCCCCATTCTGACCGGCACGTCAGACCTGTTGATCAGCGAACTCAAGGCGGGCATCTTCGGACTTCTCGCGGCCGTCGTCGCCTGTCATCTTGGCTTCAAGGCGGGCGGCGGGCCCAAAGGCGTCGGCGACGCCGTCAACCAAACGGTCGTGTTCAGCTTCGTGCTGCTGTTCCTGGCGAACGCCGTCATCACGACTCTTTCTCTGCATTAGGCGGGTACCGGTGAATCGGAGGACCACATCATGACGAGCGCACCCACCGCTCGAGAACCGTCTCGCGCGCGATTCGAACGGCTCGCGCCTGGCCGCGTCCTGGCGCCGGCCGAGCGCCTCGGCCGGCAACTGGCGTTCTACGGCGCGTCGCTGCGGGCGGTGCCTCGCGCCTTCACGCATTACCGACGCGAGACAGTCCGGCTGCTCGCCGAGGTCTCGCTGGGCGCGGGAGCGCTCGCGGTGATCGGCGGCACCGTCGTCATCATCGGATTCCTCACGGCAGCCGCGGGCTACGAGGTCGGTCAGCAGGGCTCGAGTTCTCTGGGGCGCGTCGGCGTCGAGGCGATGTCGGGCTTCATCTCGGCGTTCTTCAACACCCGCGAGGCGATCCCGGTTATCGCAGGCGTTGCGTTGACGGCGACCGTCGGTTCCGGTTTCACCGCCCAACTGGGTGCTATGCGGGTCAGCGAGGAGATCGACGCCCTCGAAGTGATGTCGGTGCAGTCGCTGCCGTATCTGGTCTCCACGCGAATCGCAGCCGGACTGGTCGCGGTCATCCCCCTCTATGCCATCGCGCTGTTCACCGGATATGCGGCGACCGAGTTCGTCAGCGTATTCCTTTCCGACCAATCGCCGGGTACCTACAACCACTATTTCCAGCTCTTCCTGCAGCCGTCCGATGTCGCGATCTCGCTGCTGAAGGTGATCGTCATGGCGGTGTCGGTGATGGCTGTGCACTGTTACTACGGCTACAACGCGAGCGGCGGACCGGCCGGCGTCGGTGTTGCGGTCGGCCATGCCGTGCGGACCTCGCTGATCATCATCATGGTCGTCGACTTCGTGGTCGGAATCGCGCTCTACGGAGGCGTTCACTCGACTGTGCGGGTGTCCGGATGATCGAGCATTCGCGCACGCGCCACCTGTTGTACGCATTCACCGCAGCTGCCGTCGTCGTCCTTCTCGTCGTTTTGGCAGTGTTGTCGTACCGAGGCAGATTCCAGAACACCGAGACGGTCTATCTCAACGCGCCGCGCGCCGGACTGCTGTTGGTTCCGGGCTCGGACGTGAAGATGTACGGCGTCGTGGTGGGCCGGGTATCGCAAGTCACCGTCGCCGACGACAAAGCTCGAATCCGGATGGAGATCGACTCCGACGTGATGGACGACTTGCCGTCCGACATGCGAGCCGAGATGGAACCCACGACACTGTTCGGACGCAAGTACGTTGCGCTGTCGATGCCGTCGTCGCCGTCGGCGGGCAAGCTGGCCGCCGGCGCGACGATTGACACGTCCGCCACCCCGGTCGAGGTGTTCGACACCTTCGACCTGCTGGTCAAGATCCTCGACAGGATCGATCCGGCACGCGTCAACGCGACGCTCACTGCGGTGCAGACGGGCACAGTGAACCGCGGCGGCAAGCTCGGCTCCGTGATCGACGATGTGAACCGTTACCTCGCGACCTTCAACAAGTCGCTGCCGACGCTGCAACGCGATCTGAAGCTGGGCGCGGACAACCTCGAGACGTTCGCCGATATGACGCCCGACCTGATGACCACGATCAGGAATCTAACGGTCACGTCGAAGACGATCGTCGACGAGCAGACTCAGCTGACGTCGTTCCTGCTGAGCTTCACCCGCTTCGGCAACACCGGCGACCGATTCATGGCCGGCGTCCAAACACCGCTGGTGAAAGCCGCGGAAGCACTGGCGCCGCCGACTCAGGTGCTCGGCGACTACGGCCCGATCCTCCCGTGCTTCCTGTCCGGCCTCAACCTCGGACGCAAGTATCTGGAGCGTGCGTTCGGGGGCGCGCGAGCCGGACTGGACATCGTCGGAACACTCATCATGGGCGACCCGCCCTATCGGCCGGGAACAGACGCTCCGCGCACCGGCGCGGGAGAGTCGGGACCCAGCTGTTACGGGTACCCCCGCGGCCCCGGTGCCAAGGCGCCCGGCCACGTCGATTTCAACGACGGCAGCCACGCCTACCGTGATGTGAAGAACCCGGAGGACATCATCGGCAACCCGTTCGCCTCCATGATCTACGGAATGACGCGATGAACGTCACCGGGCCCGCGATCAAGCTGAGCATCTTCCTCGTCGTCAGCGCACTCATCACCGCCGTGCTCTTCGTCATCGTCGGCGACCTGCGGTTCGGGCCTACGAAGTCGTACCGTGCCGTGTTCACGTCGGCGTCCGGGCTGCGGACCGGTGACGATGTGAAGCTCGCCGGCGTCGTGGTCGGAAAGGTGACCGACGTCCAGGTGGCCCGCACCGAAGAGGACGGCCCTCACCTCGGCGCCGAGGTGGCCATGGACGTCGACTCCGACGTCGTCGTCACCACGGCGACCAACGCGAACGTCAAGTACAAGAACCTGATCGGCGACCGCTATGTGGAGCTGAAGACGCCGCCGGCGGCTGCGGCGAAGGAGCGTCCGTCCGGATCGGTGATTCCCGCGACGCAGACGCGCGCCGCGCTCGACATGGACGCTCTGGTCAACGGCTTCAAACCGTTGCTCGTCGGAGTGAACCCCGACCAGACCAACCGTCTGTCGGCGGCACTGGTATCGGTCCTCAACGGCCGGACCGACGACATCGGAGAAGTGATCACGCAGCTCGGACAGCTCAGCAAGACGATCGCCGACCGGGACGCCACGATCGGCTCCGTGGTGAGCGACCTCAACACGGTCCTCGGCACGGTCGACGAACGTAAGGCAGCGTTCGGCTCGATGATCGGACAGATGCAGCGGCTGGTGTCCGGGCTCGCCGAGGACCGAACCACGATCGTGGACGGACTCGCCCACATCGAGGCGGCGACCTCGCAACTGGACAGCCTGCTGTCGGAGGTCAGACCGGATCTGACCATCGACATCACGCGCCTGCGTGGCCTCGCGGCGAACCTGAACAAGAACACGTCGACGATCAACATGCTGCTGAACAAGCTTCCGGAGGCGTATCGCCTGCTCGGCCGCTCCTCGGGGTACGGCAGCTTCGTCAACTTCTTCGTCTGCGGTCTGGCCATCCGCTACCCGACGCTCGACGGCGGCCACCAGGACACGCCGATGATCCAAGTACCCGCCCAGAGGTGTAAATGATGAGACCTGACGACTCCGTCCGTGCCGTGCGGGCCGGGATCATCGGTAGCGCGGTGATCCTCGTCGTTCTCGCACTGGCCTTCAACTATCGGTCGCTGCCCTTCTGGCCCGGCGCCACCACGGTGGTCGCCGAGTTCGCTGACGCGAGCGGTCTGAACACCGATGACGAAGTCCAGGTGGCGGGAGTCTCCGCGGGCACAGTCACGGCGATCTCACTGAAGTCCGATCACGTGGACGTCAAACTCCGTCTCACCGAGGGGTGGAGAGATCTGGGCTCACAGACACGCGCCGCGATCAAAGTGGAGACCGCGCTCGGACGCCGCTACGTCGAGCTGACGACCGGCGGCGGCGGTGAGCTCGGTGACCGGATCCCGCAGTCGCGCACCACCTCAGGCTTCGACCTCACCGATTCACTCGATCAACTCACCGAGAACGTCGGCGACACAGACAAGAAGCAGGTTGTCGACGCGGTGCAGAGCCTGGACAAGGTGATGAAGGGCCTTCCGGACGATCTCGGCGGCTCGCTCGAGAACGTCGCGGACGCCGCTCGGACAGTCTCCCGCCGGGATGCGGGCATTCGGACCCTGTTACAGCACACCCGTTCGCTCTCGGGCGTCCTCGCCGAGCGCAAGGGCAACCTGACCCGCCTGATCGACGACGGCGATGTCCTGTTCCAAGCGCTGAACGATCGCGCCGCGGTGATCCGCCGCGTGCTCGTCAGCCTGCGAGGTGTCGCCGACGAGATCGAGCGTGTCACCGTCGAGAACCGCACGTCGACGCCGCCGATGCTCGAGGAATTGCGCAGAGTGACCGACACCCTGAACGCGAACTACACGAATCTCGACAAGTCGATCTCGGGAATGCGGCCGTACGTCATGCAGTTCACCGACGTCCTGGGAAGCGGGCCGTTCTTCGCCGTTCTGCTCGAGAACATCACGCCCGCGAATCTCCGCGGTCAGCAGCCTGGAAGCCCGGGAGGCGGACGATGAAGGCAGTCAAGAGACTCGGTGCGCCGGCGGTCATCGTGATCGGCATCGTCGTCACGGCGATGGTGGCGCTGGCGGTGTCGGTGGTGTGGGAGCGTACGCACACATCCACAGCGACAATCCATTTCACCGACGGCACCGGGCTGTTCCCCGGCGACCCGGTGAAGATGCGAGGGGTGTCCATCGGCACCGTGAAGTCGGTGGAACCGTCGCCGGGCGACGTGGTCGTCGAGGTGTCGTACGACGACTCGGTGTTCGTATCGGCGTCCTCGCGCGCCGTGATCGTATCGCCGACCCTCGTGTCGGGACGTTACGTGCAGTTCGTGAATCCGGAGCGGCCGGGAGGCGCGGCACTGCCCGACGGCGCAGTCATCGGCCTCAAGCGCACGGCAGTGCCGGTCGGATACGACGAGATCAAGAAGCAGGTCACCGACCTCGCCACTCAGCTCGGTCCCACCGCGCACGACGAGAAGGGCACGTTGAGCCGGTTCGTCGACACCTCGGCCGCGGTTCTCGGCGACAACGGCCAGTCGCTGCGGCACGCGGTCGACGCGTTGTCCGACGCAGCGGGGACGCTATCCGCCGGCGGTCCGGATCTCTTCGGCACCGTACGCAATCTTCAGCAGGTGGTGACCGCACTGCGTGCCTCCGACAACCAGATCGTCTCGTTCTCGGCGCAGCTGAACGACGCCTCGGCGCTTCTGGCCGACAACCGGACGCAGCTCGACGCCGCGATCCATGCACTGAACGACATGGTTCCAGACCTGCGCGACTACCTTTCGCGGAATCGCGACGCGCTGAGCACGGACGTCAGGGAACTCACCCGGGTGTCGCGACTGCTCGTCGACCGTGAGGACGACCTCGCCCAGATCCTGCATACGGCACCGACCGCTCTGTCGAATCTCTACAACATCTACGACCCGGATTCGAATTCCCTGACCGCCGGACTGGCGATCGCCGATTTCCCCGACCCGGTATCGCTGATCTGCGCGCTGCTCACCACGGTCGACGCACCGAAGAAGGAGTGCCAGAAGGTGAACACCACGCTGACCCGGGTCCTCACCTCCGAGATAGCACGCTCGTCCGCGTCGTCGACGTCGAAGACGGGAGGTCGCTGATGAGACGCAGAAAGATCGCTGCTGCACTGGCCGCACTCCTGGCGGTCGTGTCCACTGCGCTGACCGGTTGCCGGTTCGACGGCGCGAACTCCCTGCCGCTGCCCGGCGACGCGATTTCCGGCAAGGCCTATCGCGTGACCGTTCACTTAGCCGACGTGCAGAATCTCGTATCGAATTCGCTGGTCAAATACGACAATGTGACGGTCGGACAGATCGGGTCGATCTCGGTGGTCCAATCCGTCGCCGCAGTGGAGGTGGAACTCTCGGAGGGCGTCGTGATCCCGGCGAATGCCACGGTGAAGCTGGCGCAGACCTCGGTCCTGGGCGCCCAGTACCTCGAGTTCGTGCGGCCGTCCCGGCCGGCTGCAGGCCATCTCCTTCCCGGTGACACGATCGACGTGAAGTCGTCGTCGGCGTATCCCTCCACCGAATCGGTTCTCGCGGCCCTGTCCCTGGTGCTCAACGGCAGCGGACTCGAACAGCTCCGGTCGATCATGACCGAACTGAACACCGCCACCGACGGCCGGACGGCGGCTGCGAACGAAGCGATCGGCAGGCTCAAGACCCTCGTCACCCGGCTCAACGGTCAGCGCGACGACATCGGCCGCGCGATCGACGCTCTCGGGCGGCTCAGCGGATCACTCGCCGATCAGAATTCGACGATAGCCGCGGGAATCGACGGTATCGAACCCGCGCTCACCGTGCTCGCGGACCAGCGCGAGAACCTGGTCACGATGCTCGACCGTGTCGGAGACTTCGGCGCCAAGGTGTCGACGGCGCTGTCCCGCAGCCACGACGACCTGGCCACTATCGTGTCCGAACTGCGGCCTGCGCTGACCGGGCTCGAACAGTCGGGAGACGACTTGGTCGGCTCGCTGCTCGTGGGTCTGACCATCCCGTTCCCGGTGACGACGATCGACAAGGGGATGAAGGGCGACTTCCAGAATCTGTTTCTCACTCTGGACCTGTCCGTGGGTGCCATCCGCGACAAGGTGATCGGCAGCCTGCCGAAGATCGACGTGGAGAAGATGATGCTGTCTCGCCAGGCGGCCGATCCGCTGCGCGCACCGTTCGCTGCGCCGAAGGGCGGCCGTCGATGAGGCTGACGAAGCTGGTCAGGTGGCAGTTGATCGTGTTCGCACTGCTCACCGTGGTGAGTGTGGTCTACGGTGCGATCACGTACATCGGTATCGGTCGTGTCACCGGCATCGGCACGTACCGGGTCGTCGCCGAGTTCGGCTCGGCCGGCGGCGTCTACGAGTCCGGGTTGGTCACGTATCGCGGCGTCACCGTGGGCCGGGTCGACGGCGTGGACTTGGATCTGGCGAATCCATCGGCGCCGGTGCGTGTGACGCTGCGCATCGACTCGGGTCGGCGCATCCCGCGCGACAGTTCGGCCCACATCAAGAGTCAGTCGGCCGTCGGTGAGCAGTACGTCGATCTCGTACCGCGATCGGGCGCCGGCCCCTCACTGAGCGACGGCGATGTGCTCCCGGCGGGCGGCAACGTGGCGCCCACACCCACCAAAGACGTGCTCGGGCGAACGATGAGCTTGGTGGGGGCACTCTCGCCTCAGCATCTGGAGACCACGATCGACGCTGTCTCGGACGGGCTGGGAGAGTCCGGGGACCGGCTGGCCCGTCTGATCGACTCGTCACAGCAGTTACTGCGGCTGGCGCAGATCGACCTCGTACCCACGACCACGCTGATCGGCGATGCCGACCCGCTGCTGCGCACCGGAAACAAGGTGGCCGTCGACTTGCGATCGTCGGTGGCGAATCTGGCGTCGTTCACTGATCAGCTCGCTATGAGCGACGGCCGGATTCGCACGCTGATCGAGGACGCACCCGCCGCCGCTGACGAGGTGTCGGCGACATTGGGGAAGCTGACGCCGACACTGCCGACGCTGCTCGCGAACCTGCAGACGGTCGGTCAGGTGCTGCGGGTCAACGTGCCCGGGCTCCGCCACATCTTGACGGTGTATCCGGCGTTCACATCGGGCACGCTATACTCCGTCAAGGACTTCGCGCTCGGTGAGAGCCCGCAGGCCCCGCTCGACGTGAAGCTCGGAAATACGCTGAACCCGCCGCCGTGCACCGAAGGCTACGGCCGCACCCAGCGGCGTGATCCGTCGGACCTGCGGGAGGTTCCGGTGGTCCCGGACCAGTACTGCGACGTCCTCGCCGCCAACCCGAAGGTCGCTCGTGGCGCGCGCAACGTGCCCTGCGCCACCGATCTGTCGGTGAGGACCGCGCTGGTCGCGGACTGTCCGGGAGGTCTGCCGTCGACGTGGCCTGAGATGCTCGCCAAGCCGCACAGCGCGACCGCAGGCGACCCGCCGGACCGGCGTCCGCGATCGTCGACGCCCACTGATCGGCCGATTCCCTACTCGGAGAAGACGGGCCGGTTCACAGGACCTGACGGAGTGACGTACTTCGTCGGATCGCCCACCAGCACAGCATCCGGAAAGGGGAACACGACATGGCAGTCGTTGCTGATCAAGTGGTAGATGCAGACGAAGCGCAGGAGACGGGCCAGGAGCAGGCGACGGAACAGGAGACACGAACGCTCAGCGACCGGGGAGGTCGCCGGCCGGCGCTCGTCGTCTGGTCCCTGCTGATCGCCGCCGTCGCGGTTCTGACGATGTTGGGAGTCAAAGGCGTCGACCTCTGTCACGCCGAACGGAACAAGAGCCGGGACGCGCAGGTTCTCGACGTGACGCGAGAAGCGGTCGCCGGGCTGGTGAGCTTGGACTACCAACGGTCCAAGGCCGACATGGACCGGATCTCCTCGCTGGCGACCGGCTCGTTTCAACAACAGTTCGGCCAGCTGGCCGCCTCCTTCGAACAGGTCCTCGCCTCGGGTCAGGTTCGTTCGACGGGCGCGGTCAAGGAGGCGGGGATCGTCGAGGCCGACGACGACTCGGCGAAAGTCCTCGCAGCGGTGAGCTCGGTAGTCAAGAACACCGAGGCACCCGACGGTCAGCAGCGCGTCTACCGGATGCTGGTGGACCTCCAACGACAAGGCGACGACTGGAAGGTCGGGAATGTGGAGTTCGTGTCATGACGGTCAATGAGCAGGCGAGCGTGGATCCGGACGATGCGGTCGGCGCCACCGAGCCGGAGACGCACGAGGAACAAGAGGCCGTCGACGAGGGCACGGGCACGAGTAGCAGCCGGATGCGTGGACTGCTTCTGTGGCCCGCCGATCTGTCGGTGCGGGCGCGAAGGCTCGTCGTCGGAGTGCTCGCGGCGGTGACGGTCGTCGGTGCCGGTGCGCTCGGGTACGTGTGGTGGGCTGCGTCGTCGGCCGCTGCCGATGCCGATGCCGGGCAGTCGGCGCTGGCATCGGCCCGCCGTGACGTACCGGAACTGCTGAGCTACGACTATCGGACCATCGACCAGGCCTTTCCGAAGTCGGCGAAGAAGCTGCTGACCGGTAAGTTCCTCACTGAATACACCGAACTCGGCGCGTCAGTGGTGCAGCCCGCGGCCAAGAGAGATGCCATCGTCACCAAGGCCGATGTGGTCGAAGCCTCGGTGGTGGCCGCGGAGGAGGACTCGGTGACCGTGCTGCTGTTCGTCAACCAGACCACCACCAGCAAGGACCTGGAAGGTCCGCGCCTCGACGGCAGCCGGGTCCGCGTGCACATGACCAAGGACGGCGACTCGTGGAAGATCTCTGAGTTCGTTCCGGTCTGACGGCGCATCCGGCGCGCGGGGTGAAGCCCGCTACTGCTCGGCTGCCGACGGCAGGACGCCGTACCCCACGAGCCCGACGTATCCGCCGATCCGGAATCGGTTCACCTTCACGTGTCCGCCCCACTCGTTGCCTCCGACGGTGGTGACCTCCCCGTCGGAGTAGTCGAGCACGATGTTGGTGTGCTGACGGAAGAAGCTCTTGGTGGAGTAGAGCATCACGTCGCCGAGGACGGGACGGTAACCCGAGTCGGCTGCGCGGAAGCGTCCCTGCGACTGGAAGTACTCGGTCAGGGTGTACACCCCCGGGATCCGCCAGTGCCCGGAGAACGGATTCTCGAAGGGCACGCCCGACTCCCGCATCACCCAGCTGATGAAGTCGGCGCACCACTCCTCGTCGACCCCTTCAGAGTACTTGGTGCCCGGCGGCTGGGCGTCGAACTCCGCGCGGGTGACGGTAACGATGCGCTGCTGCGTGGGGCCGAGAGCAGTGGTGTCCAGGTCCGGATAGGCGCGGTCGCGGTTGTTCCACCAGGTCCGGACGAATCCCACCGCGCCTTCGTGGACGGCCACGGCGGTCGCGCCGCCCAGGAGTACGACGACCACTGCGAGTGAGATGGCGAGCCTTCGGCGGCGGGGCGACATTCGGCCAGCGTATCCGCCCATCATGTTTCGGGGTCTCGGCGATCGGGAACTCGATCGATGTCCGGAGACGGACTTCGCTTCCGGACGGACGAATACCGACTATCTGAACGGAGGACGCGGCATGTCTGCAAGCACCGAGTCCGGGGAAGTGACCGGAACACGCGACAAGACGTACAACCTGATCTGATACGTGGAGAAGTGCCTGTCGAACGCGCTTCGGATGGACACTTTCATCGCCGACGCCGAGCGCGACGGCGACCACGAGACGGTGGAGTTGTTCACGAAGGCGCAGAGCGACAGCCTCAAGGGCGCAGAGATGGGCAAGAAGTTGCTGCGCGCGAGGCTCGTCTGAGGTCACTGGACGCGTTTCGCCAGATCGCAGTCCGGCTTCCGGAACCAGCGAGATGAACCAGCGAAATCGGCGGCGCTGCCCGAGCAGCGCCGCCGATTCATGTGCCTCTGTCGCGTTTCTACCGAGCTACTGAGCGAGCGACCTCCTCAGCGAGCTGCGTCGGCGGCGCCGAGTTCGGTATGCGACCCCGCGTGTGCCAGTTCGCCGGAACGGTCTTCCAGATGGGCGCGCAGGAACCACTGGAACTGCTCGAGTTCGCGCGTCTGGCCGATGAGGACGTCCTCGGTGATCGGATCGATCATCCCCGCCTCGGCGATGGCGTCGCGATGGGACTTGACGACCCCGGTGTAGACGAGGTCGAGGGCCGCGAGATGCGCCTGGACGGTGTCGCGGCCGAGATCGTAATCGTCCCAGTCGCGATTCTTCGTGATACCCGCCGATGTCCCGCTCGGCGAGCCGCCCAGCGTCGCGATGCGTTCAGCGAGCACGTCGGCGAATCCGCGGACCGTGGCGGTCTGCGGGTCGAGCATCTCGTGGACTCCGATGAAGTTGGGGCCCACCACGTTCCAGTGAACATGCTTGAGCGTGAGATGCAGATCGATCAGGGAACTGAGCCGGTGCTGCAGGATCGAGATCAGTGCATCGGACTCGGTGTGCGAGAGACCGCCGATCTCCGGCTGATGGGTGTTGATGAGTGACATGGTGCCTCCTCGTCTGTCGGGTCGGCCGTCGCACGGGCGGGTGATCGCTCGGCGATCATGCCCTCCTGCGGCGGCCGCGTGGATGATGCAGGTGCTCGTACTCGTCGGCCTCCTCGGCCGTCGTCTCCGGGATGAGCGGGTCGTGCTGGGGACGGTCGAGCGCGCGATGGGACCGCAACCTCACCCGCGACCAACCGAGGCATCCGACCGCGGCCACAGCGCAGACCACCGTCGCCACGATCCACGGTGCGAGCGCGTCGTCGGCCGCCGCGGTGGTCAAGGTCACGGCGATCAGCACCAGGGCGATCAGGAGCAGCCCGTAGCCGATCAGCCCGAGCGCCTTCAGTGGACGAACGGTCGCGGCGCTCAGATGGTCTCCGGTCATGGGCGGGCCTCCTCCCGGCGTGGATTCGCTGCGTCTCATGTGAACCTCCTTGAACGAAAGGCATCAGGGCCGGCCCGTGGCCGCGACCGAGAACCGGTGCAGCAGAGCCTCGTCGAAGGCGGGCAGATCGTCCGGCGCCCGGCTGGTGATCAACGGACCCGGGCCCGAGTCGCACACCACCACCGGCCCGTCCTCCCACGTGGCGCCCGCGTTGCGCACGTCGGTTCGGAGGCTGGGCCAGGCGGTGAGCCGGCGACCCCCGATCAGACCCGTCTCGATGAGCAGCCACGGCGCGTGGCAGATCGCGGCGACGGGGCGGCCCGACTCCAGGAACCGCGCCGCGAACTCGACAGCGCCGGGAACGGTCCGCAGATAATCCGGATTCGCGACACCGCCGGGAAGCACCAGCGCATCGAAATCCGTGGAGTCGAGATTCTCGACCACCTCGTCGACCGGGTATGAGGCGGCGCGGTCCAGGTGGCGGAAAGTCTGTACCGTTCCGCCGACGGTCGACACGAGAGTCGGAGTGCCACCGGCCTCGCGCACGGCCTGCCACGGGTCGGTGAGTTCGCGCTCCTCGGCGCCCTCCGGCGCGACCAGGAACGCGACGGCCCGTCCGCTCAGGTCGGGGTCGTGATGGTGCACTGTCATGGCGAACTCCCTCCAGCTGTGCTGCGGCGGACATGCAGTGCCGGGATACCCCGTCCATGCGGCTCTCAAACGTCGAGTCGGTCGAACCTGCCGATGTCGACGCCCTGCCGCGGGCGATCGCCCTACCATCGGGACCATGAGTGATTCCCCCGAACTGAGCCCCACCGACTGGGTGCGCGATCAGACCGAGAAGATCCTGGCCGCGGGCACGACCGACGTCGCGGACATCAACGGCATGAGAGTGGTGCTGTTCACCACGCTCGGCGCCAAGTCCGGCAAGCAGCGGTATGTCCCGCTCATGCGGGTCGAGGAGAACGGCAAGTACGCGATGGTGGCGTCCAAGGGCGGCGCGCCGTCGAACCCGTCCTGGTACTACAACGTGAAGGCACACCCCGAGGTCACCGTGCAGGACGGCACGGAGGTCTTCCACCTCACTGCGCGCGAGGTCTCCGGCGAGGAGCGCGAGCACTGGTGGAAGCTGGCGGTCGAGGCATTCCCGCCGTACGGCGAGTACCAGCAGAACACCGACCGTCAGATTCCGGTTTTCGTCCTGGAGTGACCCGCCGTCACAGCACCAGTCGCAGTGCCGCGGTGGTCGCTGCCGCGACGACGATCACGACGGCCAGCGGCGCGCGCAGCAGGGCCGCCACCGCACCGGCTGCGACTCCGATCGGACGGGCGGGATCGCTCAATTCGGTGCCGGCGAACAGGGCGCCGGTGAGACCGACGGCGATCAACAGGATCATCGTCGACCGTTCCAGCAGGGTCTCCACCGCCGGTGAGACGGTGATCCGGCTGCGCAGCCGCACGCCGGCGACCCGGATCAGATAGGTCCCTCCGGCGAGGATCGCGACGCCGCAGGCGAACTCCCAGCCGGTCACGACGGCACGCTCTCCGGCTCGCGACTCCGGTCAACGCGCGGGCGGCCGGTCACCATCAGCCCGAGCGGAATTCCGAACAACGCCAGCACAATCGGCAGTCCGGCGGCCACGAAGCCCGCCGTCGCCAGCGCGATGGTCCCGCCGAACAGGGCCGCCCAACGCGTCTCCCGGTCGCGCAGTGCGGGAAGCGCCAGGGCGATGAGCAGAGCGGGGAAGGCGGCGTCCAGCCCGAGCGTCTCGGGCGAGGCGATCACCTGCCCGACCATCGCACCGGTGAGCGCGCCGAGTGGCCATGCGATGACGACCGCGGTTCCGCAGATCACGAAGGCCGACCGTGCGGCCGTCACATCGCGGTGACCGGCCGAGTAGACGGCGGTCTCGTCGTTCACCATGTGGGCTGCGGCGTATGCCGATCGGTCGTCCCGGAGGAATCGGCCGGCGGAGAGCCCGTACGAGAAATTGCGCAGGTTCACCAGCAGGCCGGCCAGTGCGCCGACCACGGGCAGCCCGCCGCCGGCCACCACCGACACGAAGACGAACTCGGACGATCCGGCGAGTACGACGCAGGCCATCAGCAGGACCTGCCACCATGCCATGCCGATCCCGTGTGCGGCGGCGCCGTACGAGACGCCGACGATCCAGAGGGAGAACGCGATGGCGATGATCTCGCGGGGCGCGCGCCGCACGAGTGTTCTCCATGATGAACGCATGTCCACTATGATGAACCTATGGAAGAGGTTCGTCAAAATGAACGTTCGTCCGCTCTGTCGAACGATGTGAGTCCGCAGAAACTCGTCGCGGCGGCACTGAAGAGAGAGCGGGCGCGGGCGGGCATCTCCTTGGCCGAACTCGCGCGCCGTGCCGGAATCGGGAAGTCGACTCTGTCACAGCTGGAGTCCGGGGAGGGAAACCCCAGCGTGGAGACGCTGTGGGCACTCAGCGTCGCACTCGGAATCCAGTTCTCGGCGTTGGTCGACGCGCCTCGTCCGACCGTCGAAGTGATCCGGCTGGGCGAGGGTGCGACGATCTCCGCCGGCGAGGCCGATCATTACAGCGCCACCCTGCTGTCGGCGGCGCGGCACGGCACGCGCCGCGACGCCTATCTGATCCGCGCCGAGCCCGGCCGTCCCCGAGTCTCCGAACCGCACGCCAGAGGAGTCGTCGAACACGTCGTGCTCTGCTCGGGCCGGGCGTCGGTGGGGCCGACGGAGGCGCCCGTGGAACTGTCGCCCGGCGACTACGTGAACTATCCCGGCGACATCGAGCACATCTTCGACGCTCTCGAGGAGGGGACGATCGCGGTTCTGCTCAGCGAGTCCTGAGAGCCGCTCACAGGTCGCCCGGCAGCTTGTCACGGCGGATTCCGCGCCAACTCGGATGGCGCAGGTGCCCCGTCGACGTCCAGTCCATGAACTGCACGTCCGCCACGATCTTCGGCAGCACCCACGTCGCGCTGCCCGCGACGGGCTTGTCGATGTCGTCGATGAACGGGCACATGCTGATCCGCAGGGGCCGGAGTTCTTCGAGCAGTGCGTCGAGTTCGGCGTCGCTGAAACCGGTGCCCACCCGGCCGAGGTAGCGCAGGCCGCGCTCGGCGGGCAGGCCGACCAGCAGTGATCCGATCTTCGACTCGGAGCCGCGACCGGGCCGATAGCCGCCGATCACCACTTCGATGTCGTTCCAGTTCTTCTGTTTGCGCCAGTCGGGGCTGCGGCGTCCGCTCGCGTAGGACGAAGCCCGCCGTTTCGCGATGACCCCTTCCCACCCCCGGTCCCGTGCGGTGCGGATCGCGGTGTCCGCCGGCCCGGGAAGCAGCGGCGGCACGTCGATCAGCGGTTCGCCGTCGAAGTAGTCGAGGGACTCCAGGATCTCGCGCCGCACCTCCCACGGCTGCTCCCACACTCGGACGCCGTCCAGGTACAGGACGTCGAAGAGGTGCACCCGGAGCTCGTGCGGCTCGGCTCTGCGCCTCCGCGATGCGAGCAGCGAGAAGTCGGTGAGCCCGGCGTCGTTGATCGCGACGATCTCACCGTCGAGCACGGCGTCGACCGGTCGGCCGCCGGAGACCAGGAGGTCACCGAACACGGACAGTTCCGGGAAGTCGCCGGTGAGGTCGTTGCCCGACCTCGAGATCAACCGGACCCGGCCGCCCACCACCCTGATCAGTGCCCGGAAACCGTCCCACTTGCCCTCGTACGCCCAGTCGTCGGTCAGGGACTCGATCGGGTCGTCGGTGGCGAGCATCGGGCGGAGTCCGACGAGACCGGGCAGCGGATCGTCGACCTCGCTGTCGCGGGCGGGCGCACTCTCTCGCGGAGGCGGCGCGACGCTCTCCCTCCGAGAGCGTGAGGACCGTTTCTTCCGATACTCGCCGAGGTCGACGACCGCGTCGTCGGGAACGGTGGTCGTCTGGACCGGCGGGCTCGCCTCCGACAGTCCGGCGAGCAGATCGCCGTCGTTCTCGTAGCGGTCGAGGACCTCGGTGCAGAGCAGATGGGCGAGTCCGGACTCGGACAGTTCGTCCCACGACCGCGGCGCCGCGACCCACGGCCGTTCGCGTCCACGCAGCGAGTACGGCGCGAGCGTCGTCTTAGCGGCGGTGTTCTGGCTCCAGTCGATGAAGACCCGGCGCTCGCGCTCGGCTTTCGCCATGGTCGCGGTGACGGTGCGGGGGTGCGCCTGCGCCAGGGCGGTCGCGATCTGGCGGGCCACGGTGCGCGCCGATTCGGACCGCACGGGCGATGCGAGGCGCCCGTAGACGTGAATCCCCTTGGAACCGCTGGTGACCGGGAACGACTCGAGACCGGCGTCGGTCAGCATGGCGCGGATGTCGAGGGCCACGGCGGCGCAGTCGTCCAGTGTCACGCCGGGCCCGGGATCGAGGTCGAGCACGATGCGGTCGGTGCGGCGCTCCTCGTCGTCGGACAGGTCGATGCGCCACTGCGGCACGTGGAGCTCCAGCGCGGCCACCTGGGCCAGCCACACCAGATCGGCAGCCGACCGGACCACCGGGTACACCGTCCGGCGCTCGGAGTGCTCGATCGTGAAGCGGGCCACCCAGTCGGGTGCGCCTGCGGGGAGGGTCTTCTCGAAGAACGGCGCCGACTCGACTCCGCCCGGCCAGCGTTTGCGGGTCACTGGGCGCGAGGCCATGTGCGGCACCATCGCGTCAGCGATCCGGATGTAGTAGTCGACGACGTCGAACTTGCGGGTCCCGGTCTCCGGATACAGCACCTTCTCGAGGTTGGTCAGCACAATCCTGCGCCCGTCCACGTCGAGATGCGATCGCGTCATAGGAGACCATTGTCCACGCGCACACCTGCCTCTCGGCTCTCTTTCCTGGCACAATGACGGACATGCGCTCGATCTGGAGAGGTGATCTGAGCTTTGGTCTGGTGAACGTGCCGGTCAAGGTGTACTCCGCTACGGAGAGCCACGACCGCAGTTCGCATCAGGTCGATTCCGCCGACGGAGCCCGGATCCGGTATCGGCGGGTGCGGGAGGGCACCGATACCGAGGTCGAGTTCTCCAAGATCGCCAACGCCTACGAGTCCGAGAGCGGCGAGCAGGTGGTGCTGACCAAGGAGGACCTCGCGACCCTGCCGGTCAACAAGAGCCCGGAGATCTCGATCCTCGAGTTCGTGCCGATCGACCAGGTGGACCCGATCTACTTCGACAAGCCGTACTACCTGGAGCCGGCGTCCAAGTCGCCGAAGGCGTATGTGCTGCTCGCGAAGGCGCTGGAGACCACCGAGCGTCTCGCCATTGCGAATTTCACGCTCCGGAACCGGACACGGCTGGCAGCGCTGCGGGTCATCGACGGCGTGATGACCCTGCAGACGCTGCTGTGGCCGGACGAGGTCCGGGTGCCGGACTTCGACTTCCTGAACGCCGACGTCGAGATCCGCGATCAGGAACTGGACATGGCGTCCTCGCTCATCGAGACGATGGCCTCGGACTTCGACCCCAGCCAGTTCGAGGACACCTATCAGGTGGAGCTCGGAAAGCTCATCGAGGCGCGAGCCGACGGTGGCCAGGCATTCTCGGAGACCGAAGAGGAAGCGCCCGACGACGACTCGGAGGTCGCGGACCTTCTCGCGGCGCTGCGGGCGTCGGTCAAGAGCCGCGGCCGGGAGGTCGAGGACGAGAAACCGCCCGCGAAGAAGGCGGCGAAGAAGGCTCCGGCCAAGAACGCGGCCAAGAAGAAGTCGGCCTGAAAACTTTGGCTCCCGGAACGGTCTCTCAGGCCGTTCCGGGAGCCGAAATCTCTGCGGGACACCGATCTGTACAGTGATGCACATCATAGATGTCGCTCGGGTGATGGAGGATGGCGGAAATGGCTGATGCGCAGCGTGGCGGGTCGACTGACCAGCCGCTCGACGTGCTGATCGTCGGAGCGGGACTGTCCGGAATCGATGCCGCCTACCGGCTCCGGGATCGGAATCCGGGGCTGGACTACCGGATCGTGGAGCGTCGGTCGCGGATCGGCGGCACGTGGGATCTGTTCCGGTACCCGGGCGTGCGTTCGGACTCCGACATCTTCACCCTCAGCTTTCCCTGGAATCCGTGGCGAGGCTCGCGGACGATCGCCGAAGGCGACCAGATCCGCGACTACCTCGAGCAGACCGCCCGCGACTTCGGCATCTTCGACCACATCACCTTCGACGTCGACGTGACCGGCGCCGACTTCGACACCTCGACCGATCTGTGGACCGTGGACGCGCTGATCGGCGGGGTGCCGCAGACGATCGTCACCCGCTTCCTCTACATGTGCACCGGTTACTACAAGTACGACGCCCCGTATCGGCCCGACTTCCCCGGCGAGGAGACGTTCACCGGGACCTTCGTGCATCCGCAGTTCTGGCCCGAGGATCTGGACTACGCGGGCAAGAAGGTGGTCGTCATCGGTTCCGGAGCCACCGCGGTCACGCTCATTCCGGCGATGGCGCCGACCGCAGGCAGTGTGACCATGCTGCAACGCTCGCCGACCTACATGTTCCCGTACCCGTGGGAGGACGGGATGACGAAGCTGCTGCAGCGAGTGCTGACGCCGCAGCTCGCGCACGATGTGATCCGGTGGCGGAACGCCTTCATCACCCTCGGCCTGTACCTGTTCTGCAGGAGCTTCCCCAAGCTCTCGCGGCGGCTCATGCGGCGGATCGCGAAGTCGATGCTGCCCAAGGGATTCGACGTCGACACTCATTTCCGGCCCAAGTACGAGCCGTGGGACCAGCGACTGTGCGTGATCCCCGACGGCGATCTGTACCGCGCCGTCAAGGCCGGCGACGCGGACGTCGTCACCGACACCATCAAGCAGATCACTCCCACCGGCATCGACCTCGACTCGGGCCGTCATCTGGAGGCCGACATCATCGTCACCGCGACCGGCCTGGACCTGGTGACCTTCGGCGGCGCCTCACTGTCGGTGGACGGCGAGCACTTCGAGGCGGGCGACAAGTACGCCTACCGCGGATACATGCTGAACGACGTTCCCAACCTCGCGTGGTCGGTCGGGTACACCAACGCCTCGTGGACGCTGCGGGTGGACCTCACCAGTCAGGCTGTCGCCGAACTGCTGGCGTACATGCGCCGGCACGGGTACACCCGCGCGGTGCCGTCCCTGCACGGCGCGAAGCCTCAGACGCACCCGTTGCTCGAACTCGACTCGGGCTATGTGCGGCGCGCCGGGGCTCGACTGCCGAAGGCGGGCGACCGTGCACCCTGGCAGGTGCGCCACAACCTGGTTCTGGACGCGATCGACGCGCGCAAGTACGACGTGACCGAGGAGATGACCTTCGCCTGAACGACGGTCGACGGGTTCCGTAGCAGGAGTTTGAGACGTACAGTGCAGTTATGTCTCAGCTGACGCGCGACGAAGCCGTCGCCGATTTCTTCCGTCGTGCCGAATCTCAGGAGGTGAGCGACCCGGCCGACCTCGACCGGATCTGGGCCGCTCTTCCGGTGGTGCAGGTGGACGAGTTGATCGGCTCGTGGCGGGGTGGGGAACTGCCCTCGGGGCACCCGATGGACGGCCGGTTGGCCGCGGTGAGGTGGCACGGGAAGACCTTCCACTCGTGGCACGACGTGAAGCCGATGGTGTGCGTGGCCGACGACGGCTCGCTGTACTCCGACACCGAGATCGGCAAGGGCGAGGCGAGCGCGTGGATGGTCGGTTTCCGAGGCGAGTCGACGGCCTCGATGGTCTACGACGGTCAGCCGGTCATCGACCATTTCAAGCGCGTCGACGAGCGGACGCTGATGGGGATCATGAACGGGAAGACGTCGCTGGTCCGCGACCGGCACTTCTACTTCTTCCTCGTCCGGGAGTGACGCCGCACAGCCGCCGATCCGGCCTGCCCGGTGTGCGGGAGCCGTCTGTGGGGAACAATGGCCGCATGGTTTCGATCGGCTTCGGCAGGGCTCGGCAGAACGACATCTACACCGCGGGGGTGCACGGGCGGAAACCCAGGGTCCCAGCGGATTTCGCGGAACTGGAGCGTCGCGCCAAGGCCGTGATGAGCCGGCGCGGCTGGGCGTACATCGCCGGAGGTGCGGGCGAGGGCCGAACGATGGAGGCCAACCGGGACGCGCTCGACCGCTGGGCGATCGTGCCGCGCATGCTGCGCGACACCTCGCAGCGCAACCTCGAGATCGAACTCTTCGGGCAGAAGCTCAGCGCACCGGTCCTGTTCTCCCCGGTCGGCGCCGGCGCCCTCGCCCACCCGAACGCCGACGTGCACATCGGCGAGGCCGCCGCCGAACTCGGCGTCCCGTACATCTTCTCCAATCAGGGCTGCGCGCCGATGGAAGACGTCGCGGCAGCGATGGAATCGGTGCGACCCGGCGCGCCGCGGTGGTTTCAGCTGTACTGGTCGACCGACGACCGCCTGGTCACCAGCCTGATCGACCGCGCCGAGCGGATGGGCGCTGCGGCTCTGGTCGTCACCCTCGACACCACGATGCTCGGATGGCGGCCCCAGGACCTCAACCTCGGTTCGCTGCCCTTCGCCCGCGCCGAGGGCATCAGCCAGTACACCTCGGATCCGTCGTTCTGGGAGATCGTCGCCGAGCGGATCAAGGCCGCCACCGCGGAGAAGCCGGAGATCTCGGTGGGCGCGATCAAGACCCTGTTCTCGATCGCCCGCAACGTACCCGGCGACCTCCGCACCAACCTGACCGCACCCGAACCGCGCGCGGCGGTGCAGACCTTCCTCGACATCTACTCCCGCCCGTCACTGAACTGGGACGACATCGCGACCCTGCGCGACCGCACCTCGCTGCCGATCGTCCTCAAGGGGATCCTTCATCCGGACGACGCTCGCCAGGCGGTCGACTCCGGAATCGACGGCCTCATCGTCTCCAATCACGGCGGTCGGCAGGTCGACGGCTCCATCTCCTCGACCGACGCGCTGGTGGACGTGGTCGACGCCGTCGACGGCCGCGCGAAGGTCCTCGTCGACTCCGGCTTCTACACTGGGTCGGACGTGTTCAAAGGGCTGGCGCTGGGAGCGGACGCGGTGTGCATCGGGCGGCCGCACATGTACGGACTCGCACTCGACGGCACGGCCGGAGCCCGCGACGCGGTGGCGAACATCATCGGCGAACTCGATCTGACGCTGGGACTGTCGGGCCACCGGGACGTCGCCGACCTGGACCGCAGCGCCCTCAAGCACCTCGGCTGACGCGGACGGGCCGGCGGGTCAGACCAGCGGCCGGCCGGTCCGCATCCGCCACCGGACGTCGGCGAGCAGCAGGTTGAACGGGAAGGCGGTCAGCGGGCGGGGCAGGATCCGGAGGACGCGCCGGGCGATCGCGTTGTGAGTGTTGAAGAGCAGTTCCTGCCGTCGCGACATCCGCACGCCCATCTTCTCGCGGAACTCGGGCGGCAGGAAGCCGAGGGTCATGGCCTCCGACCACCAGCCCGCCATCAGCGACACCGGACGCGGAAGAAACTCCATCCGCACGATCTTCAACAGGTAGTCGCGGATGGTGTCGTCGATCTCGATGCCTTCGACCGTCTCGTTCCAGTAGGCCTCGAAGTCGGCTCGAGTGGCGGGCCACATCTCCGGCGGCATCTGCAGGGTGGTTCCCATCACCGCGCCCTGGCGGTAGGCGTCCTCGGTGATCTTCGACGGATCGCCGAAGAATCGCTGGGTGTCCTCCCACCCGCGATACAGACATGCCGCCACCCACAGCTGCAATTCGGGATCGAAGGCGTTGTACTTCACCGGGCTGTCGTCGGTGGAGCGCACCTGGACGTGCGCCTTGTTCACCGCCTGCCGGTACCGACGGCGGTCGTCCGCGGTGCCCATCGCCGCGACGGCGAGGTAGGTGAGTGTGGTCCGGGTTCGCTTCACCGGGACCTTGAAGAGGTTGCCCGACTCCACCTTGCTCTCGTAGACGCCGTATCCGACCGCGGGGACGGCCAACTGCATGATGACGTTCGCCGGGCCCGCGAGCAGAGCCAGGCCGAGCATGTCGAGGTCGTCGACGGTCTGCGCATCGAGTTCATTCCGCTTCGAATGACGTTCCGCGACTGAAGGATCGAGTGCTTCCGCGGTCATGTTCGCCTCCCGGGCGGATAAACTGATAACGACTGTTTCCCCTTTGATTCAACGCCCGCGTGGCCGAGGTGTCAAGATGTGTGTCGTGACTGAATCCGACGACGCTCCGGGAGGGCTGCGCGATTACGGCGGCGAATCCGGCGACGCCCGGGTGGCCCGCCGTCGTGCCGCCCTCATCGACGCCGCACTCGACATGCTCGCCGAGTCCGAGCCGGGCGCCGTCACCGTCCGTGGCATCTGTGCCCGCGCGTCGCTCACGCCGCGCTACTTCTACGAGAGCTTCGAGAACGCGGACGCGCTGGTCGGCGCCGCGTTCGACATGATCATCGAGCAGATCGCCGACCGCGCCCTGGCCGGTTTCAATGCCGGCTCGAGTGCGCGGGGGAAGGTCGTCGGTGCCGTCGAGGCGATCGTCGACGTCATCGAGGGCGACCCGCGGAAGGGGAGGGTGATCTTCTCCGACACCCTGCGCAGTCCGGTGCTGGTGCGCAAACGCCTCGAGATGCTGAAGATCTTCACCGAACTCACCTTCCAGAGTGCGCCCGCGGTCGCGAACGTCAGCGGAGGTCAGCAGACTCTCGCCGCGGCGCATTTCCAGGTGGGCGGCCTCGGCCGGCTGCTCGCGTCGTGGACGGAGGGGCTGATCGATCTCGACCGCCCGGCGCTCGTCGACATCTGCGTCCGGATGCTGCTTCCCGAGAGTCGCGCCGCGGATGCGTCTGGGGCCCGGCTAAGTTGAGTGCATGACGAACTGGCGTGACTACGGCGAGCCCGACCTTCCGGCGCCGTTGGCCGCGGCGCTCGACGCGTTCGTCGAGCACGGCTATCACGGCACCTCGGTCCGCGACATCGCCGCGCGTGCGGGGTTGTCGGTCCCGGGGCTCTATCACCACTATCCGTCCAAGCAGTCGCTGCTCCAGGGGCTGCTCGAATTGACGATGTCCGACCTCCTTCGCCGGTCGGAGGAGGCGCTGGCCGCCGCGGGCGACGATCCGCTGGCTCGCTTCGACGCCGTGGTGGAGTCGCTCCTGCGATTCCACATGTACCGACGTGAGCAGGCGTTCGTCGGATCCACCGAGCTTCGCAGTCTCGATCCCGAGTACCACCGCGTCTACATCGGTCACCGGATCCGGCAGCAGCGGATGGTCGACGAGGTGGTCGAGGACGGCGTGGCGTCCGGCGCGTTCACGACGGATGCGCCGAAGGGTGCGGCCCGGGCGGTCGCGACGATGTGCGTCGGTGTCTCCACGTGGTATCGAGTCGACGGGCCGATGAGTGCCGACGAGTTGATCGCTCAGAACCTGGTGTTCGCCCGGTCGATCGTCGGACATGTGGCGGGCTGAGTGGCGATCGCCGAATGCTTGACGTCGTGCGGGGCCGCATGACAACCTGGCCCTGACCGAACGTTCGCTCGGTATGAACACGGAGGCTCAGATGGCTGTCGATCTCGCATACAGCGCGCAGGTGCGCGACCTCGTCGAACGGACCTCGGCGTTCATCGCCGAGGAAGTTCTCCCCATCGAGAACCGTTTCGCGGGCGATGTCACCGCGGCCGGCGGCGACGACCTGCGCCGGGAACTGAACGCGAAAGCCAAGGCCGCGGGCGTCTTCGCGCCGCACGCGCCGGTGGAGTTCGGCGGACTGGGCCTCAACATGAGCGACCGCGCACCGGTGTTCGAGGCCGCGGGCGCTTCGACGTTCGGGCCCGTCGCACTGCACATCGGTGCACCGGATGAGGGCAACGTGCACATGCTCGCGCACATCGCCACGTCGGAACAGAAGGACAAGTACCTGGCGCCACTCGCCACCGGCGAGGTGCGCAGCGCGTTCGCGATGACCGAACCCGCCCCCGGTGCAGGCTCCGACCCGAACGCCCTGTCGACGACGGCGGAGAGGGTCGCCGGCGGATGGAAGATCAACGGCCGCAAGCAGTTCATCACTGGAGCCGACGGTGCCGGATTCTTCATCATCATGGCCCGCACCGTCGGGCAACGGGGCGACCGCGGTGGTGCGACCATGTTCCTCGCGCCCGCGCACACCGAGGGCATCGAGGTGGAGCGGCACATCCACACCACTGACAAGTCGATGATCGGCGGGCACTGCGTGGTCGGTTTCACCGATGTCTTCGTACCCGACGAGGACGTCCTCGGCGCCCCGCACGAGGGCTACCGGTACGCGCAGGTGCGGCTCGGCCCGGCGCGCATGACTCACGTGATGCGCTGGATGGGCACCGCGGTCCGCGCGCACCGGATCGCCGTCGACTACGTCGAGCAGCGCGAAGGCTTCGGCGGGCGACTCGCCGACCTCGGCATGATTCAGCAGATGATCGCCGATAACGAGATCGACCTCGCCGCGGCGCGGGCGCTGCTGGTCCGGGCCTGCTACGAACTCGATCTCGGCGAGCACGCCTCGGACTCGACGTCGATCGCGAAGACCTTCGGTGCGGAGGCGTTCTCGCGCGTCGCCGACCGGGCCGTGCAGATGTGCGGAGGCCTCGGAGTCTCAGAAGACCTTCCGCTGGCGCGGCTCGCCGCGGAGCTACGACCGTTCCGGATCTACGACGGCCCCAGCGAAGTCCACCGGTGGGCCATCGCGAGGCGGGCGGTCGGACGCGCACGGAGGGCTCGAGAGGCGACGAGGTGACGGCGGATCATCCCGGTCTGGGCGCTGATAGCCTGCGAAAGCTGTTGGCGGCGAACGGTATCGATGTCGCGGGTGAGTTGCGGATCGACTTGATCGGCGGTGGCCGGTCGAACCTGACCTTCGACGTCCGCGACGACGGCAGCCACTGGGTGGTCCGACGGCCCCCGATGGGCGGGCTCACACCGTCGGCGCACGACATGAATCGCGAATGGAACGTGACCTCGGCGCTGGCGGCGACCGATGTGCCGGTGCCGCGGACCGTCGCGATCGACCGTGACGGCGAGTACATCGGTGCTCCGTGCACCGTCGTAGAGTTCGTCGACGGCGCCGTGATCCGCTCGGTGGACGACCTCGCGACACTCTCCGACGCCGAGGTGACCGCGAGCGCCGACGCACTGGTGCGGACGCTCGCGGCTCTGCATTCCGTCGACTACCAAGCGGTGGGCCTGGGCGATTTCGGCAGGCCGGACGGATTCGCCGGCCGGCAGGTCAAGCTGTGGGCTCGTCAATGGGCGCTGGTCAAGACGCGTGAGCTCGACGACGTGGAGCGCCTGGCGACGGCGCTCTCCGAGCGGGTGCCGGCGCGGACCCGGAACTCGATCGTCCACGGCGACTTCCGGATCGACAACACCATCCTGGCTCCCGGTGACCCGGGCACCGTCGCCGCGGTCGTCGACTGGGAACTGTCCGCGCTCGGCGATCCGATCACCGACCTCGCGCTGATGTGCGTGTACCGCGAGCCGGTGTTCTCGTCGGTTCTCGGATTCGATGCGGCGTGGACGAGTGACCGGTACCCCGATGCGGACGGACTGGCCGAGCGCTACGTCGCCGCGACCGGTGCCGACCTGGGCGACTGGGCCTTCTACCTCGCCCTGGCGAATCTGAAACTCGGCGTCATCGCGGAGGGGATCACGCACCGAGCGCTCTCCGGAGGCTCGTCCGGATCGGCGGGCGCCGAACGCGCCGCCGAAGCCACCGCCGAGTTCATCGCCGCGGGTCTGCGCGCGCTGAGGTAGAGGTCGGCCCTGCCTGCCGGTTGAGCCGTCCGGAACGTAGTGGGGGTGTCGGGTGGTTTCGACTCGCTGCGCTCGCTCAACCAGCCTTTGGGGGGCTGCTCGAAGAGCCTGCGGGGGCCTCGCTCGACGAGCCTGGGAGCTTCGCTCGGTGGGCTTTGTCGCTGGGTCGGCTCTTGTCGGCTGGTTGAGCCGTCCGGAACGTAGTGGAGGGCGTGTCGAAACGTGGTGGGGTTTGGTTTCGACTCGCTGCGCTCGCTCAACGAGCCTTGTGGGGGCCGCTCAACGAGCCTTTTGGGGGCTGCTCGAAGAGCCTGCGGGGGCCTCGCTCGACGAGCCTGGGGTGGTCTCGCTCGGTGGGCTTTGTCGCTGGGTCGGCTCTTGTCGGCTGGTTGAGCCGTCCGGAACGTAGTGGAGGGCGTGTCGAAACTTGGTGGGGTTTGGTTTCGACTCGCTGCGCTCGCTCAACCAGCCTTGTGGGGGCCGCTCGACGAGCCTGGGGAGGGCGCGCTCGCTCAACAAGCGTGTGGGGGCCGCTCAACGAGCCAGGGGACGAGCATCGGGCGGCGCTAGCGGTAGGTCAGGAGGCCGGAGTCGAGGGCGGCGAGGTGTTCGTGGGCGTTGAAGGAGACGAGGGTCAATCCGCTGCGGCCGGCGAGGATCTTGGTGATCGAGGTGTTGACGAAGGTGCGCGACATCTGTGGCCACGACTGCGGCGGGATGTCCCACAACTGTGCCACCAACTGGGTGATGGAACCGGCCGACGACACCACGAGCACGTTCTTTCCCGACCCGGCCGCATCAGCGGCACGGTCGGCTGCGGCGCGGGTCCGCTTGGCGTACATCGCGTACGTCTCGGGGCCGATGTCGGCGCCGTCGACCCATTCGTGCAGGGCGCTGGTGATGGCGTCCTGGAAGGGTCTGCCGCCGTCACGGTAGATGTCGTCTCCCTCCGGGAGGGGCGGCGTGACGTACTCGTTCCAGTCGGGATCGATCGTCGGCGCTGCGGCGTCGGGAAAGGCTTCGAGGACGCCGGCCATCGTCGCGCGCTGTCGGGGGAGATCGCCGCAGAACATGGCATCGAATCCGGTCACCTGTCGGGCGAGCGCTCGGCCGGCGGCGCGAGCCTGAGCGAAGCCGAGCTCCGTGAGGCCGGGGCCGCTCACGGCGTCGGCGTCGGGTCCGTAGGCGTGCGCCGGAGCCTGACCGTGCCGGACGATGTACAGAACTCCCACGCCATTCCTCGCTGCCGAGCCGTGGCCCGCGAACCGCGAGCCGGAACCGATCACACCGTCTCGCGCCCGGGGCGACTGAGGCGGCTGCCACATTCTCAACCTATCGGGTGCTCCTCACTTGCACGCGGACAGGGTGCTTGCTACTTTTGGCGATCATGACCAGTCAGCTCGCCGCCATCGGGGAGGTCACGTATGTGACCACCGCTCTCGGATGCCGTCTGCCGCTGGCCCGGGTCCTTTGTTGTTGCCGAATGCGCTGACCCAGCTCCGCCTCGCGCTGATCTGCGCGAGACCACTCGCGGCGTGACCGCCTCTGCCGGTCCGCCCAGGCAACAGGACTCCAAAGAAACATGACTTCTGCTCTCGACCGTCCGATCCTGTCGAAATCCGCTCCCGTCGGCGTCGTGGTTCGCCCCGTCGCGGGCGCCGCCTCCCGACCCGTTGCGAAACCGTCCGCCCCGCACGTCACCACGGCGAAGCTGCAACTCTCCACCAAGGCCGCCGCGCTGGTGCTGCGCACGGCGCGGGTGTCCGGACCGGTGTTCCGCGACGACGCCGCCGCCCTGACGGGGCTGTCCATCTCCACCGTCAACCGTCAGGTGAGCGCATTGCTCAAGGCCGGCCTCATCCGTGAGCGCGCCGATCTGACCCCGCCCGGTGCGGTCGGGCGTCCGCGAGTTCCGTTCGAGATCAACACCGACGGATACCTCACGGTCGGCATCCACATCGGTTACAAGGTCACCTCGATCACGACCCACGATCTCCAGCATCGGGTGGCCGGTGCGATCGCGATTCCCACTCCCCAGGCCGAGGACCCCGAGGCGGTCGTAGCTCAGATCGGTGCCAGCGCCCGCCGGTTCGCCGACCGCTGGGTGGGCAAGCGCCTGTTGTGGGCCGGCGTGGCCATCGGTGGTCGCGTGGCCGACGGCGGCTTCGTCGACCATCCCCGTCTGGGCTGGGAGGGCGTCCCGGTCGGCAGGCTGATCGCCGAGTCGCTCGGACTGCCGGTATCGGTCGCATCGCACGTCGAGGCCATGGCCGCAGCCGAACAGGTCGTCAATCCCGCCGACCAGAGCCAGAACTTCCTCTACTTCTACGCTCGCGAAATGGTGGGCATCGCGTTCAGCGTCGACGGTGCCGTGCACACGCCGGCCGCAGGCCCGCCCACCATCGGGCACTTCCCGACCGGTCCGACCACCCTGCTCGATCCCGACCGCACCGGACGCCTCGAGCCGACGGTCAGCGATTCGGGCATCCTCTACGCGGCCCAGCGAGCCGGACTCGAGGTCGATTCCCTCGACGAGCTGCGGACGCTGGCACGGACCGGGAACACGGTCGCCAACGACGTCCTGACCGAACGCGGCGAGGTGCTCGGCCGCACGGTGGCGCTGATCTCGGACATCTTCAATCCCGACCACGTCATCCTCGGCGGACAGGCCTTCACCGACTACCCGGAGGCGCTGCCGGCCGTGAGCAAGGCGCTGCGCGCCACCACGGTCATCACCCAGCGCGACGTCCGCGTGGCACGTTCGGCCATCACGGTGCAGCAGAAGGCGGCGGGTGCGGTCGCACTCGACGCGATCTACGCCGACCCGCTCGACGCACTGTCGTACACCGCGTAGCCACACGACGCCGCGGCGCGCGGCCTACCCGGACGGCGGACCGAAGCCCTCACGGGAGAGGACTTCGCCGCCGGTGGGACCGATGACCGTCTTCACGAAGTCTTCGGCCAGCGACTTGTCGTCACTGGACCGGACGACGGCGATCGGATATCTGTTGATCGCCTTGGCGAACACCGGATCGTCCACCGTGGAGACGCTCACGCCGAGGCCGGGGCGAGCCTGCGTCTGGTAGGCGAGAGCGGCGTCGGCGCGCCCGGACGCCACGTACGCGACCGCGGCCTCGCCGGAGTCGACGTGGATCGGATCGGTGAGCGCGGCCGACTCGATCCGTTCGACGTCCACCACGGCCGCACCGCACGGCAACCGGTCGGAGCACACCGCCACCCGGAGACCGGAGCGCGCGAGGTCGGCGAACCCCGTGACATGGCCGGGGTTTCCCGGCGGAACCACGATGACCAGCGAGTTGGAGGCGAAGCGCCGGGGGCCGATCACCCGCCGGCCGAGCCTGTCCATCGACGCCTCGTCGTCGGTCGCGATGACATCGGCCGACGCAGCCGAGGGGCCGGCGACGGTGACCCGGGCGCCGGGGTGCTGTTCCTCGAACTCGGTCGCGATCGCCGCCATCACGGCCTGCAGCGACGACGGAGCCGACACCGTGATGGAGGAGTCCTCCGTGCCTGGCGAGCATGCGGTCGTCACGCCCGTGAGCAGGAGCGCGGCGGCCCCCGCCAGTGCGCTGCGGCGCGGGGTGGAACTCCTGGTCCTCATGCCTTCAGACCTTAGAAGGTGCGGTGCCGGCGGTCCGGCGCACCCGGCCCATCCGGCCGCCTCACGCCGTCCAGTTGCGGTCGCGCACGAGCTTGTACGCGCGCAGCTTGCGGTAGCCGCGTACCGAGAGCGACGGGATCGGCCCGACGTGTGTCGCGGCGTTGTCGCGGAGTGCGGTGGCGAGGGCCTCGTCGATCAATGTGGTGCCCGACCGCGCCGCGCTCGCCAGCCGGGAGGCGATGTTCACCGGCTCGCCGAAGACATCGCCCATCCGCATCAGCACGTCGCCGCGGGCCATGCCGATGCGCAGGCTCGGCAACTCGCCGTCGGTGCTGAGACGGTGCAGTTCGACGGCGATCTCCGCGGCCGCGCCGGCGTCGATGACGGTGAACAGCACCGCGTCGCCGATCGTCTTCACGATATGACCACCGTGGTCGGTGATGATCGTGTGCGCCGCGGACTCGAAGGTCTCCAGCAGCGTCTCGAGTTCGGCCATCCCGAGACGCCGGGACAGTGAGGTGTAGCCGACGATGTCGGCGAATCCGACGACCACCTCGGTGTGCTCGGCTGCCCGGCCGGCGTCGGTGAGTCCCACCGCCAGATGCCGCCGCCAGACGAGATCCTGCACTCGTGCGAGCGCCTCAACCATCTCCTCGGCCGTGGCGTCGACGGTGGGGTCGGCCGCCAACCGAGTGATCTCCTCGGCCTGCCACTGCGCCAGTCGCGCGGTGGCCTGTCCGATCGCCCGCGCCGCGGCGAGTTGGGCGGTGGAGTCCATGGCCTGATCGTTGCCGGCGAAGACGCCGAGCGCGGCCAGGTCCTCCTCGGAGAAGCGCTGACCCGAGCCGCCCTCGCCGCGGGCGAAACCGAAGGCGTTCCAGAACCGCTGCGCGTACTCCGGATCGAGCCGCAGGGCGGTGATCAGTTCGTCCCGCGAGTACTCGAGCGGAGGGTCAGACACCCATCACACCTTTCATGAGGTAGGCCATGCGGGCGGCGAACTCGGGGCGCGGCGTGCTGCGCGGCAGCCGGACCGCGTCGTTGACGATCGCCAGCGCTGCATGCACAGCCAGGACCGCCGATCCGGGCGGCCGGTCGGCGTCGATGTCGGTGAGCAGCTGCACCCAGCGTGCCACGTAGCGGCGCTGCACCGCCAGCAGTTCGGCGGCCTGCGGTTCGCCCGCGAGGACATAGGAGCTGACGAAGCCGACGAGCAGGTCGGGAGAGGAGGTGACGGCGTCGACGTAGTGGTCGACCAGTGCGTTCAGCCGCCCCGCCGGATCGGGTGTGATCGCGTACGCGGCCATCACGCCGGCCTCCAGTCGCATGGCGCTGCGCTGGCTGATCCCGACGAGGATCGCCAGCTTCGACGGGAAGTGCTTGTAGACGCTCGGCCCGGTGATTCCGACCGCCGCGCCGATCTCGTCCATTCCCGTTCCGGCGAAGCCGTTCTCGGCGAACAGGCGGGCGGCGGCGTCGAGGATCTCGTCGCGGCGGGTGGGGGCGTCGTCGCCCGGCCCGGCGGTCTGGCGCAGGGGGACGGCGTGGCTCGGCGTGAGCCGGATGGTCTGGCGGACCAGTGCGAGGACCATCTCCTCCATCTCGTGCGCACCGCTGCGAACGGCACGCCCGGCGCCGCTGCCGACCACGCTGAGCACGGCGCCGGCCAGATACATCGACTCGCGTTCGGTGAGCTCGGGTCTGTCGGCGCGGATGGCCGAGGCCCACTGTCGGAGCACGGCGCGGGTGCGGCGGACCACATCGGCGTTCTCGTCGGCCGACAGGTGCTGTCCCGACCAGCGCCACAGCGACGTGGCATGCGGGTTGGAGATGCTCAGCTCGGTGACGCTGGCGGCGAGGGCGTCGGCCGGATGGTCGCTGCTCGCGAGGTCGGCGCCCGCGGTGCTCTCCTCGAGCTCGTCGACGCGGGTCTGGACCGCCGCCAGCAGGAGCGCCTGCTTGTCGGCGAAGTGCCGGTACACCGTCGGCGCGCTCACGCCCGCCCGGCGGGCGATGTCGGTGACCGACACATGCGGGTAGCCGCGCTCGGCGAACAGCACTGTCGCTGCATCGATGAGCTGGCGGCGCCGATCCGTCGACCGCGTGCGCCGGGTCGCCTTGGTGGTTGTCATGATGAACCGACCATAGCCGATGGATGGCTGTATATGAACCACTTGACCACTGGGTATAGCCAAATACGTTATTGCGGGTTAGCCTACGAGGGAAACCATTCTCGGTTCGTGTGAAAGGAACACCTGTGTCCGACGAAGCATTCATCTACGAGGCGGTCCGTACGCCCCGTGGCAAGCAGCGCGGAGGCTCGCTGCACAGCGTCAAGCCGATCGACCTGGTCTCGGGTCTGATCGACGGACTGCTGACCCGCCACAGCGATCTCGATCCGAAGGACATCAACGACGTGGTCCTCGGCGTCGTGTCGCCGGTCGGGGAGCAGGGTGCGGTCATCGCGCGTACCGCCGCCCTCACCTCGGGTCTCGGCGAGAGCGTTCCGGGCACCCAGATCAACCGCTTCTGCGCCTCGGGCCTGGAGGCCGTGAACCTGGCCGCGGCCAAGGTCCGCTCGGGCTTCGACGATCTGGTCCTGGCCGGCGGCGTGGAGTCGATGTCGCGTGTGCCGATGGGCAGCGACGGCGGTGCGCTCTTCATGGACCCCGCCACCGCGTACGACAACTACATCGCTCCGCAGGGCATCGGCGCCGACCTGATCGCCACCATCGAGGGCTTCTCGCGTGAGGACGTCGACGCCTACGCCGCCGAGTCGCAGCGTCGCGCCGCCCAGGCATGGGACGAGGGCCGCTTCGCGAAGTCGATCATCCCCGTCAAGGACATCAACGGCGTCACGCTGCTCGACAACGACGAGCACCGCCGTCCCGGCACCACCGTCGAGAGCCTCGGCAAGCTGAAGCCGGCGTTCGCGGGCCTGGCGGCCATGGCCGGATTCGACGACGTCGTGATGCAGAAGTACCCGAACGTCGAGCAGGTCAACCACGTCCACACCGGCGGCAACAGCTCCGGCATCGTCGACGGCTCGGGTCTGGTCCTGGTCGGTTCGGAGGAGGCGGGCAAGCGCAACGGCCTCACCCCGCGCGCCCGCATCGTGTCGTACGGCGAGGTCGGCAGTGAGCCGTCGATCATGCTCACCGGTCCCACCCCGGCCACCGAGCTCGCGCTCAAGCGCGCCGGCCTGACCGTCGACGACATCGACGTCTTCGAGCTCAACGAGGCGTTCGCGTCGGTCGTCATGAAGTGGATGAAGGACCTCAAGGTTCCGCACGAGAAGGTCAACATCAACGGCGGCGCCATCGCGCTCGGTCACCCGCTCGGCGCCACCGGCGCGATGATCATGGGCAGCACCCTCGACGAGCTCGAGCGCGTCGGCGGCCGCTACGGCCTGGTCACCCTCTGCATCGGCGGCGGCATGGGCGTCGCGACCGTCATCGAGCGTCTCTGATCGCCCCGGAACTAGAAGGAAAAAGACTCATCTCATGACTGCGAACATGATCACGTGGGAGAAGGACGCCGACGGCGTCGTCATCCTCACCATGGACGACCCGAACCAGGGCGCCAACACCATGAACGACCTCTACATGGAGTCGATGGCGGCGACCGTCGATCGCCTGGAGGCGGAGAAGGACGACATCACCGGTGTCGTCCTGACCTCGGCGAAGAAGACCTTCTTCGCCGGCGGCGACCTCAAGGACATGACCGCGGGACGCGGCGACAAGTCCAAGGAGGAGATCGCCACCGAGATCACCGAGCGCACCAACGCCATGAAGGCCGTGCTGCGTCGCCTGGAGACCCTCGGCAAGCCGGTCGTCGCCGCTATCAACGGCGCCGCACTCGGCGGTGGCCTGGAGATCGCGCTGCACTGCCACTACCGCGTCGCCGCGGATGTGAAGGGCAACCAGCTCGGCCTGCCCGAGGTGACCCTCGGTCTGCTCCCGGGCGGCGGCGGCGTGGTCCGCACCGTGCGCCTGCTCGGCTTCCAGCAGGCGCTCATGGGCGTTCTGCTCCAGGGCCCGCGTCTGAAGCCGGCCAAGGCCAAGGAGATCGGCCTGGTCAACGAGGTCGTCGGCTCGGTCGAGGAACTGATCCCCGCCGCCAAGGCCTGGATCGCCGCCAACCCGGAGGCCCAGCAGCCGTTCGACGTCAAGGGCTACAAGATGCCCGGTGGCGCTCCGACGAACCCGTCGGTGGCCGCCAACCTGCCGGCGTTCCCGGCTCTCCTGCGCAAGCAGATCAAGGGCGCCAACATGCCGGCTCCGCGCGCCATCCTGGCCGCTGCCATCGAGGGCGCGTACGTCGACGTCGACACCGCCGATCTGGTCGAGACCCGCTACTTCGTGTCGCTGGTCACCGGCCAGGTGGCGCAGAACATGATCAAGGCGTTCTTCTTCGACCTCCAGCACATCAACGGCGGCGGTTCGCGGCCGAAGGGCTTCGACAAGTACCAGGCCAAGAAGGTCGGTGTCATCGGTGCGGGCATGATGGGCGCGGCGATCGCCTACGTCTCGGCCAAGGCCGGCATCGAGGTGGTCCTCAAGGACATCGACATCGAGGCGGCCAAGCGCGGCAAGGGCTACTCGGAGAAGCTCGAGGAGAAGGCTCTCTCGCGCGGCAAGACCACCGAGGAGAAGAGCAAGGCTCTGCTCGACCGCATCACCCCGACCGTGGACGCCGCCGACTTCAAGGGCGTCGACCTGGTGATCGAGGCCGCGTTCGAGTCGGTCGAGGTCAAGAACAAGGTGTTCCAGGAGATCCAGGACATCGTCGAGCCGGACGCCGTCCTCGGCTCCAACACCTCGACCCTGCCGATCACCATCCTGGCCGAGGGCGTCAACCGTCCCGAGGACTTCATCGGCATCCACTTCTTCTCGCCCGTCGACAAGATGCCGCTGGTGGAGATCATCTGCGGTGAGAAGACCAAGGACGAGGTCCTCGCCAAGGTCATCGACTACACCCTGCAGATCCGCAAGACGCCGATCGTCGTCAACGACAGCCGCGGCTTCTTCACCTCGCGCGTCATCGGCACCTTCATCAACGAGGCCATCGCGGCCGTCGGTGAGGGCATCGAGCCCGCGTTCATCGAGCAGGCCGGCAGCCAGGCAGGCTACCCGGCTCCGCCGCTGCAGCTGTCGGACGAGCTGACGCTCACCCTGATGCAGAAGATCCGCAAGGAGACCGAGGCCGGAGCCAAGGCCGCGGGTCAGGAGTTCCCGTCGCACGGCTCGTACGCCGTCATCGACAAGATGGTCGACCTGGGCCGCACCTCGAAGAAGGACGGCGCGGGCTTCTACGACTACGCCGACGGCAAGCGCGGCCTCATCTGGCCGGGCGTGCGCGAGAACTTCGCCTCGGGCACCAATGAGATCCCGCTCGAGGACATGAAGGAGCGCATGCTCTTCGCCGAGGCCCTCGAGACCGTGAAGTGCTTCGACGAGGGTGTGCTCACCTCCGTCGAGGACGCGAACATCGGCTCGATCTTCGGCATCGGCTTCCCGGCGTGGACCGGTGGCGTGGTGCAGTACATCAACCAGTACGAGGGCGGCCTCAAGGGCTTCGTCGACCGCGCTCGCGACCTGGCGTCGAAGTACGGCAGCCACTTCGAGCCGCCGGCCTCGCTCGTCGAGAAGGCGGACGCCGGCGTCGAGAAGCTGACGAACGAGAACCTCGTCAAGAAGTGACGCGCTAGCGGCACACGACGCGAGAAAGCCCCGGTGAACTGGCGTTCACCGGGGCTTTCGGCGTGGATCGGCAGATGCGTTCAGTCCGCCGTGCGGCGCCGGAAGGCGCGCAGTGCGAAGGGGGCGAAGACGGCGGTCAGCGCGACCGACCACAGAATGGTCGCCAGGATCGGGTGCTGAAGCGGCAGCGCTGACGCGTCGGTGGCGTGCGGTCCGTTGCCCCACAGCTGCCGCATCGCCTGGACCAGCGAGGACACCGGGTTCCATTCGGCGATGGTGCGGAGCCAGGTGGCCATGGGAGCGGTCGGGACGAAGGCGTTCGACAGGAAGGTCAGCGGGAACAGCACGGTGAACATGAACCCGTTGACGGCTTCGACGGACTTGAGCCACGACCCGACGAGGATGCCGAACCAGATCATCCCGAAACCGAACACCAGGACGAGGACGAATCCCAGCACCCCCTCGAGCAGCGAGGTGTGGATGCGCCAGCCGATCGCCAGGCCGGTCAGCGCCATCACCACGATCCCGATCGACGAGTGCATCAGCGACGCGATCGCCCGGCCGAGCAGATACGACGTCCGGTTGATGGGGAGAGAACGGAAGCGGTCGACGATCCCCTTGTCGACGTCCGCGGTGATGCCGTTGGAGACGATGAAGGCGGTGAAGACGATGGTCTGGCCCATGATGCCGGGCAGCAGGTACTCGCGATAGCTTCCGCCGCCCGGCACCGGCATGGCGGGACCGAAGACGAACGCGAACAGCACCACGAACATGATCGGCTGGACGGTGACGTCCGACAGCATCTCCGGCATGCGCTTGGTGTGGATCAAGCTGCGCTGCACCATGATCGACGTCTGACGCCAGAGAGACGGCGGCCGGGCCGCGATGGTTCGGTCGAGGGCGGGGGCGCTCATGCGTCGGCTCCTTCGGAGTCGGCCTCCGGAACGGACTCCGCGCGGTGTCCGGTGAGGCTGAGGAATACGTCGTCGAGGCTGGGCCGCGACAGGCCGAGATCGTCGATGGCGATGCCGGAGTCGTCGAGAACCCGCGCGACATGCGTCAGGTCCGCGAGGCCGCCCGCGGGCAGGGTGAGGGTGCGCGCGTGCCGGTCGACGAACAGGTCGTCGGAGATCGGCGCGAGCAGTGCCTGCGCGGCCGCGAGGTCGGCGGAATGGGTGACGGTGGCCACCAGACTCGCCGCTCCGGCCTGCTGCTTGAGCTCGAGCGGGGTGCCCTCGGCGATGATCTTGCCCGCGTCGATCACGACGATCCGATCGGCGAGCTGATCGGCCTCTTCCAGATACTGCGTGGTCAGCACCAGGGTGGTTCCGTCGTCCACGAGACCGCGCAGCACCTCCCACAACTCGTTGCGGCTGTGCGGGTCGAGGCCGGTGGTCGGTTCGTCCAGGAAGAGCACGGGCGGTGACGCCAGGAGGCTCACTGCGAGGTCGATGCGCCGGCGCATGCCGCCGGAGTATTCGCGGACGGTCTTGTCGCCCGCGTCGGTGAGCGAGAACTGTGCGAGGAGCTGCTCGGTCCGTTCCTTGAGCACGCGGCGGCCGATACCGTACAGCCCGCCGATCATGCGCATGTTCTCCCGGCCGGTGAGCAGTTCGTCGACGGTGGCGGCCTGGCCGGTGAGGCCCATGCTGCGGCGGACGCCGTCCGGCTCGTCGAGGACGTCGAAGCCGTTGATGCGCGCGGTGCCCGAGGTGGGTGCGCTCAAGGTGGTCATCATGCGGACGGTGGTGGTCTTGCCCGCGCCGTTGGGCCCGAGCATGCCGAGAACGGTTCCGGTGGGAACGGCGAAGCTGATCCCGTCGACCGCGGTGAAGTCACCGAACTTCTTCACCAGGTCCACGGCTTCGACGGCGATCGAGTCGGTCAGTCGTCTGTTCACTCGATCACCGTACGACGAGATGCCTCACGCCTCCATCGGGTTTTCCGAGGCGACGTCCGCGTTCGGGACCACGCGGATGCTGAGTGCGTCCGCCGCGGCGGCCGGAGGCGCGACCGGCGTCAGTTCCGGCCGCTTCGGCAGTCGGCCGTCGCCGAGGGAGCGTCCGCGGACCTTGCGGATGATCCACGGCGTGAAGAACTCGACGAACCAGCGCGCGTCGCCGAGGGTGCGCAGCACCCGGTTCGGATCGCCGGCCGGAGGCAGCGGCCGTCCCCAATCGGGTGAGCTGTCGGGCAGACCGAGCGCGTGCGCGGCTCCGGCGGCGAAGCGGTCGTGGCCGAGGGGCGAGGCGTGGAGGCGGTCGGGCGACCACGACCGGAGGTCGGAGAGGACCGGCGCCGCATGCAGGTCCACCAGGACGAAGCCGTAGGCGTCGGCGAAGTCGCGCATCATCTGGTTGATCGCTGCGAGCCGCGTTTCGATGCGGCCGGAGAACGGGATGGTCTCCGCGATGTTGGGAAAGGTCGAGACCACCACGTCGGCTCCGGTACCGGCCAGCCGCCGGTAGATGTAGTCGAGGTCGGTGTGCACCTCGCCGAGATCGATCCGGCCGATCACGTCGTTCATGCCGAGTGGTGCGGCGATCAGGTCGGGCTCCAGCGCGAGGGCCGGTTCCAGCTGCTCGTCGCGGGTGTTCCGGGTGTTCTTGCCGCGGACCGCGAGGTTGGCGTACCGCAGGTCGGGGTTGTGCCGGGCGAGGTGCTCCGCCAGACGGTCGGCCCAGCCTCGGTAGCCGCTCGCGGGGTCGCCGTCGCACATTCCTTCGGTCTGGGAGTCGCCGATCGCGACGAACCGTGAGTAGCGCATGCGGACGATCTTATTCCGGCGACGGAGGCCGGGTGCCCTGGGCGACTTTACAAAATTATTGTTAATGTCTAGACATCGTACGTAACAACATCTAATGTCAACGTCACTAGTTCGCTGGACGAGGAGGAACACATGGCGAACCCGACGATCGACCGGAGCACCGCCGAGGTGGTGGAATGGCGCGACAAGAAGCGATACCTGTGGTTGCTGGGCCTGGTCCCGCCGACCGCGGTGTTCATGGCCACCGGTCTGGTGGCACTGTTCAACTGGGCATCGGACGCACTCGGCTGGAGCTGGGTGTCGACGGTGTCGCCCGTCTGGTGGTGGATCGGCCCGCTGCTGCTGTACGTGCTGCTGCCGATCCTCGACATCTTCTTCGGTCCGGACGGCCAGAATCCGCCGGACGAGCTGATGGAGCAGCTGGAGAACGACAAGTACTACCGGTACTGCACCTACGCGTACATCCCGTTCCAGCTCGCGAGCGTGGTCCTGGCCTGCTACCTGTGGACGGCTGACGACCTGAGCTGGCTCGGCGTCGACGGAGGCCTCGGGCTCGTCTCCAAGATCGGTCTGGCGCTGTCGATCGGCGTCATGGGCGGCATCGGCATCAACACCGCCCACGAGATGGGACACAAGAAGGTCTCGCTGGAGCGCTGGCTGTCGAAGGTGACGTTGGCGCAGACCTGCTACGGACACTTCTACATCGAGCACAATCGCGGCCACCACGTCCGCGTCGCGACCCCGGAGGACCCGGCCACCTCCCGATTCGGTGAGAGCTTCTGGCGATTCCTGCCGCGCAGTGTGTTCGGCAGCCTCAAGTCCGCGTGGGAGCTGGAGGCGACCCGTCTCAAGCGTCTCGGGCGTCCGGTCCTGCATCCGAGCAACGACGTCCTGAACGCCTGGGCGATGTCGATCGTGCTGTGGGGCGTGCTGACCGCGATCTTCGGATGGCAGATCCTGCCCTTCGCGGCACTGCAGGCCGTCTACGGTTTCTCGCTGCTCGAATCGGTGAACTTCCTGGAACACTACGGACTGCTGCGGCAGAAGAACGAGCGCGGCCGCTACGAGCGCTGCACGCCGGAACACAGCTGGAACAGCGACCACATCTGCACCAACATCTTCCTGTACCACCTTCAGCGGCACAGCGATCACCACGCCAATCCGACGCGGCGGTACCAGACGCTGCGGAGTTTCGACGGTGCGCCGAACCTCCCGAGCGGATACGCCAGCATGATCGCGCTGACCTACTTCCCGCCGGTGTGGCGCGGAGTCATGGACCATCGGGTGCTCGAGCACTACGACGGCGACCTCTCGAAGATCAACATCCAGCCCGGCAAGGAACGGAGGGTCCAGGCCCGATACGGAAAGGCATCGGCATGAGCGCCTACCGCTGCGAAGTGTGCGAATACGTCTACGACGAAGCCGAAGGCGCTCCGCGCGAAGGCTTCCCGCCCGGTACCGCGTGGTCGGACGTCCCCGATGACTGGGCCTGCCCCGACTGCGGCGTCCGCGAGAAGATCGATTTCGAACTGATTGGACAGTGACATGAGCACCACCGACTACAAACTCTTCCGTTGCATGCAGTGCGGCTTCGAATACGACGAGGCCGAGGGCTGGCCGGAGGACGGCATCGCCCCCGGCACCCGCTGGGACGACATCCCGGACGACTGGAGCTGCCCCGACTGCGGGGCGGCCAAGGCCGACTTCGAGATGGTCGAGGTCGCCCGCCCATGACCGGGCAGACCGCATCCGATGCGGGCGTCGTCGTCGTGGGAGCCGGCACCGCCGGCGTCACCGCGGCGGCGACGCTGCGGGCCGAGGGGTACGACGGACCGGTCACGCTGATCGGCGCCGAGCCCGGCACGCCGTACCGGCGGACCGCGCTGTCGAAGGATCTGCTCGGCGCGGACCTCTCCGAGTCCCGGATCGCCCTGCAGAAGCCCGACTTCTGGGCCTCGCGCGGCATCGACATCCGCACGCGGGTCAGCGTCACCGCGATCGACACCGCGGCGCGGACGGTCGCACTCGACGACGGCACCCGGCTCGACTACCGGGCCCTCGTCCTGGCGACCGGCGGCCGGCCGATCCGCCCGTCATGGCTCGCCGCCGACGTGCCGGCCCTGCGCACGCGCGACGATGCGATCGCGATCCGCGACGGTCTGAACGACTCGCAGCGGCTCGTCGTGATCGGCGGCGGGCTGATCGGCCTGGAACTGGCGGCCTCGGCTGCGGCTCACGGCATGTCGGCGACGGTCGTGGAGGCGGGCGGGCGCGTGGCGTCGCGAGTGATGCCGGCCGTGGTCTCCGACTACCTGCAGCGGCTCCACGAGGGCAACGGGGTGCGACTGCACCTCGGGTCTGCGGCGCATTCGGCGACCTCCGAGCGGGTGCAGTTGTCAGGCGGGGCCGAGCTGGCGGGCACCGTCGTCGCGGCGATCGGCGCCTCGCCGGAAGTGGCGCTGGCCGCCGCCGCCGGCGTGCCGACCGGCCCGGCCGGGATCGTCGTCGACTCGACGCTGGCCACCGAGGTGCCGGGCGTGTTCGCGGCGGGTGACGCCGCCGGACCGCCGGACCTGCGGACCGGACGGCCCGCTCGCGGCGAGCACTGGTTCGGCGCCACCGATCAGGGCAGGGCGGTCGCGCAGTCGGTGCTCGCCGGACTGCGCGGCGAGCCGGCGGCACCGTTCGTCGAGGTGCCCCGGGCGTGGACCGTGCAGTACGGAGTCAACGTCCAGATGGTGGGGTGGCCCACCGCGGAGGGCGAGGTGGAGCTCGACGGCTCCATCGACGACGCCGACGCCACCGTCCGCACGGTGGTCGACGGAGAACTGGTGGGCGCGGTCACCATCGGTCGGGCGGCGGCGGCCCGCGCGTGCCGCTCGGAGATCGCGGCGGCGCTAGTCTCGAAGGTGTGAGTGCCCCAGCCCAGTCTTCGTCCAGCTTCGCGGTCGCGAGCAAGCAGCTGCTGCGTACGACGCTGCTGGACGGTCTCCGCACTCTGCTGCGAGAGAAGGACTGGGCTCGGGTGACGATGGCCGACGTCGCCCGGCAGGCCGGTGTCAGCAGGCAGACCGTGTACAACGAGTTCGCCTCCCGCGCCGGCCTGTCGCAGGCGTACGCGCTGCGATTGGCGGACGAGTTCACCGGCGAGATCGGCGCGGCCGTGGCCGCGAACGTCGGAGACGTGACCGGTGCGCTGCGATCGGGTTTCGCCCGCTTCCTGGCCAGTGCCGCCGACGACCCGATGATCCAGTCGCTGCTGTCGGGCGAGGCCAAACCGGACCTGCTGAAGCTGATCACCACCGACGCCGCGCCGATCATCGCCGCGGCGAGTGACCGCCTCGAGGTGATCCTCGTGGAGTCGTGGATCGCCATCGACGCGGAGACGGCCGGCCGGATCGCGCGGATGATCGCGCGCACGGCACTGAGCTACGTGGCCATGCCGCCCGCCCCAGACGCCGACAGCGACGTCGCCGACGACCTCGCGTCGGTGCTCGCACCGGCCGTGATCGCGGCCCGCGCGTCCGAGCGCGACGGCGCGTCCTGAGCCGCCGCGCCCGGCGTCAGCGGGCCAGGAAGGCCCGAACGGTCGACTCGAAGGCGTCCTTGGCTTCGATCATCACCCAGTGGCCGCACTGGGGGAAGACGTGCAGTTCGGCTTCCGGGATCAGCCGCATCGGCGCCATCGACATGTCGGGCGGGCTGACGCGGTCGTCGCGGCCCCAGGTCAGCAGGGTGGGGCACTTCACCTTGTGCATCATCGCCCAGTAGGGCGGAGTGTCGGCGTTCGCCTGGTACTGCTGCATCATCTCGAAGGCTTTCGACCCGTACATCATCGCGGCGGTCTTCTGCGCGGCCGGATCGTTGGCGGCGGCCCACCGCTCGTCGATCAGGTCGTCGGTCACCAGCGCGCGGTCGTAGACCATGGAGTTGAGCCACCGGACCAACTTGTCGCGGTCGGGTGCGTCGGTGAACTCCTGGAGCAGACGGATTCCCTCCGACGGGCTGGGGCTGAAGATGTTCGGCCCCACGCCGCCGATGGTGATCAGCTTCTCTACCCGGTCCGGATACTTGATCGCGAGGTTGATGCCGACGACGCCGCCCATCGAATTGCCGATCATCGCCGCCGAGGCGATGCCGAGGGCGTCCATGAACCGGATGACGGATGCGCCCGCGGTCAGGACGGGATGGCCGTCGACGGGATCGGAGACGCCGAACCCCGGGAACTCGATGATGTAGCAGTGGTGCGTCTCGGCGAAGAAGCCGAGATTGCCGCGGTAGTTGCGCCAGCCGTTGACGCCGGGGCCGGATCCGTGAAGCAGGATGAGCACGTCGTTGTTGTGCTCACCGGCCTCGTGATACCGGATGACTCCCTCGTCGGTGCTGATCTCGCGTCTGGTTCCCTCGTAGGTCACGTCCATTCCGCCATAATAGAACGTGTTCTAGTTGCTGGTTGGACGTATCCTGGAGCGCGTGAAGATCGATGCCTCAGTTCCGCTCGTCGCCGCAGGTCTGATCGGCGGGTTCGCCGCCGCCCGATACTCCGGGATCCGCCCCCTCGGCGGTGCCGTGCTCGCCGCCGCCGGCGTCGGCGCCGGCCGCAGCTGGCTCCATCGCGGCGCAGCCGTTACGGGAGCTTTGTCGGCAACGTACCTCGGTGCGTTCGGAATCTCACACCCGCTGGCGAAGAAGCTGGGCGCATGGCCGTCCGTGCTGGTCGTGACGGGTGCGGCCACAGGTGTGACGGCGGTCGCCTTGACGCTCGCTGACAGATCGGCTCAGTGATTCGCAGGAAGTCGGGGGAGAATCGTCGAGTGGTGCACGGCACCGCTCTTTGCTCTCGAGGGGATAGATGTTGATTCGACGTGATTCCGCCGCGCTGGTGTCATGCCTGGTGGGCGTGGCGATGGTGCTCGCCGCGTGCAGCGGTGGCACTTCGGCCCCGCCTCCGGCTCCCGCGGCGATCGGCGTGCCCGTGGCGAACGGCAAGCCGATCAATCCGACGACGCCGATCGTCGTCGACGCGACCGGAGGAGAACTCACCGCTGTGACGGTGACCAACGCGGCGGGTAAGAAGGTCGACGGAAAGCTCGACGCCACCGCGACGCATTGGACCACCTCCGAGGACCTCGGGTACGGCGGGACCTACACCGTGGACGCCACAGCGGTCAACAGCGACAAGAAGCCGACTACGAAGTCGTTCACCGTCACCACCATCACCCCCGACGACACCGCGTACGCCAACGTCGTCCCGGCGCCGGACGTGGTCTCCGACGTCGGCATCGGCGTCGGTCAGCCGATGGTCTTCCAGTTCACCAAGCCGGTGAAGGACAAGGCCGAAGTGACCAAACACCTCAAAGTGACGACCACACCCGCTCAGCCGGGTGCCTGGTACTGGATCGACGACCAGAACGTCCACTACCGCGGCCCCGAATACTGGAAGCCGGGCACCAAGATCCACATCGAAGCCGACGTCTACGGCGTCGATCTCGGCGGCGGCGTCTACGGCGCCGAGGACAACGCCGTCGACTACACCGTCCACGACTCGTGGGTGGCGAAGGCCGACGGTGCCACCGAACTGCTCACCGTCTTCCACAACGGCGAGCAGGTCAAACAGATGCCGATGAGCCTCGGCGAGCCGAACAATCCGTCGCACACCGGTCCGCACGTCGTGTCCGAGAAGGCCGCGCAGACCGTCATGGACTCGTGCACCTTCGGTGTCTGCCAGGGCGATCCCGGCTACTACCGCGAGACCGTCTACAACGATCTGCGGATCTCGAACGACGGTGAGTTCGTGCACTCCGCGCCGTGGTCGGTGGGTCAGCAGGGCGCCTCGAACGTCTCGCACGGCTGCGTGAATCTGAGTCCGGCCGACTCGCAGTGGATGTTCGACCACTTCGGTCTCGGCGACGTCGTCGAGATCACCAACTCGGGCGGCCCGCCGCTGCCCGTCTGGGACACCTACGGCGACTGGGAACTCAGCTGGGATCAGTGGAAGGCGGGCAACGCCTGACGAGCTGACGCCGGCGCTCAAGTCTCGGTGTCGCCACCGAGCGAGGCCTCGTCCTCCGCGTTGAACGTCTCCTCCAGCGTCGCCGGACTGTAATCGACGTCGATGTCTTCGACGTTCCTTCCGCGCGCGGACTCGATCGCGTGCAGCCTGCGCTGCGCGCGATCTGCCGCGTACTCGAGGAAGTCGTCGTTGTCGATGCCGAACGGCGGTTCGTCGAACTGATCGTCGACCCAGGCGATCATGCCCATCGCGAGGGGGATCAGTTCGCCGAACCTGTCGGTGACCACCTGCCAGAGCGAGTCGTCGGCCGCCACGTGCCTGCGGCAGGTGAACGTGCCCCAGGCCATATGCCTGGTCTCGTCCTCGGCGATTCGGCCGATCAACTGCTGCATTCCCGGCAGGATCTCGGTTTCGACGCAGATGCGCCGCCACGCGTAGTAGCCGGTGAGCGCCAGGCTTCCCTCGATCACGTGGTTGTAGGTGACGCTGGCGCGGACCTGGTTGACCGGCGACGGGTCGGCGGAGAGCACCCGTAGCGACTGCGGCAGCTGTTCGTAGAAGAGCTGCCGGTAGTAGGGGTTCTCGGCGACGTACGGGTGCAGATCGCCGGTGAGGCCCACGGCGTCCATCCAGAGTCGGAAACCCTGGGCGTGCTTGGCCTCCTCGAGGCAGAACTGCGACAGGTACATCTCGTCACCGAACCGGTCCTCGGACGCCATCGCGTCCATGAAGGGCCGGATGTCCTGGGTCACCGCCTCCTCTCCCGCGACGAACTGCGAGACGAGGTAGGTGGCGCTCCGGCGTTGCTCGTCGTCGAGCGCGGCCCAGTCCTGCGCATCTCGGGAGAAATCGATCGCCGCGGGATTCCAGGTCTTGGCGTTGCCCTTGGTGAACAGTCGGAGCGGGAACGACTGCCAGTTCATCCCGCCCGCTCGCAGTGAGGTGAAGTCATGGCGCACATCGGATTCTGGGGAGGCAGCGGTCACGGGAATCACTTCCGGAGGTCGTATCGGCTGGGTGCTGCCGACGCTAGTGCGTTCCGCACGGGATCGAAGCGGATTCGGTGTCCGATCGGTCGGGATCGTTAGTCTGGGAGCATGTGGCCTCGTCCCGAGACGATGACGCGCACCCTGGTGGTGTCGGTGAGCGCTGCCCTGTGGTGCTCGGTGTGGTGCGCGATCTTCGCCGCGGGGATCCGGGGATCGGAGAGTCTCACGCTGGCGACGGTGGCACTGCTCGCCGCGATCGCAGGCGGGTTCGCGATCCCGACGGCGTGGATGTCGTTGACCGTCGGCGCGCTGGGCGTCGGAGCGGCGATCGGCGCGGCGGCCGGCGGCGTGCCGTGGGTCGCCGTCCCCGCCGCCGCGGTCGGAGTGATCTGCGTCGTGATCTGGCTGTTTCGGGTGGTTCCGCGGATCTGGCTCTATCGGCAGGGGACGCGGGTCCGCGGAACAGTGGTCGAGTCCGACGGCGACCGTGCCGAGGCGATCGAGAGCACCCACGCCACCGTCCGCTACCGGATCGAGTATCGGGACGCGGAGGGCCGAACCCATCAGTTGACCGGCAGAGACGAGTTCCCCCTCGGCGCTCGGCCGTTGGTCGGCGATACGGCCGAGGTGTACTACGCCGAGGCGAAGCCCGAGCGGGCCGTGGCGGTCTTCGGGACGACGCCGCGCGACTGACCCCGCGCCGGGCGGTTCGCGCGAGGAGCGCGTCAGTCCGCGGTGCGCGCGTCCTGGGACGTGTCGGCGGCGATGGCGCCCGGCCACCAGATCCGCGGTCCGATGTCGAGGGTGAGCGCCGGAACCAGCAGCGATCGCACGATCAGCGTGTCGACGAGGACGCCGAACGCGACGAGGAAGGCCACCTGGGCCAGGAACAGCAGCGGGATCACCGCGAGGGCGCTGAACGTGGCGGCGAGCACCAGACCGGCTGCGCTGATGACGCCGCCGGTGCCGGTGAGGGCTCTGATCATCCCGTCGCGGGTGCCGTGTGCCTGCGCCTCCTCCCGGGCCCGGGTCATCAGGAAGATGTTGTAGTCGATGCCGAGCGCCACGAGGAACACGAACGCGAACAGCGGGACGACGGGATCGGCGCCGGGAAAGCCGAACGGGCCGTTGAACATCAGTGCCGCGACGCCCAGCGCGGTCCCGAACGACAGAACCGTGGTCGCGAGCAGGATCAGCGGTGCGAGAAGGCTCCGCAGCAGGACGACGAGGACGGCGAGGACCACAGCCAACACGATGGGGATGATGACGTTGCGGTCGCGTTCGGCGGTGGTCCGGGTGTCCAGGTCGACAGCCGTGGCGCCGCCGACCTCCGCGTCGGCACCGGGGACGGACGAGACGGCGTTCCGGATCCGCACCACGGTGTCCTGTGCGGCGAGGGAGTTCGGGTCATCGCTCAGCGTCACCTGAATCGCCTGCCTCCCGTCGTGGGTGACGGGACCCGATGCGGCGGCGAGGATCTCGGCGGCTGCGACGCCGTCGACCGCACGAACCCGTTCCGCGGTTCGGACCGCGGCCGCATCGTCGGTGATCACCCAGGTTGGGGTGCCCGACCCGGCGTCGAAGTGCCTGCCGTGCATCTGCGCGCCGGTCACCGATTCGGTCTCACCGAGGAAGAAGTCGTCGGTGGAGACGCCGCCGGCGCGGAACGCGGGGGCGAATGCGGCGCCGATGACGAGCACCAGGAGGGTGAGCGCCCAGATCTTGCGCGGCGAACGGGCGACGAATGCGGCGACCCGTTGCCAGATCCGGTGCGTCGAACCGGTGGCCGGCCCCGGCCGGCGCGGCCAGAACGCGGTGCGTCCGATGAGCGCGAGGGCGGCCGGGAGGAAGGTGATCGAGACGAGCAACGAGGCGGCGATGCCGATCGCCGCGATCGGGCCGAGGCTGCGATTCGAGTTCAGGTCGGACAGCAGCAGACAGAGGACGCCCAGGATCACGGTGGCAGCCGACGCGCAGATCGGCGGGAGGGTGGCGCGCCACGCGGTGCGCAGGGCCGCGCGTGCGTCCGGTTCCGCCGACAGCGCCTCGCGGTAGCGAGCCACCAGAAGCAGGGCGTAGTCGGTGGCGGCGCCGAAGACCAGGATGAACAGGATTCCCTGGCTCTGCCCGTTGAGTTCCAGGGTGCCCGCGGACGCGAGCCAGTAGACCACGCCCGACGCCAGTGCGAGGGCGAAGACTGCGGAGAGCAGCACCACCAGCGGCAGGATCGGCGAGCGGTATACGACGATCAGGATCGCCAGCACCACCGCCCCGGCCACCAGCAACAGGACGCCGTCGATGCCCGCGAAGGCGTTCGAGAGGTCGGCGGCCTGGGCGGCGGGGCCGGTCACGGCCACTGCCACTCCGGGCGGTGGATTCGCCAGCGCATCGCGCAGCTTCCCGATCTGCTCCTTCGGTTTCCCATCAGTGGAGACCGGGACGAACAGTTGGACGGCCGCACCGTCCGCCGCCCCGATCGCGGGAGAGAACTGCGGTGCGAAGCCCGGCGTTCCGGCCAGTGGAGTCACGGCGTCGGAGACGAAGGCGGTGTCGGCCGCAGTCATCGGCCCGCCGTCCTGCTTCTCCGCGACGACGATCGCCGGGAAGTAGCCGGTGTCGGTGAACGCGGGCAGCTGCTCGGCCACGCGGGTCGACTCGGCCGACGAGGGCAGGAACGCGCTCGCGTCGTCGGTGGTGACCGTGCTGAGCTTTCCGGCCAGCGGTCCGGTGGCCCCGGCCACCCCGAGCCAGATCAGCACGAGCACGGCGGGCACCAGCGTGCAGGCGAGCCGCGAGGAGGTCATGGCCTCCATGTCTACCGGCTATGCGGTGTTCGCACCATCGAGAGCGCCGGTCGGCTGCCTCACCAGATGCGGACGCGATCGGCGGGCGGCAGATACAGCGCATCGCCGGGGACGACGTCGAACGCTTCGTAGAAGGCGTCGACGTTGCGGACCACACCGTTGCAGCGGAACTCCGGCGGCGAGTGCGGGTCGATGGCCAGACGCCGGATGGCTTCCTCGTCCCGGGTCTTGGTACGCCAGATCTGGGCCCAGCTGTAGAAGACCCGTTGCCGTCCGGTCAGTCCGTCGATCACCGGCGGCGTGGCGCCGGACTTCTCCTGCGCGATCTCGTACGCCACCAGGGCGATCGACAGCCCACCCAGATCGCCGATGTTCTCACCGAGGGTGAACTCGCCGTTCACCTTGTACTTCTCGTCCAGCCCGTGAGGCGTGAACTCGCCGTACTGCGCTGCCAGTGCCGAAGTGCGCTTGCCGAACTCGGCCCGGTCGTCGTCGGTCCACCAGTCCACCAGGTTGCCGTCGCCGTCGTACTTCGCGCCCTGGTCGTCGAAGCCGTGGCCGATCTCGTGGCCGATCACCGCGCCGATGCCGCCGTAGTTGGCCGCGTCGTCGGCGTTCGGATCGAAGAACGGGGGCTGCAGGATCGCCGCCGGGAAGACGATCTCGTTCATCCCCGGGTTGTAGTAGGCGTTCACCGTCTGCGGCGTCATGAACCACTCGTCGCGATCGACGGGGCGGCCGATCTTGCGGAGCTCGCGTGCGGTCTCGAAAGCCGCGGCGCGGCGGGAGTTGCCGACGAGGTCGGTGCGGTCGACCTCCAGCGTCGAGTAGTCGATCCACTTGGCCGGGTAGCCGATCTTGGGGGTGAACTTGTCGAGTTTCGCCAGGGCCCGGGCGCGCGTCGCCTCGGTCATCCAGGGCAGATCGCCGATGTTGCGGCGATACGCCTCGACGAGATTGGCGATCAGTTCGTCCATCCGGGCCTTCGCCTCGGGCGGGAAGTGTCGCTCCACGTATAGTTCGCCGACCGCGAAGCCTGCCGCCTGCTCGACGAAACCGACACCGCGCTTCCATCGGTCGCGGATCACCTCGGCACCGGTGAGGGTCTTGCCGTAGAACGCGAAGTTCTCGTCGACGAAGTCGCTGGAGAGATACGGTGCGACGGTGCGCAGCAGCCGCCAGGCGAGCCAGCTCTTCCATGAATCGAGCGGCTGCGAGGTGAGCAGTCCGGCGCTCGACTCGATGAACGACGGCTGACCGATCACCACCTCCGCGAACGTCTCGCCCGCGTCGAGACCAGTCAGCCAGCCGGCGAGATCGAAACCGGCGGCGAGATCGCCGAACTCCGCGAGGGTCCGCAGGTTGTAGGCGGCCTCGGCGTCGCGTCGCCGCACCACGTCCCAGTGATGCGATGCGATCGCGGTCTCGAGGTCGAAGATCGCCGTCGCCTGCCGTTGTGCGTCGGCGACACCGGCCAGTCCGAGCATCGCGGCGATGTGAGCGCGATAGGCCTCGCGCACGGCGGCGTGATTGTCTTCGCGATAGTAGGACTCGTCGGGCAGTCCGAGACCGCTCTGGGTGATGTGCACCAGGTAGCGGTCGGACCGTCGCGCATCGGTGTCGACGTAGAAGCCGAACAGGCCGCCCACCCCCTCGCGCTGCAGACGCCCCATCAGAGCGGCCAGTTCGGAGGTGTCGGAGACGCCGGCGATCTCCTGGAGCTGATCGGCGATCGGTGCGACCCCGAGTTCCTCGACCCGATCGACGTCCATGAACGACGCGTAGAGGTCGCCGATCCTGGCTGCGGGCGTGCCCGACTCGGGGGAGCCCTCGGCGCACTCCTCGACGATCGCGCGGACGTCCTCCTCAGCGTTGTCGCGCAGCACGTGGAACGCTCCGTCGATGCTGCGATCGTCCGGAATCCGGTGGCTGGCAAGCCATTTCCCGTTGACGTGGGTGAAGAGGTCGTCTGCGGCGCGTACGGATGGTTCGACCCACTCGAGGTCGAGCCCGGAGGTCTGCTCGATAGTCACGTCCTCCATAGTGACATCACGCCGGGGTTTATTCCCCGAGCCGCGCATCCATCGACCAGACGAGCAGTTCGCAATCGGTGGCCGCCCGGACGACGGTTCCGCCGAAGTCGGTGGCGCGCAGGGCGTCGGAGGCCTCCAGCGTCTCGCCCTCCACCTGCGCGGTGCCGCGGGTGACGAACAGGTGTGTGAAGCGGGACGACGGCACCGCGATGGTCTGTCCGGGAGTGAGTCTGGCCGCGGAGAGGGTGGCCCCGCGGTTGGCGATTCGGATCGCGGAGTCGTGGCGGGGGGAACCGGAGGCGACGGTGACGAGGCGTCCCGGTCGCAGTTCGCCCGAGATGTCGAGTTGCTCGTAGCCCGGTGTGATGCCGTACTCGTCGGGCATCACCCACATCTGGATGAAGTGCACCGACTCGTCCGCCGACTCGGCGTCGTCGTTGCGTTCGGAGTGCAGGATGCCGGTGCCTGCGCTCATCCGCTGTGCGAGGTCGGGATAGATGACGCCGCTGTGTCCTTCGGAGTCCTGGTGGACCAGCGATCCCGACAGCACCCAGGTGACGATCTCGGTGTCCGCGTGCGGATGTGTGTCGAAGCCCTCACCGGGCGAGATCACGTCCTCGTTCTGCACCAGGAGCACGCCGTGGTGGGTGTTCGCCGGGTCGTAATGGTCGCCGAACGAGAAGGAGTGGGCCGAGTCGAGCCAGCCGGTGGTGGTGCGCGCGCGGTCCGTGGAACGCAGGATGGACGTGCTCATGGAGTCCATTGTCCTCCGTCGCCCGGAACGGATGCCGTGAGCGGCGCGTTGTGCGATTGTGACCACATAGTTCCCGGAATGCGAGCTTGTGGCCAGAGAAACGGGTGGGAATGAAGTGATAATTGGGACTATGGTTTCGCGGGTTGGAAGAGCGGTGTTCGCTGTCGTCGCTGCGCTGGCCGTGGTTCTCGCCATGGTCTCGTGCTCTTCCGACGACGATTCGGATGCTTCGCGTGCGGTCTCGGCATTCGCGGACGCGATCAGCAGGCAGGACACGCAGGGAGCGGCCGACCTGACGACGTCGCCGAGTCAGGCGGCCGAGCTGCTCGGCGTCACGTTCGCGGGAATGCATCCGCGTGAGGTGTCCGTCGACACCGGGCGGCTCGTGGAGTACAGCGACGGCAGCGCCTCGTTCACCCTGACCATCACGTGGAACTGGGCGGGCGACCGGAGTTTCCAGACCAAGACCTCGGGGTCGGCACGCCGGCTCTCCTCCGGCTGGAAGGTCCAGTGGGATCCGGGGCTGCTGTACACCGGCCTCACCCCGGACGGCCGACTGCAGGAGGTCCGCACCGACGCCACTCCGGCGCCGGTGGTGCGCAGCGCGTCGGGCAAGCCGTTCATGCAGATGGAGCCGGTCAACGAGATCACCATCGACCCGGCCGCGACCAAGGATCTCGACAAGTCGGTGCGAGCGCTGGCGAACGCGGTGGCTCCGGTGGCCCCGATGGTGACGGTGAAATCGATCGACGACAAGCTCGCCGCTTCCCAGGGACGGCAGGTGGTCGCGGTGACGCTGCGCGACTCCGACATGCAGATTCTCACTTCCGATCCGGCTCGGATCGCGGGAGTCAACGTCAACAAGTCGGGCATGCTCGTGATGACCGACCGCCGGCTGTCGACCCCTCTGAGCGCCGGTCTGACGAACTACTGGAACGCGATCCGCGACGCCACCGCCGGCTGGCAGGTGCAGCTCGTGGCGCCCGGGGCGCCGCCGCAGAAACTCGCCGGGCATCAGGGCGGGGCGGGCCCGGACATCGTGACGACGATCGACCCGAACGAACAGCTCACCCTGGGCGACGCCGCCGTCGAGGTGGCGCAGCCGGCGACGATCATGACCCTCGACGCCGCCACCGGAGCGATCCGCGGGATGGCGCAGAACGACGCCGCGGCCGCCAAGAACATCGAGGCGGGCATCGCCTATCCCGTCGGCAGCACCCTCGACCCGGTGTTCGACGCGATCGCCGCGGAGGGCAAGGGCGCCGATCAGCACAGCGCGGAGTCGGTGCTGCACTCACTCGGGTTGGGCCTGCAGTTCACGGTTCCGGGAATGAGCCTGCCGAGCGGCACCGCGCCCAAGGTGTCCGCCGCCGCGTACCACCCGAAGGATTACACGGCGTCGATGATCAACATGGCGGCCCTGGGAGTCGCCCTGGAACGAGCCGGCGGTGACCGGACCGCGGCTCCGCCGTTCGTCATCAAGGGGTCGAAGACCAAGGTCACCGGGGGCCAGTTGGGCAAACTCGACGACGGCGTGGTCCGGCGGATCCAGGCGTCCATGACGACCACGGCGAAGACCGGCGACGCCAGTGATCTGACCCGTGCTCCCGGGCTCAAGGCGCTGGTCGGCACCAACGGGCCACAGGGACCCGGTTGGTTCGTCGGCTCTCAGGGCGGCAAGATCATCGTCATCTACTGCGAGGGCGACAAGTCCGGTACCGCGGCCCTTCAGGTGGCGCAGAAGTACTTCACGCTGAAGTGACGCGGCGCCGCGTCACCAGACCGGCGACGGCGCGCCAGCCCAGCAGCAGGACACCGGTCGCGATGGTGGCGACGATGCAGAACGAGAGGGCCGTGCCCTGCCCGGAGACCACGCGCAGCAGCATCCCGACGACGACGGTCGAGACCCAGACCGCGACGCCGGCGGGCCAGAGTGCGGCGGGCGCGAGGTCTCGGCCCCGGGTGGTCGCGGCGGCGATCGCCCAGCCGGCGATCGCTCCGACGAGGAACGGCCACAGGGTCGTCAGAAATCCGGTGAACGAGCCGGCCTCATCGTGGCTGCTGCGGCCGACGGCGACGAACACGCAGATCGCCGCGAAGTCGGCGACGGCGGGGAGGACGAGACGTCGCTGAACCGGCGCGACGGATACGGGTGCGGTCATGTCCCCACCGTATCCCCGGACCGGCCGGCCTTCCCTACCCTGTGTTCGGCGTCTCGCCGGCACCGGGATCGCGACCGTCGTCGGACCGTCGATCCAGCTGTCCGGGGTCGATGACCGGATACTTCTGCGTCGTGTCTTCGGCGATCTCGTCGTCCAGACTGCGCCGGGACTTGAACGCACCCCGGTACCGCACCGCGATGACGACCCAACCGATCAGTGCGATCAGGATGTAGCTGATGATGCGGTAGATCAGGACGGCGGTGAGCGCATCCGCGGCGCCCATGCCCGCGGAGGCAAGGGCCGCGACCAGGACGCCGTCGACGACGCCGATGCCGGCGGGCAGCAGCGGAACCGCGGTGCCGACCGCCTTGCCCGCGGCATAGGCGACCATCAGACCCGAGATCGAGGGATGCGCGCCGATCGCATAGCAGGCGGCGGCGAGACAGAGAACGTCAGCGACCCAGTTGAACAGGCTCCAGCTGAACGCCTCGACGGCGTTGCGCCGGTCGAGCTTCACCGCCTGCAGCTGGGTGATGATCTGGTGGAGTCGGTCTGTCCCGTAGTCGGCGGGCTTGTCGCGCAGCTCGTTGAACCAGCCGAGCAGCCGGGCGGCGATGGTCTCGAGCACCTGGGGATGACTGGCCATGTACTGCACGACCGCCACGAACACGACGAACAGTGAGACGCTGAAGATCACGGAGAACGGACTGGTCTTGGCGCCGGCGAGCAGGGCTCCGCCGAGACCGAGCAGCGCCAGTCCGGCGCCCGCCAGCAGCCCGGACATCACCAGCTGCCAGGAGGCGACCACCGGTGTCGCGCCCCAGCGCCGGCTCTCGCGGTAGATGAACGCCGGAGCGAGGACCTGTCCGCCGGGCAGGGTCTGGGACACCGAGTTCGAGGCCAGGATCACCGCCAGTGATTCGCGCTGCCGGACCCGGACGCCTGCCGAACGCATCAGGACGCGCTGCACCTGGCCGTAGCTGTCCATCGACAGCAGAGCAGCCACGATGGAGACGAAGACCCACTGCCACCGGAGCTCGCCGATGCGCGCCCAGGTCTGTGTGAGCTTGGGCCAGACGATCACGCCCTCGGTGACCAGAATGGCGACGACGAGGACGATCAAACCCCATCGGAGCCAACGGCGCCACGGTCGCGAGGACCCGCCCTCGGGCGTCGGGTCCGCGGCGACGTGGTCGGCGTCGTCGTTGGGCATGCGCTACAGCGTAACTGCCCGGTAGCGAGGGACCTATTCCCCGTCCTGCTGTGCCCGACGGCTCCGGCGCAGCAGATCCTGCACGCTGATCTGGGTTCCCTCCTCGCCGCGGTCGGCGCGGAGCTCGCGCGAAGGGGCCTGCGGCTCGGGTGCCGCGGGCTCACGGGCCGGGGCCTCCGTTGCCGGTGCGGTCGGGCGCGGGGGCGGTGTCGGTGCCGGGGGAGTGGCCCGGGCGCGGCGCGGCGCGGGAGCCTGCGGCTGGTCGGTCGCCGGGCGAGGAGCCACGGGCTGCGGGCCGCTCTGACCCGGTACCACCGGGCGCGGCGGAACCCGGCGCGGCGGTACCGGCGGTGCACCGATCGGGCGGCGCGCGGTCGCCGGGGCGGTGGGAGCGGGTCCCTGTGGCCGTGCAGCGGGCGTCGCACCGCCCGTCGTCGGTGCGATCGGCGTCCGCGCCGGACGCGGCTGCGGTGCAGGCGGTGCGGTCTGCGGTCGTGCCGACGGGGCTGCCTGCGGTCGTGGGCGCTGATCCGGGCTCACCTGGCGGACGCCGCCGAGTCCGAGCTTCCACGAGCCGGTGTCGGGGCCGGAGCCGCGGCGGTCGGTGCGCGCGGCGGACGGCGCGACCACCTCGTCGTCGACGAGTTCGTCGAGCGTGCTGTCGGCGGTGGGCTGGGGTCCGCTGTCGGACTCACCCGGCGTCTCGTGCCGCGAGAGCGCGCGGCGGGGCCCCGTCGGCTCGGCCCGTCCGGCCACTGGACGTTCGGCCACTCCGGACGGTACCCGCATCGCGGTGGTCGGTGCCTCCGCCGCGGCCACGACACCGCCCGAGGTGCCCGCCGGCACCGCGTCGAAGTAGTCGGGGCGCTTCTGGCTCGGGTCGTCCTCGAGGATGGTCTCGCCGAGGCCGATCTTCTGCTGCAGTCGTTGCATCCAGCGCGGCGACCACCAGCAGTCGTCGCCGAGCAACTTCATGATCGACGGCACCAGCAGCATGCGGATCACCGTCGCATCGAGGATCAGCGCTGCGATCATGCCGTAGGCGATGTACTTCATCATGACGATGTCCGACAGGCCGAACGCGCCGGTGACCACCACCAGGATGGCCGCGGCCGCGGTGATGATGCGGCCGGTGTGCGCGGTGCCCACCCGGATCGCCTCGGTGGTCGACGCACCCTGCTGCCGGGCCTCGACCATGCGGGAGAGCAGGAAGATCTCGTAGTCGGTCGACAGGCCGTAGATGATCGCGATGATCAGAACCAGCACCGGCGCGAAGAGCGGGCCGGGAGTGAAGTTCGCGATCGACGAGCCGTGACCGTCGATGAAGATCCACGTCAGGATCCCGAGCGTGGAGCCCAGACCCAGCGCGGTCATCAGTGCCGCCTTGATCGGCAGGATGACCGAACCGAACGCCAGGAACATCAGCAGGCCGGTGACCAGGACCAGCAGGATGGCCATCCACGGGAGCAGCTTGATCAGCGCGTCGATGGAGTCCTGGGTCAGGGTCGGGGTGCCGGCGACGTAGACGGTCATGCCCTGGTCGTCGATCTCGCGGAGCTTCTTGATCGCCTCGGGTGCGGTGTTGCGGTCCACCAGACCGGCCGACATCTGCGTCACGCCGAGCCCGGTCTCGTCGTCGCCGTACACGCCTTCGAGGGCTCCGCCGTCGGCCGTGGGCGAGAACTGCTTGGTGAACCCGGGGATCTGGTTGGCCTCGTCGGCGATCCGCTGAATCTTGCCCGCCGCGTCGTCGGTGTTCTGGTCGTAGGTGACGATCAGCTTGAGGTCTTCGGTGCGCTCGGTCGGGAAGTACTTGTCGAAGTCCTCCTGCGCGACGCGGTTCGCGTTGTCGGGCGGGAGATAGGCCTCGGTCATGCCGCCGAACTGGATGTTGCCGAACGGGATGATCAGCGCCAGCAGCAGCAGGACCGTGGGTGCCGCGGTCTTGACCGGGTGCTGCATCACCCATCCGGACAGGCGGCCCCAGAATCCGGCCTCGATCTCTTCGCGCGTCTTGGTCCGACGCAGGAAGGGCAGGCTCAGCGCGTCGATCCGGCGGCCCAGGATCGCCAGGATCGCCGGGAGGACGGTGATCGACAGGATGGCGGCCAGACCGACCGACGCGATCGCCCCGTACGCCACGGATTTCAGGAAGGCCTGCGGGAACATCAGGAGACAGGCCAGCGCGGCGACGATGATGGTCGCCGAGAACACCACGGTCTGGCCCGCGGTCATCACGGTTCTTCGGACCGCGGCTTTGACCGTGTATCCCTCGGCCATTTCCTCTCTGAATCTGCTGACGATGAACAGGCCGTAGTCGATCGCGATGCCCAGACCGATCAGCGTGACCACCGACTGGGCGAAGATGTTCAACTCGGTGAGCTGCGCCAGCACCTTCATGATGCCGAGGGAGCCGGCGATCGTCAGACCACCGATGAAGACCGGCAGCACGGCCGCCACCACGCCGCCGAAGACGAACAGGAGCATGATCGCCACCACCGGTAGCGCGATCAGCTCGGCACGCGAGATGTCGTCTTCCATACCCTTGCTCATCGCGGCCGCGATCGGTTGCAGACCGGCCAACTGAAACTTGGTTCCCGGTAGGTCGTACCGCTCGGCGAGCCCGTCGAAGAACGGCTCGATGGTCTTGTAGTTGTTCAGGATCGTGGTGTCGTCGTCACCCGCGACGCCGATGGACACGAAACCGTGTTTTCGGTCGGCCGTCCACATCCGGGACTGCTTGATCTCGGCAGCGGTCTGACCGGCGCCCGCGTCGGCCTTCTCGAACGGATCGATGATGCCAGCGTGCCCGTCGCCGGACTCCCGGCTGACGATGTCCGGATGCTCCTTGACCAGGTCGTCGACGATGTTCTCGGTCTTGGCGCTGAACGCCGGATCGTCGACCTTGGTCCCCGCAGGCGGCGTGATCAGCAGGATCACGTCGGACTTGTGGTCTCGCCCGAGGGCGGTGTCGGCGATGACGGATCCCTGGGCCGACTCCGAGCCCGGGTCGAACCATCCGCTCTGGGACAGGTACTGCGGCAGGTTGATGCCGTACAGCCCCAGACCGCCCATCAATGCGACGAGGACGGCGATGACGGTATAGCGCATTCGGTAGACGAATGAGCCGATGGATCCGAACACGCCGGTGTCCTTCCTACTTGCGGGTACCGAAAGTGCGATTCTCGCAGCCTAAACTGAGAAAACCTGCGCACGGCTTCAGGTCTCTGAAGACCTGTCTACTTGAGCAACGCCGTGAGGGGACGGAACGGGGTGAGCCAGGCACCCTCGTCCGGCAGCGAGTCGAGACTGATCCGCGGCAGCGGTTCGCGGAACACGCCGGGGATCTCCTCGAGATCGATGAACTCGATCTCTTGGCAGGTCAACGCCCAGCTCGCATGCTCCCGGAAACCGATGACGGTGACCGGCACGCCTTCGGCCGCGATCTCCAGCAGCGGTTCCCGGAAGGCCTGGCCGTCGGCTGAGGCGACGATCACACCGGCGAGGCCGGGTGTATGACGTCGCACCTGGATGTGGTCGAGCATGTCGGCGTCGACGTCGCTGTCCTCGGTCAGCTTCGGCTTGGCGAACACCGCGTAACCGACGTTCCGCAGCGCCTCCACCCACGGGCGCACCACGTCGGCGCTGCCGGGCACGATGTTGGTGAAGACGGTGGCTTCGGGCTCGACCTCGGCGTGCAGACTCGCCGCCAGAGCGGCGTTCCGCTTGAGAATCCAGCGGCCCAGGGCGTCGAACCGCGGCCGGTGCGCGGCGGTCGGGCGGCCGCCGAGGATTCCTCCGAGACCCATGTCCATATTCGGGGCGTCCCACACCAGCAGCAGTCGGCGAGCACTGCTCGCGCCGGAGATCGTCTCCGCGAACTCGGGGCTCATGCGTCGTCCTCCCTGGTCTCCGTGCGCGTGGGTTTGGGATGCGGCTTCACGTAGACGAACTCGTTGACCTCTCGGCCCTCCTCCTGGGCGCGGCCCTCGAACTTGGTGGTCGGGCGGTCGAGCAGAATCGGCGAGTCGAAGGTCAGCGGCACCACATGCGGCCGGTCCGGACGCTGCGTCGCCAGCAGTTCGGCGATCCACAGCGCGTAATCGGCGTGATCGGTCGCGATGTGCAGGACGCCGCCGGGCTTGAGTCGATCGGCGATCAGTTCGATGGTGCCCGACTGCAGGAAACGCCGCTTGTGATGGCGCGACTTGGGCCACGGGTCGGGGAAGAACACGCGGACGCCGGTGAGGGTGTCGGGACCGATGAGCTCGGAGAGGACGACGGTCGCATCGCCGCGGACCATGCGGACGTTGGTCAGTCCGGCTCGGTCGACGAGGCCGACCAACTGCGCGAGCCCGGGCTGGTACACCTCCACGGCCACGACGTCGGCGTCCGGCTCGGCCTCGGCCATCGCCGCGGTGGAGATGCCCGTGCCGCTGCCGACCTCGACGATGAGGGGAGCCTGCCGTCCGAACCACTCCGCCGCCTCGAGCGGTGGCTCGTCCGCGCGGTCGGGTCCGGTGCGCAGGTCGCGACCCAGCCGGGGCCACAGAGTCTCCCAATTGCGCTGCTGTCCGGGGGTCAGAGTCCCGCGCCGGAACCGGAAGCTGGTGACTCTCGGGTAGAGGCGGGAGCGGTCGGTGTCGGGCGCCGATCCATCGGCGGCGTCGGTGTTCACCGTTCCATGGTGTCCTATTTACGGTGCTCGCTCACAACGGACACCCCGATCAGCCGCCTCGGACCGCCCGATTCCGGCGACCGCCGCACAATGTCGGACCTGCGGGGTAGGTTCAGTGCACGCAGACACCTTGGGGGAGGTGGACGGGGTGGAACCCATTCTCAGCGGCCTCGCATTCGACGGGCCGGACTTCGCACGCACACCATTGGTGGTCGACGTCTCCGGGGCGCCCGGCGCGGGCAGTTCGACGATGGCCGCCGCGCTCGCCGCGCGCTTCGGAGTGGTCGCCAGACCGGTCGGTCAGGACCGGGGAGACGGTCCGGATCACGACCGGCGCCTCGACGACCCCGCGGATCTGCTGATCCGGGTCATCGGCGCACAGGCGCGGGCCTGTGATCGCGCCGCGATCCGGGCAGCGGAGGTGCCGGTGGTCGTCGTCGCCGCGAAGGCCGACACCCGGCCCGACGCCGACCGCCTCGCCGCGAACGCGAGCGAGGATCTCGCCTGTCCGGTGCATCCGGTGTCCGCACTGCCGGCCGCGGCGCGGATCACTTCAGCTGACGTGGACGTCCTACGGTCGTGGGCGGCCGCCGGGGTCCGCGTTCCCGAGTCCGCTGCAGCGTTCGCCGCAGCCGCGCCCGACCAGGGCTCCGCAGCGCGGCTCCTCGCATTGCTCGGTCGCGCCGGTCTCGTGGAGTCGCTGGCCGCCGTATCGACCGACCCCGACCTGGACGCGCAGGCGCTGGCGGTGCGGCTGCGGCAGGCGAGCGGTCTGGACGCGCTGGTCGCGCCGATCGCCGCCGCTTCCGCGGAGATCGCGCGCGGTCGCCGGGTGCGCAGACTCTCGGGGCTGCGCCTGCATGCGGCCCGCGGCTTCGACCGCGTCGCGGTCGAACGGCGTCTGGCGGGGGAGCGGGTCCGATGACTCTGCTGATCGCCGGAACCGCCGGAGCCGATCCGGCGGGACTCGCCGCTGCACTGGCGGCCGCCGGGCTGCGGGAGGAGATCCTCGTCGCGGGCAGCCCCGCCGACGCCGCGTCGCAGGCCGCGCGGGCGCGGACGGCCGTGCTGGCGATCGACTCGTCGATGCCGGCGTGCGAAGAAGAAGACCTGCTGCTGGCCGAACTCGCCGCGGCGGGCCTGCCGACGGCACTCGTGGCATGTCGCGTCGACGCCTTCCCGGCATGGCCGAAAGCGCTGGCCGAGACGCGGCGCCGCCTGGATCCGCAGCGCGGACTTCCGGTGTTCGCGACCTCCGCGGCGCTCGCGAGCGCTTCCGGTTCCGCGTCGGGTGTCCCGGAACTGGCACGCTGGTGCCGCGATCGGGCCGACGGTGAAGCCGTTCCCCGGGCTCCCGCGCGGGCCGAGAACGGACAGGCCGAGAGCGGACAGAGGGCGCAGCCGCCCTCGGAGTCGGTCGCGCTGATCCGTGCCGATCGGCTCGCCGGACTGCGAGCGGGCATCGTCGCCTCCAGGGCGGAGGCGATCGAATCGTTGCGGGCCGCGACGTCCGATGTGCATCGCTGCGTGCCGGACGCCAGCGCCGCTCCCGGTTTCACCGACTGGCTGCCGTCGTTGCTCGACGCGCTCGAACACCGGGTGATGGACCACTTCGCGCAGCGGCTCGATCAGGTACGGGCAGCGGCCGTCGGCGGACTGGCCGGCGGCTCGTCTCCGCCGTCTCCGCCCGAGCCGTTCGGGAACGGCACGCGGGTCGTGCCTCGACCGCAGGGCGGTCGCCGCACCGAGGACGTCATGGTGCTGCTCCTCGGCGCATCGATGGGTTTCGGAATCGGCCGGATGGTGATCGCGCCGACCCTGCAGTGGGCCGGACTGGGCATCGCCGGGACCGTGCTCACCCTCCTGGGCGGCGTCGCGCTCGCCGCATGGGTGGTGTCCGTCCGCCGCGCATCCGCCGATCGCGCGCGGCTGGAACGGTGGGCCGCTGAGGTGATCGCGTCGAGGCGGCTCGGCATGGAACACCGCATCGGCACCAGGGCCGGCGCGGCCGAAGCTCAGTTCACGAGAGAGGTATGGAACCGGACGCGACCCGCTCGCGTCTGATGGAACCGATGGACGAATTGACCGGAGGACTCGCCGGAGACAGTGAGGATGGTCTCATCTCCCCGGAGGGAGGGGTGCACCACCTGTCCGGCTTCGGTGTGATGTCCGACGCTGAGAACTCGCCGGGTGTCGATGTTCACGACCACCTGTGGTGGTACTCGGACGGTGCCCTGTGGGACCTCGGGCCCGCGGAGTTCGATGCGAACGGAGACGGTGTCCGTGACTCGCTGACCTGCGAGGTCGATGGTTCCCCGGCGATCGTCGCCGATACCGACGGGGACGGGCGAGTGGACCGGGTGTCCGTTCTGCGAACAGATTGCCGAGTCGACGCGGGGGCGTTGGGCGAGCATGACGCCGAGTGGAGTCCGACGACGCTGGGCCGACTCGAATAGCCGCTGGTCGCGATGCCCGGGGGTTCGGTCCACGGCGTATGGGGCGTATCCTGGGGCCAGTATGCGTTCGCACAGCCACTGCGCGCAGGCACCCGTGAGTTTTCGATGAGGAGATCCGCATGACCGCTGCGACAATTCCGGGCGTCGAGCCCGGGAGCGCCCCTACCAAGCACGCCGGGCTCATCGCCTGGGTGGCCGAGGTTGCCGAATTGACGCAGCCCGACCGAGTTGTCTGGTCGGATGGCAGCGACGAGGAGTGGGATCGCCTCACTGCGCAACTCGTCGAGTCCGGCACCATCACCAAGCTGAACGACGAGCGCAAGCCCAACTCGTATCTGGCGCTCTCAGACCCCGCGGACGTCGCCCGCGTCGAATCTCGCACCTTCATCTGCAGCAAGACCGAAGAAGCCGCAGGCCCCACCAACAACTGGGTGGAGCCCTCCGAGATGCGTGCGACCATGACGGAGCTGTACCGCGGCTGCATGCGCGGACGCACCATGTACGTCATCCCGTTCTGCATGGGTCCCCTCGGATCGGACGATCCCAAGCTCGGCATCGAGATCACCGACTCCGAGTACGTCGTGCTGTCGATGCGCGTGATGACCCGCGTCGGCCCCAAGGTGCTCGAGGCGCTCGGTGAGGACGGCTTCTTCGTCCAGGGCCTGCACTCGGTGGGCGCCCCGCTGGAGCCGGGACAGACCGACGTGCCGTGGCCCTGCAACACCGAGAAGTACATCGTCCACTTCCCCGAGGACCGGGTGATCTGGTCCTACGGCTCGGGCTACGGCGGCAACGCGCTGCTGGGCAAGAAGTGCTACGCGCTGCGCATCGCCTCGGCGATGGCGCACGACGAGGGCTGGCTGGCCGAGCACATGCTGATCCTGAAGCTGATCAGCCCCGAGGACAAGGTCTACTACGTCGCCGCGGCGTTCCCGTCGGCGTGCGGCAAGACCAACCTCGCGATGATCCACCCCACTCTCGACGGATGGCGTGCGGAGACCGTGGGCGACGACATCGCCTGGATGCGCTTCGGCGAGGACGGCCGGCTGTACGCGGTGAATCCGGAGTTCGGCTTCTTCGGCGTCGCACCGGGCACCAGCTACGACTCGAACCCGACGGCGATGAAGACCGTCGAGGCAGGCAACACGATCTACACCAACGTCGCGCGCACCGACGACGGCGACGTGTGGTGGGAGGGCATCGGCGGCGAGACCCCGGCGCACCTGATCGACTGGAAGGGCAACGACTGGACCCCCGAGTCCGGGACCAACGCCGCCCACCCGAACTCGCGCTACTGCACCCCGATGTCGCAGTGCCCGACGCTGGCTCCCGAGTGGGACGATCCGCAGGGCGTGCCGATCTCGGCGATCCTCTTCGGCGGTCGCCGGAAGACCACCGTGCCGCTGGTCACCCAGGCCCGCGACTGGGAGCATGCGGTCTTCATGGGCGCGACCGTCGGTTCCGAGCAGACCGCCGCGGCCGAGGGCAAGGTGGGCACCGTCCGTCGCGATCCGATGGCGATGCTGCCGTTCCTCGGCTACCACGTCGGTGACTACTTCAAGCACTGGCTGAACATCGGCCGCAAGGAGGGCGCGCAGCTGCCCGCGGTGTTCTACGTCAACTGGTTCCGCCGCGGCGAGGACGGCCGCTTCCTGTGGCCGGGCTTCGGCGAGAACAGCCGCGTCCTGAAGTGGATGGTCGATCGCATCGAGGGCAACGTCGAGGGCGTCGAGACCCCGATCGGCATCGTGGCGGCGCCGGGCGAGCTCGATCTCACCGGACTGGACGTCTCCGAGGCCGATCTCGCCGAGGCACTCGCGGTGAACGCCGACGAATGGCGCGACGAACTGCCGACCATCGAGGAGTGGTTCGAGTTCGTCGAGGACGGCAAGGACAAGCTCCCCGCCGAGCTCGCCGACCAGCTCAAGCACCTGCGCGATCGCCTGGGCTGACGCTCAGAGTCCGCTGACGAGAGGCCCGACCGGTTCGCCCGGTCGGGCCTCTCGTCGCAGCGGTCGGCCCCGGGAAACGCGGCCGGGACCGCCGTTCACTCCGGCGGGACGAACACCCAGGGTGTGCGAACCAGCGTGGACGGGTCGAATCGCTCCGCCAGAACGCTCAACGTGACCGGTTCACCCGCGGCGGCCAGTCCCAGCGACTCCGCCATCATCGACAGCGCCGATGCCGCGTCCACCCCGTGGCCGGCGAGATCAGTCAGGGTGACGGCGCCGTCGCGCTTCGCGAGGCGGGCACCGGAGCGGTTGAGGACCATCGGCACGTGGGCGTATTCGGGCGGGCGGTGACCGAGCAGAGTCGCGAGGAAGGCCTGCCGGGGTGCAGAACTGAGCAGATCGTCGCCGCGGACCACCTGGTCGACACCCGTGGCCGCGTCGTCGACCACCACCGCCAGGTTGTACGCCGGGGTTCCGTCGTTCCGGACCAGGACGAAGTCGTCGACGTCGCCGGTGAACTCGCCGTACAGCAGGTCGTGGACGGTGAACGACGAGACCTCGGCGCGCAGGCGGATCGCGGCGGGCCGCTCCGACCGTCGTTGCGCGCGCTGCGCCTCGCTGAGGTCGCGGCACGTTCCGGGGTAAGCGCCCTGCGGCGCGTGCGGTGCGCTCGGCGCTTCGAGGATCTCCCGGCGCGTGCAGTAGCACTCGAACGTGCGTCCGGCGGCCACCAATTCGTCGACCACGGCGCGGTACTCCTCGAGCCGCTGTGACTGGTAGACGACAGGCTCGTCCCAGCTGAGGCCGAGCGCCGCGAGATCCCGCAACTGCCGGACGTCCGATCCCGGCCGGACGCGGTCGAGGTCTTCCATCCGGATCGCGAAACCGCGGCCCGTGGCATGGGCGAACAACCATGCCAGGACCGCGGTGCGCAGGTTTCCGATGTGCAGATCGCCCGACGGCGACGGTGCGAAGCGGCCCGCGGGGCTCGGCGGCAGCATGTCTACACGGTAGTGTCGACCGCCGCCGTCGTCTCCGCCCGGTACCCCGGCCTCGTGCTCTCCGGCCGGACCAGGAAGAGCGCCGCGACCACGCCGACTATCAGGATCGATGCGGGCAGCAGCATCGACTGCGCCATGGCGGTGGAGAACGGCGCCACCAGGAAGTCCGGCAGTTGCCCGACGCCCACCGAGCCGGTGTCGCCGGCGCCGGGCACGTTGGCCTCCAGCCGGGACTGCATGCCGGCGGCGATGGCGGCCGACCCGATCACCGACCCGATCTGTCGGGTGGTGTTGTAGATGCCGGCTCCGGCGCCGGCCTGCCGCGGCGGGAGATTGCGGGTGGCGGTGGTGGCCAGCGGTCCCCACATGCCGGCGTTGGCGATGCCCATCAGCGCGGCGGGCAGCAGGAACATCGGAATGGCGGTGTCCGCGTTCATCATCGACGCATACCAGAACAGCGAGACGCTGTAGAGGCCGAGGCCGGGCACCAGCAGGAATCGGGGATCGGTCCGGTCGAGGAGCTTGCCGGCGAGCGGGGCGAGCACCCCGGCGAGGACGGCCATCGGAATCAGCAGCAGCGCCGACTTCGTGGGGCTCAGTCCGCGTGCCACCTGGACGTAGAACATCATCGGGAGCGTCATACTCGTGACCGCGAAGCCGACGACGGCGATGCCGAGGTTGGAGATGGAGAAGTTCCGGTCGCGGAACAGTGCCAGCGGAACCAGCGGTTCGCTCGCGGTGCGGGATTGCTGCCAGAGGAACAGCGCCATGATCGCTACACCGCCGATCACCATCGTCCACACCCAGGCGGCCCAGTCGTACTTCTCGCCCTCCTGGAGACCGAAGACGATGAGGAAGAGGCCGATCGTGCTGATCGTCACGCCGACGACGTCGAACCGGTGCTGGTGGGTCTCGAGGCGGGGAACCAAGCGCCACGCCGCGGCGAAGCCGATGACGCCCACCGGGACGTTGATGATGAAGATCCACTCCCAACCGGCGTGATCGACCAGCAGACCGCCGGCCAGCGGGCCGACCAGCATCGCCACACCCGCCACCGAACCCCACAGACCCATCGCCGCGCCGCGCTGATGCGCCGGGAACGTTCTGGTGATCACAGCCATGGTCTGCGGGGTGATCATCGCGGCGCCGAGACCCTGGACGGCGCGGAACGCGACGAGCATGGCCAGGGAATTCGACAGACCGCAGCCCAGTGACGACAGGGTGAAGACGGTGATGCCGATGAGGTAGAGATTGCGGGGACCGAAGCGGTCGCCCATCCGCCCGGTGATCAGCAGCGGCACGGCGTAGGCGAGCAGGTAGGCGCTGGTGACCCAGACGACGTTGTCGAGATTGTCGGTGTCGGGGTCGAGCGCCTCTTTGATGGCCGGATTCGCGACCGACACGATGGTCGTGTCGACGAGGACCATGAAGAAGCCGATCACCAGTGCCCACAGTGCGGGCCACGGGCTCCGCTGCGAGTCGGCGGTGCCGGACGAGACTGTCATTTCGAGTCCTTCGAGTCGGTGCGGAGCATGGGTGTCGGTGATGTCGCGGAGTCGACGCCCCACGCGTAGTCGGGATCGGCGAGGCGTTGGAGCAGGCGGTCGGTCCAGCGGAGATCGGTCTCGATCAGATCGGCCTGACGATCCACTTCGATGAGGAACTGCGATTGCACACCGCGGCCGGTGGCATCGCTCAGGCCTCGGCGGTGGACCTCGAGATCGGCGGCGAGCCCCTCGCGCCGCAGCGTCAGGAGAGTGATCACCTCGTCGCGGTCGAGGTTGTGGGCCTCGGCGAGAGCGACCCGGAATTGCGCCGTGCGGTCGCTCCGGGGCAACTCTCGGCGAACCCACTCGGTGACCGCGTCGCGCCCGGCGTCGGTGAGTCGGTACGTGGTCCGCTCGGGGCGGTTGCCCTCGCGGTCCACTCCGACTTCGACCAGGAGTTCTTGTTGATTGAGTCGGTCCACGGTGTGGTACAGCGTGCCGTTCGTGATCGACACCATGCGATCGTCGCGCCGTTGTCTGAGCAGGCGGACCATCTCGTACGGGTGCATGGCACCCTCGCGCAGCAGCGCGAGGACCATCACACCGAGCGGCGTGAGCCGCGGTTGTTCAGCCGACATCGAATACTCCAGATCAATTAGTCCATGTGGACTATATGACGCTGGGCGGTGTCGGTCAATCGGGTGGTGTGGGCGGTGGAGGCTGTCTCGACGGTTCGACTAGCCGGGTGGGCGGCGCAGGGGACTCGTACGGGTGACGGCTCCGCTCTCGAGGCGGCCGGTGAAGTACTGCCTCCCCTCGGGGCCGACCACGGTCACCTCGTACCAGCTGCCGTGCACGCGCGTTGCGGTGACGTCACGCCCGTCGACCGACAGGCGCCCGCGGTCGTGGTCGGGCATCACCTGCGCCGACGATCCTCCCGGGCGGAGGGACAGATCGCGCAGGAAGCGGTCGGGACCGGTGACGACGACCCGTCGCGCGCGCTGAGGAAGAGGGACCCGGCGGCGTCCGAGCACCGTGTGATGAGCGGCGTCGCCGTCTGCGAAGACGCCGAAGACGGCGGCGCGACGGCCCGTGTTCACCAGTTCCAGGACACCGTCGACCACGTTCGCAGACAGCCGGTACGGCGTGGGCAGCGCCGTGGCGGTTCCAGTCTCCTGCGTCGGAGCGGCGCCGCCCGGCCGAGCCGTCCAGCGGCGACGGAAAGGTGGCGGCGGTGCGGGCTGTGCCGGAACGCGCAGTCCGTCGGTGCGGCCGAAATCGAAGGTCGACACCAGATCTCCGCACACCGCGCGGCGCCAGGCGGAGATGTTGGGGCAGCGCACGCCGGTGACCGCCTCCATCAGCCGGATCACCGACGTGTGGTCGAAGACCTCGGAGCAGACCCGGCCGCCCACGGTCCACGGGGACACGATGGTCATCGGCACCCGGAATCCGAGCCCCATCGGCTTTCCCTCCCACCACTCGTCGGCCTCCCCGACCGGCGGCAGCGGCGGAACCACGTGATCGAAGTAGCCGTCGAACTCGTCGTAGTTGAGCAGCACCACCGTCTTGCGCCACACCTCCGGGTTCGACGCCAGCGCGTCGAGCAGTCGGTAGGTGATGCCCGCCGACTGGACCGGCGATGAACTGCGGGGGTGTTCGGAGTCGGCCTCGGAGGTGACGATCCACGACACCGCCGGGAGTCGCCCGCTCTCGACGTCCCGGCGGAAGCGCGGGACCAGAGTGCCCGGTTCGCTGCGATACAGCGCGCGGTCGTAGAGCTCTGCGGCCTGTTCGCCGAGGCCGCGGGCGGCCCGATGCACCGCCCGTGCCCGGGAGCGTTGATCCGCCGACGGGACCACGTTGCCGTGCGCGTCCTTGGCCCCGGTCTCGATCAGCAGAGTGTAGAAACCGGTGAGATCCACTCCGAGCTGTCCGGCGCACGCCACCGCGTCGCGTCCTATGCCTCGGAAGTGCGCGAAGAAGTCGAGGTTGTTGTCGGTGAAGTTGTCCCATTCCTGGTACACGCGCCAGTCGACGCCCTCGCGGTGCAGCGACTCGGCGTACGTCTCCCAGGTGAGACCGGGATGGACGGGTGCGTACATCTCGTTGCCCACCGACCTCGCGCCCCACGGTTCGAATCCGCTGGTGCCGGAGAACAGGTAGTTGCGGTTGGTGCCGGTCCCGGTCGGCGACGATGCGAAGTAGCCGTCGCACACGGTGAACGTCTCGGCGAGCGCGTGGTGGAACGGGATGTCGCGGCGGTCGTAGCAGGCCATCGTGGCCTTGCCCTTCGCCGCGACCCAGCCGTCGCACCGCCCGCCGGCCAGGGCCTGCTGTCCGTCGGCCCACTCGTGAGGCAGAGATGCGAGGTACTCCACCGACAGGGAGCCGCGATTGGCGGCCTCGCGGGCGAGGAACGGGTGGACGCCGCTCTGCAGGAAGACCCCCGGCTTCGCCGAATTGTCGGCGAAGCCGCGGACCCCGCGCATCGTCCCGAAATAATGGTCGAAGGAACGGTTCTCCTGCATCAGGACGACGATGTGCTCGACATCCTCGAGCGATCCCGCAGGCCGGTCCTGTGCCGCTGCCGACACCAACGAAGGAGGAAGAAGCGTTGCGGCGCTTGCGATTCCGGCCGCGCTCGCGGTCAGGCCCAGGAAGTGCCTGCGGGAGTACTCGGAGATCCGTTCGGGAGGAGTCGCCATGAGTGCGCAAGTGTATCGCCCGGCGTCTCCTCCCGGCTCCCGTTACGGGAGCTCGGCACTACCGTGCCTGCGACAGCCGTTCGGCGACGATCAGCCGGGCGGCGTCGCCGCAGGTGATCTTCTTCGATGCCGCGGTGTCCAGGACGTGGCCTGCACGGTCGCGCAGCGCCTCCACCTTCTCCTGGGCGCGGTCGCGGGTCCAGTTCTGCTGCTCGCCGAAGGCCTGGATCACGCCGCCCGCGTTGGCGATGTAGTCGGGAACCCAGGTGACGCCGCGTGCGCCGAGAACCTGCTCAACCGACGGGCTGGTCAGCTGGTTGTTCGCCGCGCCGCAGATGATCGCCGCGGCGGTCTCGCCTGCGAGCGTCTCGGTGACGGTGCCGCCCATCGCGCACGGCGCGTACACGTCGAGCTTGGCCGAACGGACGTCGTCGACGATGCGCGCCTGCGGGAAGCGGGCGGCGAAGGCCTCGCGGGCGGGAGCGTACGGATCGGCCGCCAACACGGTCGCTCCGGCACCTGTCAGCAGTTCGGCCAGCTGGACGCCGACCTTGCCGACGCCCTCCACGCCGACCGTTCGGCCGGTGAGATCAGCCGAACCCCACACGCGTTCGGCGGCCGCCAGCAGTGAGTAGAAGACTCCGAGAGCCGTCATCGGCGCGGTGTCGCCCCAACCGCCGCCCGCGACGGTCTTCGACGCCACATACGAGGTGCCCTCGCCGATCAGGTCCATGTCGTCGGAGGTGGTGCCGACATCGCCGGCGGTGATGTAGCGCCCGCCGAGGGTGTCGACGAACCGGCCGTAGGCGCGGAGCAGATCCGGCGTCTTGTGCACCGCGGGGTCGCCGATGATGACCGCCTTCCCGCCACCCAGGTCGAGTCCGGCCGCGGCCGATTTGAAGGTCATTCCGCGCGAGAGCCGCAGCACGTCGCCGACCGCATCGGCTTCCGCGGCGTAGGGATACATGCGCGTTCCGCCGAGCGCCGGCCCGAGGGCGGTGTTGTGCACCGCGATGATCGCGCGCAGTCCGGTCTCGGCGTCACGGCAGAACACCACTTGCTCGTGCGGGGGATCGATCGACATGTCCGGGTGCGAGAAGACGCTGGTCTGGGCGAGGACGCGAGTGGCTTCCGACGATGAGTGCGCAGTGGTCATGGTGGTTCCTCCGGGGCGGTTGAGACGGTCGGTTTTCAGCGGATGGGGGTGGTGTCGACGCCGAGTTCGGCGAGACGGGCGCGGTAGCGGTCGATGTTGCGGAGCTTGACGTCCTCGTAGCCGACCACCAGTTCGGGGGCGCGGGCCACGTCGACGGCGGCCGCGTACCGCTGCTCGTCGAACTGAGCGGCGGTGAGGCCGGCGACCAGGTCGGTCACCAGATCGCGGTAGTGCGCGAGCAGGCGGCGCTCGATCTTGCGCACCTCGGCGTAGCCGAACGGGTCGAGCTTGGTGCCGCGCAGGAACTTGCCCTTGGCGAGCACGCGGAGCGCGACGTGCGAGCGCGGACCGAGACCGATCTTCTTCTCGCGGCCCATGGCGCGCAGCACCGGCGGATGCAGCTTGTAGGTGAGGCCGGTGGCACCGGGGATCTCGGCGGCGACCGAGTCGATGAACGCCTGGTCGGTGAGCATGCGCGCCACCTCGTACTCGTCCTTGTAGGCGGTCAGGCGATGCAGGTTCTCGGCGACGGCGGCCGACAGCTCGGTGCTGTCGGTGACCGCCCGCTCACGCTGCCACACCAGCTCCACATCCCGGACGTACCGAGCGGCGGCCCGCTCTCCGGAATGCGCCATCAGCTGCGCCGCGCGCCGCTGAACCAGTTCGAGGACGGTCCCGGTGAGCGTGGTGCGGGTGAACAGATGCGTGGGCACCACGGTGTCGCTGCGCGAGACCACCTCGGCGGCCGCGGTGGCCGCGGCGAACGCCTCCGGATCGGCGACGGCCACCCGGCCCCAGCGGAAGGCCGTCTGATTGGCCTTCACCGCGACGCCGTTGACCGCGATCGCCTCTTCGATCGAGGCGGCCGGGATCGGCAGGGCACCCGCCTGGTAGGCGGCGCCCACCAGCAGGAAGTTCGCCGCCGCGGTGTGGCCGAAGATCGCCTCGGCCGCGCTCAGCGCGTCGAACGAGACCACTCGTCGCGCGTGGTCGGAGACGCGGCGCAGCAGCGTGTCGTCCTCGGGGTAGGCGACGTTGCGGTCGTAGACCATCTCACCGGTCGCGACCGCGCTGGTGGAGGCCACCGTCAGGGTGCGCTCGGCGTCGCCGACGCCCACGTGCTTCGCGTCGGCGGCGGTGAGCAGATCGAACGCCAGGACGCAGTCGGCCGAGGCCGGGCTGATCCGGTTCGATCCCGCGCCGGCAGTCGTCCGGGCCGTTCCGTTGGACGCGGTGTCGTCACTGAGCCGCAGGTGCGAGGTGACCGGACCGGCCTTCTGACTCAGGCCGGTCTGGTCCAGGCCCTCCACGTGGAGCCCGGCGCGCAGGGCGGCGGTGCCGAGCACCTGGTTGACGGTCACGATGCCGGTGCCGCCGATACCCGCGAGGAAGATGTTGTGCGTGCCGCGCAGGGTGTCGACCTCGGGGTCGGCGACCGCCGGCGGCACCGGCGCCGGCTTGCTCGGCGCCTTCGCCCCCGCGCCGTCCTCGGGCAGTTCGACGGTGACGAACGACGGGCAGTCGCCGTCGAGGCAGCTGTAGTCGGTGTTGCAGCTGGTCTGGTCGATCCGGGTCTTGCGGCCGAACTCGGTGTCCACCGGCTGCACCGACAGGCAGTTCGACTTCACGCCGCAGTCGCCGCAGCCCTCGCAGACCGCCTCGTTGATGATGACGCGGGTGCGACGCGTCGGCAGGGTCCCGCGCTTGCGCTTGCGGCGCGCCTCGGCCGCGCACTGCTGGTCGTAGATCAGGACGGTGACGCCCTTGACCTCGCGCAGCAGTCGCTGGGCCTCGTCGAGCCGGTCGCGGTCCCACAGGAGCGTGCCCGCGGCGAGCGAGCCCTTCGGGTGGCGAGACGGATCCTCCGCGCACACGATGATCTTGGCGATGCCCTCGGCACGCAGCTTGTGCGTCAGCTGTCCGACGGTGAGACCGCCCTCGGCGTCCTGCGCGCCGGTCATCGCGACGGCCGCGTTGAACAGGATCTTGTACGTGATGTTGACCCCGGCGGCCACACACGCCTGGACCGCGAGCTGGCCGGAGTGGAAGTACGTGCCGTCGCCGACGTTCTGGAAGATGTGCTCGACGTCGGTGTACGGCGCTTGGCCGATCCACTGTGCGCCTTCGCCGCCCATCTGCGTGAGGCCGGTGACCTGGGAGTCGGTACGCGAACTCATGGTGACGAGGGTGTGGCAGCCGATGCCGCCACCCGCGAGGGAGCCGTCGGGCACCGCGGTGGAGCGGTTGTGCGGGCAGCCCGAGCAGAAGTAGGCCGTGCGCTTGGTGTCGAGGAGAGTCAGCTTCGGCGGTGCCGGCTTCGGCACGGTGATCGCGACGCGCCCGTCGAGCACCCGGCGCAGCGGCGCGAGAAGACGGGCGGCGGTGAGCTCGCCGTCGGCGGGCACCAGCGGCCGGCGGTCGGCGTCGCGCTTGCCGAGGATCCGGGGCGCGTCGGCTCGGCCGTAGAGGATGTCGATCACCTGGGACTCGACGAACGAGGTCTTGTCCTCGATCACGAGAACGCTCTCGACGCCGTCGGCCAGTCGACGCACCTTCTCCGAGCCGAGCGGGTAGGGCATGCCCACGCGCAGGATGCGGATGCCGGCGTGGAGGAGGTCGTCCTCGGTGAGTCCGAGTTCGCCGAGTGCCTCGCGGACGGAGTCGTACGCGGTGCCGACGGCGACGATGCCGAGCCAGGCGTGCGGCGGATCGACCTCGATGCGGTCGATGTCGTTCGCGGTGGTCATCTTCTCGACCATCGCCCAGCGCGGGCCGTACAGGTCGGCCTCGGCCAGGACGCTGTCGGGCGGCGCCGCCATGACGCGCTGGCGGTACGTCCACGGGCGGCCCTCCCACTCCAGGTCGGGAACCTCGATGTGCAGGTCCGCGAAGTCGCGGTTCAGGGTCCACAGGCCGTCGCACACATCGGCGACGAGCTTCATCGCAGGCCAGCAGCCGGAGGCACGCGAGAGTTCGATGCCGAACATGCCGAACGAGATGATCTCCTCGGCGTTGCGCGGGAACAGGACCGGCATCGAGAGCGCGGCCAGGGAACGTTCACTGGCGGCCGGCACGGTGGACGATTTGGCGGCCGGGTCGTCGCCGACCATCGCCAGGGCGCCGCCCTTCGGGTGCGCGCCGTACATCGCGGCGTGGCGGAAGGCGTCACTCGCGCGGTCGAGACCGGGGCCCTTGCCGAACCAGACGCCGACCACGCCGTCGTGGGTCCGCTTGCCCTTCGGCAGCTCCTGCTGGCTGCCCCAGACGGCGGTCGCGCCGAGTTCTTCGTTCAGGCCGGGGACGAACCGGATTCCGTGCCCGGCGAGATCGGGTACCTCGCCGAAGACCTTGTCGACCGCGGCCAGCGGGCTGCCCTGATAGCCGGAGACGAAGGCGGCCACGTCGCGGCCGGCGCGGCGCTCGCGTTCGTGGTTCTCGATCAGCATGCGTGCCACGGCCTGGACGCCCGTCAGCAGGACCGGTCCCGAATTGGGGCGGTACTTGTCTGCCAGATCGAACGTCGGTGCCTGCGGTTCGGCGACGGAGGTCATATGGGCCACCAATCTGTCGGTCCGCATCTGTGAGGCGGATCACCGGATGATGCTTAAATGGTGGCCATCGGGTGGCAAGGTGGTCAACTGATCGATCTACAACTGGTAGATTTGTTCAGTTGGTGACGTGGATCTCAGTGAGAGGTGACGAATATGCTCAGCATCGACGAGCTCGACGTGGAGTTGTTGAAACTGCTCGAGCGGGATGCCCGCCAGGGCGTGGCGAGTCTGTCGACGACTCTCGGGATCTCGAGGAACACGGTGCAGTCGAGGATCCGGCGGCTCGAAGAAGGCGGCTTGATCGCCGGCTACCGTCCACAGATCGACCTGGCGCAGGCGGGTCTGGTGGTGCAGGCCTTCCTCGCGCTGGAGACCGAGCAGGGCAGCCTCACCAGAATCGCGCGCGAGGTCACCGAGATACCGCAGGTGATCGAGGTGCACACGGTGACCGGGCGGGAGGATCTGCTCGTGCGAGTCGCGACAGCCACTCAGCCCGAGCTGCTGGAGCTGATCGAGACCATCGTGGGGTACCCCGGCGTGATCCACTCCACCACCTGGCTCACCTTGACCGAGCCGCTGCCGCGCCGTGCGGTGCCGGCGCTGGCGGAGTTGGCGAAGGGGACGGGTTGGGGTCGATCGACTCCGCCGCGCGCAGGTGGGGGAGGATGAGACGATGCCGTTGGTTGAACACGATGAGCGAGACGCCCGTTCCTTCCTGGTGTTCTGGCTCTGTCGATTGATCGTCAAAACGCTCATGCGCATCATTCCGGCGACGCCCTCCACCCTCCGCCGGCTGGCGGTCCTCGATCAGTGGGCGGCGCGGAACGCCCGCCCGATCCGAGGCGTCGTCGTGACGCCGGAGACGATCGCCGAGGTTCGCGTCGAGCGCATCACGCCGGACGGGATCGAGGATTCGCGGATCGCCGTGCTGTACACGCACGGCGGCGCGTTCCTGGCGGGCGGCCTCGACACCCACCGGCCGATCGCCGCCGCGATCGCGCGGGCGGTCGGAGCGCCGGTGGTCAACGTCGCCTACCGGCAGTGCCCCGAAGTCGGCGTGGGCACGTCGGTGCGCGACGGCTATGCGGTGTACCGCGAACTGCGGCGGTCGGGCGAGTTCGACGCCGTGGTGGTCGCGGGCGACTCGGCGGGCGGCTACATCGCGGCCAAGATCGTCGAGTACGCCGCGCGGGACGGCCTCGCCTGCCCCGACGCGTACGTCGGGCTGTCGCCGCTGCTCAACCTCTCGCCGGGCGCCGATCGGACGAGCCGTCACGACGCGATGCTGCCGATCAAGAAGATCGAGAAGCTGCGACAGTTCTACGACCAGGGCCCGGAGGTGCTGGACGGCGAGCTGAACGTGACGCTCGACGCGGTGGCGCGGCTGTTCCCGCCCGCGATCGTCGTCTGCGGTCGCGGCGAGGCGCTGCAGAAGGACGCGATGGACCTGTGCGCCGCCCTCGACCGCGCCGGGGTGACCAACGAACTCCACCTGTACGCCGGTCAGATCCACGCCTTCCCCGCCGCGGTCCCCGGTTCGGCGCAGACCAGGGACGCTGTGGCCAGGGTGGCGGAGTTCGTCCGGCGAGCAGTGGGCGCCGGGCGGGAACGCGCCGACATCGCCTGAGCCGTGCCGCCGACGGCCGGGGTGATTGCCAACCACCGGTTGCTCGGCGACGATGAACGGGTGGACCTCCCGGTGAACCCGCCCGTGCAACCGATGCTGGCCAAGGCGGTCACCGCCGTGCCCGACCAACCCGGCGGCGAGCCGGTGTGGTCGTACGAACCCAAGTGGGACGGCTTCCGGGCCTTGATCTTCCGGGACGGGGACGAGGTCGTGATGTCCTCGCGGGGCGGCAAGGATCTGGCCCGCTATTTTCCGGAGCTGGTCGACGCGGCGCATGCGGTGCTTCCCGAGCGGGTGGTCCTCGACGGCGAGGTCGCCGTCGCCCGGCCCATCGGCGGGGTGAACCGGCTCGACTGGGATTCGCTCTCGCAACGCATCCACCCCGCGGCGTCGCGCGTGGCGAGACTGGCGGAGGAGACACCGGCCGTGTTCATCGGCTTCGACGCCCTGGCCACCGACTCGATGGACCTGACGGCGGAGCGATTCGAGGTCCGGCGCAGCGCGCTGCTGGACGCCGCTGCCGAATCCGGAGACGACCGCATCCAGGTCAGCCGCGTCACCCGGGACTCGGCGGTCGCGACCGACTGGTTCACCGCGTTCGAGGGCGCCGGGCTCGACGGCGTCGTGGGCAAGCGGCTCGACGGCGTCTACGTCCCCGGGAAACGGGAGATGGTCAAGGTCAAGCACAAGCGCACCGCCGACTGCGTGGTGATCGGGTATCGCATTCACAAGTCGGGCACCGGACTCGGGTCGATGCTGCTCGGGCTGTACGCCGAGGGGGAACTGCGGATGGTCGGCGGTTCCAGTGCGTTCTCCGACAAGAAGCGGATCGAACTGCAGGAGATGCTCGAGCCGATGCGGCTCGATCCGGATCGCGTCGCACAAGGCGAGGTGAGCCGCTGGCGCGCGGCGGGCAGCGGCGAGTGGATTCCGATCCGGCCGGAGCTGGTGGCCGAGTTCGCCTACGACCAGATGGAGAATCAGCGATTCCGGCACACGGTGAAGTTCCTCCGGTGGCGCCCCGACCGGGAGCCGGAGAGCTGTGGCTACGACCAGCTCGACGTGCCCCTGACCTACGACGTCTTCGACGTTCTCGTGACCGGAGGACAGTGACATGCCGAAACCGAAGCCGGTCCTGCTCGACGTCGACGGGATCGAGGTGAAGCTGAGCAACCCCGACAAGATCTACTTCCCCGAACTGGGCGAGCACGGCGGTCGCAAGGCCGATCTCGTCGAGTACTACCGGAGCGTGGCGCTCGCCGGACCGCTGCTGAGCGCGATCGGCGGGCGCCCGACCTTCCTGCAGCGCTTCCCGGACGGCGTGGACGGTGAGCAGATCTATCAGAAGCACCTGCCGAAGCATCACCCCGATCATGTGCAGTCCACGCGAATCGTGTTCCCGTCCAAGCGGACCGGCGACGCCTTCTGCCCCCGGATCCCGGCCGACGTCGTATGGGCCGCCAACCTCGGGACTGTCACATTCCACACCTGGCCGACGATGGCGCCCGACAACGACCATCCCGATCAGCTTCGGATCGACCTCGATCCGCCGGACGGCAAGGGTTTCGACGACGTCCGCCGGGTGGCGCTCGATCTGGTCAGACCGTTGCTCGACGATCTCGGGATGACCGGGTACGTGAAGACCTCGGGCAGTCGCGGGGTGCACGTCTTCGTACCGATCCGCCCGGAGTGGGATTTCATCGCCACGCGGCGCGCGGTGATCGCGTTCGGTCGCGAACTGGAACGGCGCGACCCCGCCGCCGTGACCCTGTCGTGGTGGAAGGAGGAGCGCGGCGACCGCATCTTCATCGACTACAACCAGAACGCGCGCGACCGGTCGATGGCCTCGCCCTACTCGGTGCGCAAGTCCGCGCGCGCCCGCGTCTCCGCACCGGTGACGTGGGAGGAGTTGGTCGACGTCGATCCCGATGATCTCACCGTCGCCACCGTCCCGGCTCTGGTGGAGCGGCGCGGCGATCCGTGGTCGGGCATCGACGAGCACCCCTCGGGGCTCGAGCGCCTGCTCGAGATGGTCGAGCGCGACGAGGCGAACGGTCTCGGCGACATGGTCTACCCGCCGAACTACCCGAAGATGCCGGGCGAACCGCCGCGCGTCCAGCCGAGCAAGAAGGTCGCCGAGCATTGGGATGAGGCGGGGAACCGGGTGGAGTGACCGGCAGTCGGAGCAGCGCTCACGCGAACTCCTCGGCCCTGCGCTTCAGCAGGGCGCGCGGCGAGTATCCGGTCAGTTCGGTGAACTCCCGTGACATGTGGGCCTGGTCGGCGTAACCGCACGATGCGGCCACGTCCACGGCCCGGCGCCCGGACTCCAGCCGTGCGCGGGCGGTCTCGAATCGGGTGAGGCGGGCCGCCTGTTTGGGGCCGATACCGAACTCTGCGTTGAACATCGCGGTGAGGTGCCGCGCCGACCAGCCCGACGATTCGACCAGTTCGGAGACGGTGACATCACCGCGGCGGCGGGCGATCACCTCCCAGACCGACAATGCGTCCGACCGCGGTGTGTCCTCGGAGACCGTCTCGGCGAGCATCGCGGCGCACACCGCGCCCCGCTCGCCTGCCGGAGTCTGCGCGAGTCGTTCGTGAAGTCGGCGGGCGAACGCGGTGTCGATCTGTGACAGTTCCACCATCTGCCCGGCCAGCTCGCCGGCGGGCATCCCGAGCAGTGCGCGTACCGCCTCCGGCGAGAGGTCGAGCTGCACGCCGCGTTGGACGCCGTTGTGGTGGATCGTGACCGGTCGCAGGTGGATCCCGGCGATACAGCACCGGAAGGTGGTGGTGACCGGGCTGTCGCCGGAACTGAGGACGAGGCCGTCGGCGAGGTCGACGACCAGGGTGGCGCTGGTGCCGGGCAGCCCCAGGTGCTCGCCTGGAGCGCTGCCCGTCACGTCGTAGGGGACGATCCCGACGCCGGTCAGCCCGCGTAGGTTCCGAAGCTCCATGTGTTCCCCTCCGGGTCGGCGACGGAGAACCCTCGTGATCCATAGTCCTCCTCCGCCATGTCGCGGACCAGTCGCGCACCGATCGCCGTCGCCTTCGCGTACACGGCGTCGGGGTCGGTGACGACCACGTAGAGGGAGGCCGATCCGACCGGAGTGGAGAACGTCGTGTCCTTCTTGCACGCGGAGTGGACCATGACCCGTCCTCCGTCGGGCCAGAGCATCTCCGAATGCAGGACCTCGCCGTCGCCGTCGCCCTCCACGAGGATTCCGGGTTCGAAGCCGATGGATTCGAGCCATTCGCGCAGTGCGACGGGGTCGTCGGAGGTGATGCCTGCCCAGATGTTGGTGTCTTTTCTCTCGTTCATGTCTCCAGTGTCGGCCCGTGCGTCGCCGTGTTCTTGAAGAAATCGGCACGCGGTGCAGTCTCGGTCGCGGGACTTAAGCCCCATTCGACCTGAAGTGGACATAGGTTAGGCTCGGCTCATGAACAAGCTCCTTCGGGTGGCCGTGCTGTTCGCCGCCGGCCTGACGGCACTGTCGCTGACCGCATTCTGCGTAGGGACTGCCGACGCCAAGACGTGGAAGCCCGCCATCGAGGTGTTCCTCGCCGACGGGGTCACCCCGGCCGGCGCGACGCGACTGCACCCCGGCGATCAGGTGGTCGTCAAGGGCACCGGCTTCGATCCGCGCGCCAACACCTCCGGTCTTCCGGTTCCGGTCCCGCCGGGCGTGCCGCACGGGACGTTCGTGACCTTCGGTGCGTTCGCGCCGGATTGGCGGCCGTCGCAGGGAGCTCCCGAATCGTCGCGGACCACCGTCCGAGCCCAGACCAAGTGGGTGCTCTCGCGCGACGCGCTCGACCGGGTGCCCGACGTTCCGTTCGACATGCGCCGCACCGTCCGGCAGCAGTGGGTGCCGCTGAGCCGCAGCGGCGAGTTCAACGCCCGCATCACGCTGGCCACGCCGAAGACCTCGCCGGCCGGCGGCCGCTGGGGCATCTACACCTTCGGTGCTGCGGACGCGGTGAACGCGGCCCAGGAGCTGTCGGTGCCGCTCGACTATTCGACGCAGCCGGGCCCGAACACGCCTCAGCCCGCACCGAAGAACCTGGTGTGGGCGTATTCGCCGAGCTTCGCGCAGACCGTCCGCGGCACCACCTCGGGTGCGCTGTCGGGGAGCGGCGGCGCGGGGGTGGACGACGCGGGAGCGATGTCGTTCGCGCTCGCCGAGAACACGGTCCGCAACGGGCGGGGAGAACTGCGGTACCGCGGAACCGTCGTCGCGTCCACGAAGTTCCACCTGCTCGAGATCGCGCTCGCCGATCCGATCATCCGCGTCGACGGCACCCGCGCGGTGCTGAGCATGCGCACGTCCACCACCGACATGAACGGCGACGACGTTCTGCGGCGCGTCGATGTCGCCGATCTGACGCTCACGCGGTCGCAGGTGGAGCGGCTCTCGCGCGGTGAGGACGTCACGGCGATCGCCGCCGCTTTCCGCTCGGGGATCACTCCCGTCTCCCTCGCCGCGCTGTCGCTGGGGCAGGCGTCGCCGGTGACCGTGCGGTTCTGACGGCGGATCGGCGGCCTCGACACCGCTCGCGGATCGCCGAGCCCAAGTAAGCTCGCCGTGTGAGCGCCGAACCGGGCGACCGCCCGTCCCCGAACGACCCGTCGTGGGCCGCAGCACAGGTCCATCCGGGCGTTCGCGCGGCCGTCGCGTGGACCTGGCGTCTGTTGATCCTCGCCGCGGGGCTGTACGCGCTCGGCAAGCTCTTCCTCTTCGCACAGGAGGTCTTCGTCCCGGTCGCCGTCGCGATCCTGCTCTCGGCGCTCCTCGTACCGTTGGTGGGATGGCTTGAGCGGCACCGGATCCCGCGATCAGTGGGGGTTCTCACCGCGGTGGTCGCGACCTTCGCGATCATCGCCGCCGGACTCACCTTCGTCGTTCAGCAGCTGATCGTGGGCATCCCCCGGATGTCGGGCGACATCGCCGATTCCATCTCCAAGACCCGCAACTGGCTCGAGACCGGGCCGCTGCACATGGACTCGGAGAACCTGCGCAACGTCAGCAACGACATGATCGACTGGCTCAAGGCTCACGAGGCCAGCATTGCGACCGGAGCCCTCGACACCGCAACCGTCGCCACCAAACTGGTGACGGCCGCACTGCTGACGGTGTTCCTGCTGATCTTCTTCCTGTACGACGGCCACCGCATCTGGGAGTTCGTGACGAGGATCGTGCCGTCGGCGCACCGGGAGCACGTGCGCGGGGCGGGCGACGCCGGCTACCGGACGCTGCAGTCGTACGTCCGCGCGACGGTGCTGGTGGCGTTCATCGACGCCGTGTTCATCGGCATCGGCCTGGCAATCCTGCGGGTGCCGATGGTGATGCCGTTGATGGCGCTGATCTTCCTCGGCGCGTTCATCCCGATCGTCGGATCGGTCGCCGCGGGATCGCTCGCGGTCCTCGTCGCGCTGGCCACGCACGGCTGGTTCACCGCGGTGCTGGTGGTGGTCGTGCTGATCGTCGTGATGCAGGTGGAGGGGCATGTGCTGCAGCCCTTCCTGCTCGGGCGTTCGGTGAAGCTGCACCCCGTGGCGGTGATCCTGGTGATCGCGATCGGCCTGATGGTCGCGGGAATCGTCGGCGGCCTGCTCGCCGTCCCGCTGCTGGCCTTCGCGAACACCGCGGTGAGTTTCCGGCCCCAGGAGGGCCTCGATCAGGACTGGCTCCTGGAGGAGCCCGTCGACGTCTCCGGAGGGGAGAATCCATGAGCTACACGGTCGCAGACCTCATCGTCGACACCATCGCGGCAGCCGGGGTGCGACGGATCTACGGCATCCCGGGTGACTCGCTGAACGGCTTCACCGACGTCCTGCGGACGTCGAAGGACGTGACATGGACGCATGTCCGTCACGAAGAGGGGGCCGCTTTCGCGGCGGCGGGTGAGGCCGCGATCACCGGCGGGCTCGCAGTGTGCGCCGGCAGCTGCGGTCCGGGAAACCTCCATCTCATCAACGGCCTGTACGACGCGCATCGGTCGCGGGTGCCGGTACTGGCGATCGCGGCGCAGATCCCGGCGGGCAATGTGGGGACGCGGTACTTCCAGGAGACTCATCCCGAGCAGATCTTCGCCGAATGCAGTTCTTTCTGCGAGACGCTGAGCACCGTCGACCAGCTGCCCTACCTTCTCGACATCGCCGTCCGGACGGCGGTGGAGGAGCGCGGCGTGTCGGTCCTGGTGATTCCGGGCGAACTGTTCCTGAAGAAGATCGACAGGCCGGACCGTGTGTCCCGGATTCGGGCGGCGGGTACCGTGATGCGCCCGGACGACGAGTCGCTGCAGCTCGCCGGCGTCCGGCTCAACGAGTCCGAGCGCGTGACCATTCTCGCCGGCGCGGGAGTGGCGGGTGCCCACGACGAGCTCGTGGCGCTGGCCGAGGCGTTGCGGGCGCCGATCGTGCATGCGCTGCGCGGCAAGGAGTTCGTGGAGTACGACAATCCCTACGACGTCGGCATGACCGGCTTGCTCGGCTTCTCGTCGGGTTACCGCGCCATCGAGCACTGCGACACGCTGTTGATGATCGGCACCGACTTCCCGTACTCCCAGTTTCTGCCGTCGAAGGCGTACACGATTCAGCTCGACGTCCGCGGCAGCCAGATCGGTCGGCGCTGCCGTGTGGATCTCCCGCTCATCGGATCCGCGGCCGACACACTGCCCCTGCTCACCGCGCTCATCTCCGGCGGCCGCAGCGACGAGCACTTGACCACGGCACTCGACCACTATGCGCGCACTCGCGCCGGGCTCGACGAACTGGCGACGTCGTCCGCCGACGGCGATCCGATCCATCCGCAGTACCTGACGAAGCTGCTGTCGGAGATGGCCGCCGACGACGCCGTCTTCGTCCCGGACGTCGGGTCGCCGGTGGTCTGGGCGGCCCGCTACCTGAAGATGAACGGCCGGCGTCGTCTCATCGGATCGTTCAACCACGGATCGATGGCCAACGCGCTGTCGCAGAGTGTGGGAGTCTCGGCGGTCGACCCCGCGCGTCAGGTGATCGCGATGGCCGGTGACGGCGGACTGGCGATGCTCCTCGGCGAGCTGTTGACGCTGGTCCAGAATTCGCTGCCGGTCAAGGTGGTCGTCTTCGACAATTCGTCGCTCAACTTCGTGGAGCTGGAGATGAAGGCGGCGGGCTTCGTCACGTTCGGCACCGATCTGGAGAATCCGGACTTCGCCGCGCTGGCCGAGTCGGTGGGGATCTGGGGCCGCCGCGTCACCGATGCCTCGGCCCTGCCCGCCGCGGTGCGCGACTTCCTGGCGCACGACGGCCCCGCCGTCCTCGACGTCACCACCGCGCGGCAGGAGCTGTCGATTCCGCCCGCGATCTCCGCCGCTCAGGCGAAGGGCTTCGCGCTGTACGCGCTGCGGACCGTGATGTCCGGCCGCGGCGACGAACTGGTCGACCTCGCCGAGACGAACCTGCTCAAGCGGCTCTTCTGAGCTAGCGCCAGAATCTTGTCGAGTTGAGTACCTGAGAGGGTGCCGACTCGACAGGATTCTGCGCGCGAAATTCAAGTGGTCCCCTGCCCGGAAACGGGCAGGGGACCACATCTGCGGAGGATAGGGGATTCGAACCCCTGAGGGCTGTTGAAGGTTCACCGCCCTATCGACTGATATTGAACATGATCCAAACGTGTCATAAATTGCTTCTACCGGCGCCTAGTCGCATCACTGGAATCATGGTCGATGCCCGAGAATCGGATTCAATTCCTGGGATATTCCTGGGATCTGTCAGCCGGGCCAAGGGCTTCCAGGACCTCCGACGAATCCGCCGTCGGACGCTCCTTGGGCTTCGCGACATAGTGCCGAGCAGTCACCTCAGTACCCGCATGCCCCAGCTGCGCCGCTGCATCCTCGAGCGACATCTCCCGCTCCACCAGCGTCGCCACAGTCCGCCGAAATGTGTGTGGTGTCACCCATGACCATTCCTTGCCGCGTGCCGCCCGCAGCTGCGTCGCGAGGTTCTTCGGAGCTCGGAGAGTTCCAGTCGACGACGGGAAGATCACGTCATAGTCGTTCGGCACAGCGTGCACTTTCCTCCGCAGCAGCATGTCCACAGCGAACCTCGGCAGCGTCACCGAGAACCGGTCCTTCGCCTTCCGATGCTCCTGACGGGTCAGTCCTCCGCCAGCTTTCTTCCCTCCGGGGATGCGGACGATAGTGCCGCCGATCGTCGCCGTCGGCTTCTCAGCCTCGAGGTCGACGTCCTGCCAGCGCAGGGCAAGTACTTCACCGATGCGGGCGCCGGTCGCGAGCTGCATGTCGACGATGTCGAGCAGGTCCTGGGTGCGCGGCGGGCCGGATCGTTTGCGACCACCGCGGCGCTCGCGTGCTTCGATGTCCTCCGGTGTCGACTCAGTCATCCACAAGAGCACGCGCTGGCGGTATGCCTTCAGCTGGTCGGTGGTGATCTCCTGGGCGTCCTCGCGCTTGGATGGTCCGACAGTGAGTTCGCGGGCTGGGTTCTCACCTTCGTAGGCGTCATGTCTGATCGCGATGGTGAACATCGCGCGGAGCGTGCGGCGCAGGTTCGCGGCCTTTGCGGGGCGATCGCCTGCCTCCGTTTCGATGAACCATTCGAGGGTTCCTGGCGTGACATCGCCGATGCGAAGTTCGCCCAGACTCTTCTTGATGGTGTCGCGGTATCCGCGGTAGTCGGGGATCGTCTGAGGCGACAGTTTGCCTTCGTTCTCTTTCTGCTGCATCCACTTGTCGGCCAGCACCGACAGTGGTGTCGTCGGCGTGATGGTCGCGGCTGCGGCGCCGGGCCTCGGGCGGCCGGCCGCCACTGCTCGTTCGGCTGCTCGGGCCTTGACTGCGTCGGTTGCCGCGCCTTTGGACGGGCCGTCGGCTTGCACTGATCGGATCTTCCCGTCGCGGCATCGGACTTCGCAGCGTGCGCGGTACTTCTTCGGGGCGAGCTGGGTGACCTTGATCTGTCCGTGCTCGCCGACCTCGAGGCGGCGGCGTCCCATGTCAGCAGAAGTGTCCGTTGCTGCGGCGGTGGCCGTTGACGCAGTCGGGGATGAGGTCAGGTGCATCGACGTTCGGGACGTTGATGTCGTCACTACCGGAACCGCTGCCTGTGGTCGCGGTCGGCTCCGGGGCCGGTTCCGGTTCGGTCGTCGTGATCGACGTCGTCACCTTTCCGACTGTCCACACTGCGGTCTCATTGAGGCTCTCCTTCACGAACTTGTAGTGCCGCGGCTGCAACCGGACCTCGGCAAGGTTCACTTGTTCGTTCGCTCTGAACTCGACTTCGCCCTCGACCTTGCCGTCGACAACCTCTCCGAAGGCATCGTCAGTGTCCAGGAAACCTGGGTGTGTCTTGCCGCCCTTGGTCTTGATGGTCCACGCGTTGTCGAGCGGTAGCTCACCTTCGGTGATATCGATCTTCGCTCGGATGACGATCGTCGAGTCGGTGGTCCGGACGACGTCGGTGACTGTCACCCGCGCCTTGAACGGCTTCTGCTCGTACTCACCGGTGATGGTCTGCGTCTGGCCGACCGGCACTGCGGGCAGATCGGCAGCTGCCGTAGCCTTCGATGCCGTTGTCGGCGTCGTCATCATGACCGTCGGAAAGGCCGATGCGGTAGGCACCGCGGCGACCGGCGCCGGCTTCGGTGTGTCGATGATGGAACCGATCGCCGCGAGGATCAGCAGGATGACGAACCCGATCGCCCCGACCGTGATCACCTCCTTCGCCTGCGGACCGCGCGGGGGAGGACCAACAGGACCGGATGATGGAGGTGCTGTCCCGATCTGGCCGTCGGCGAGCCACGCCTGGTTGTCTGCATCGGCGCGCGCAGCGATCGCCTCGCGCTGCCGTTGCCGCTCGATCGCAGCAGGATCGTTCTTCCGCAGCAGCCACCACTCCTTGATCTCGAGGGTGCGGCGGGTCAGGTAGCTGGTGTTCATCGGGTCTCCTTCGGAATAGGCCGGGCTGGTGGGGTCCGGCTGGGGGTCAGGCTGCGTCGCGGATCAACGCTTCGATCTGGTACTGCTCGTCCGCCGACATGGTGTCGAGCCGTGTGCGGACGCATCCGACGTCGACCCACAGCACGTCGGCGAGTCCTTCGAGTGTCTGCCGGCGGTGCCAGCGGACGGCGTCGACAAGTTGCTCGGTGGTGATGAGCCGCTCGGCGGTGAGCCGCTTGACGCGCGCTTCCTCGTAGGCGTCTGCGGGGATGATGCCGCGCTCGATGTGGATGGTCTCGTGGCAGACGACGACGCGGCGCTGCGCCTGGGAGAGGCGGTCGTCTATCCAGATCGTCGAGCCGTCAGTCCATCCGCGGTAGGTGCCGGGGAGCCTCGCCCAGACGACGCGGACGTCAGGATGGTTCTGTGCGAGGTGGCGCCATGGATTATGCGGGATCAATGTCCTCCTCCCCGGGGTCCTGGGATTCCTCGGCCTCGCTGGGGATGTCGGGAATTCCCTTTTCGTCGCTGGTGTTGGCCGCGACTGTATCGGGCGGTGGTGACATCTCCCACCGACCAGGGCGAACTGTGGGGGTGCGCGGCGCGAAGTCGGGCGTGATGACGTTCCGAGGTCGGAATAGCCTGACCGCGTCGGGGTCGACGCGTCGCATGATCTCTTCGTAGAGCTGCTGATTCGTCGCGTAGCCGAGTGCTTGTGGGACGCCCGCGACTTCGAGGTCCTCACCTTCGAGGTATCCGGTCTCGACAAGGGCGTCGGCTGGCGAGGTGCTGTAGGCGCGGGCTATCGCGATGACCAGTTCGGGGTCCAGTCGGCCTCGGGCGACCTGTCTGCTGATGGTCGACTGAGGCACTCCCACCTTCGCCGCCACAGATCGTTGGCTGTCATTGCCGATCGTCTGTTCAAGCCATTCTTCATGTCTCATAGTGATGCACATTAGCATCACTCATTCGGTGCTGTCTACCTGGGAGTATCGGCGATCTGACGACAACGGTGTAATTCGAAGTTTGCGGAAACGGATCATGTGATGCATACTCGAATCGCTCCACCCGATAATGCATCACCGAAAGGGGTTCCGCACGATGCGACTTCGACTCCGGTCTGGCGTCATCGAGACGATCAAGGCCGACCACAACTTCCGATCCGATTTCCAAGTCGCTGCAGCTCTCCGCGTCACCGTCGACGACGTCGAAGCCATGCGACACGGTGCCGAGATCTCGCCCGATATGGCACTCCTCGTCGCCTCGATCCAGGGAAGCGGCTTCGACCTCTCCCAATTCGTCGAACCCATCCCGACCCGCCCGGCGGTATCGGCATGACCGGTCTCGCACTTGTTCCCGAGCCGACACCCGAGCCGGAACCGATCGACCCGAACATCCTGATGTCGCCAGACGACCTCGCCGCGCGGCTCAACGTGAGCCGCGGCCAGATCATCCAGATGCGGTACCGCGGCCAACTGCCGCCCGCCATCAAGGTCGGCCGCTACGTCCGCTGGGACCCCGCCGACATCGAAACCTGGATCAACAGCCTCAAGGAGAAGGCATGAGCATGCAGAACCTTGACCAGTCGGCCGACGGTGAAGTCCTCGACACTCACGTCGACGACATGCCCGTCCGGTGCCGGCACGTCTCAGTGATGTCCGGCATGCAAGCGCGATGCGAACGGATCGACGGGCACCGCGGTCCGCACCGGGTGACCGCGACGTGGATGGGAGGTGAGTTCCTGTGATCGACGCCGATGAACTTCTCGCCCGCGTCCGCGCGCGCCGCGCCGAAGACGGTGACGACATCCCCGCACCTCGCGCCGACCAGGCACGCCTCCTGGCCGACCTCATCCGCGGGACCCGGAACTAGTTCGGCCGGGCAGCTATTCGGCCCGGGGCACCACCCCCGAGCCAGCTACCCGGCCTGGGCCCGAAGGAGATCGTGCCCTTGACCACCGATCGTAGCCGCTCACCACGGCAATCACCGAAGGAGAACCCTCACATGTCCAACACGAACCTCGTGAATCTGATCGCGCTCGCCGACTCCGCGGCGAAACACGCGTCCGGGTCCCTCGCCTCGTCCGTGTCTGTCGACGTCGAAGTCACGCCCGGGACGGTACTGCCGCGCGTCGTCGCGACCTTACTGGACCTCGACGCATTCCCGCCGCGCGGGGAGTTCGGCGACCGGATCCGGATCACTCACAGCGGCTCATACGCGTTGCTTCGGATCACCGGCGATGTCGGCGACGACGTCGAGCAGCTGCTGCACGAAGCGATCGACATCCTCACCGAGCAGCCGCTGGTCGAGACGGCGGTGACACTGTGATCGCGCAGGCGATGCTGTTCACGCTCGGCGTCGCTGCCCTGTGGTCGCTGATGCCCGATCGGCCGGCGCCGCGGTTCACGGTCGACCCGGATCAGATGCCGGTCGGCCCGATCATCCGGAACGGGGTCCCGCTGTGAGCATCATCGAAATCGACCTTGACCACCCGAGGTTGCGGACGGTCTTGAAGTCCGCGAATCCGGGGGAGTCGGACCCGTCGTGGGAGTTGACCGCTCGCACCGTGATGGGCAACGTCCTCGACTTCAACAGCTCGGACACCAAACCTGGCCTCGTCACGCTGCTCTGTGACCTGCTCGGTCAGCCGGAACTCGTGACCCGGATTGACCTGATCGTGTGGGTGCCGTCGTGACCGGTCACCGACTGCTGCCGTGCCGGTGCGCTGCGGGCCTTCACAGCGCGGGCAGACATGAGGGGTTCTGCCCGCGCTCCCAAGGCCGCTCGTGGTGCGAGGACTGCGGCCGCGAGCACTGTGCTTGCCGCCCCGTCAACGTCCTGATTCCCGCTGACCGTCCCGATCCATGGGAGGAGAAACTCTGATGACTACCACCGTTTTCAAGCCCAGCACCGACTGGAACCCGTACGAGCTTCACGCGACGCTGCTGCCGACGCCGGCCGACGAGATCGCCTGGCTGATGCAGCGACGCGAAGGCGTCGGCGCCAGCGAGTGCGCCGCGATCCTCGGGATGGGGAAGTGGACCGGACAGACACAATACGGAGTCTGGCTCGACAAGACCGGTCAGATCCCGCTGTCGACGGCGATGACCGAGCAGATGGAACTCGGCCACATCCTCGAGCCCGTCATCCGCGATACCGCGGCAGCGCGCCTCGGGTTCGACGTCATGACGATCGGCGGCCTCGCTTCGCGGGAACGTCCGTGGCAGCGCGCGTCACTCGACTCGGTGGTGATCACCCCGGACGATGGTCCGATCCCGATGGAGGTCAAGAACACCTCGCAGTACCTCGCTTCCGACTGGTCTGACGACCAGGTCCCGGACGCCGCAGAACTGCAGGTTCAGCATCAGCTCGCCGTGTGCGGCGCACCGTATGGCTACGTCGCCGGCATGATCGGCGGATCGCGCATCGTGACGCGTCGCGTCGACCGTGACCAGGAACTGATCGACCACATCATCCGCGAGGAGGAAGCGTTCTGGACGCATGTGGTCGACGGTACGACTCCGCCGGTCACGTCGCGGGAGTCGCTGTCGGACATCATCACGGCCGCGGGCACTCCTGACGTCGACGAGCTGGTCCTCGATCCGGCGGCAGCGGGCGAGGTCCGCCGTTGGGTCGCAGCGTACGAGCAGGCGCGCGCCGAGGAGAAGGCCGCGGTCGCGAAGAAGGACGAGGCTCGCAACAACCTCCTCGTTCTCGCGCAGGGGCATTCGACGTTGCTCGAGCAGACCGGCGACGTCCTCCACGCGGTTCTCAAGGTGCAGCGGGGTGTGTTCTCCAAGAAGCGGTTCCGGGAGGAAGAGCCTGACCTGGCACCGCTTTTCGAGAAGAAGGTGATCGACGTCGACACCGCCGCGCTCAAGGCGGAGGATCCCGATCTCTTCGCACGATTCCAGTCCCGCTCAATCCGCATCCCGAAAGGAGCGTGACCCATGCTCACCATGACCGATTTGTTCTGCGGCGCCGGCGGATCCTCGACGGGCGCGATCCAGGTGCCCGGTGTGTCGGTACGCGTGGCGTCGAATCACTGGGACCTCGCGGTCCAGACGCACAACGAGAATCATCAGGACGCCGACCACATCTGTGCTGACATCTCGCAGATCGACCCTCGGCTGTTCCCGACCTCGGACGTTCTCTGGGCTTCGCCCGAGTGCACCAACCACAGTGTCGCGAAGGGTCGCAAGCGCGCAGGTAACCAGCCGGACTTGTTCGGCGAGGTCCTTCCGGACGCCGCAGCTGAACGATCAAGGGCGACGATGTGGGACGTTCCTCGGTTTGCTGAACACCACCAGTACAGGGCGATCATCGTTGAGAACGTGGTCGACGCCGCCCGGTGGGTGATGTTTGACGCCTGGCTGATGGCGATGCACTCGCTCGGCTACCGCCACCAGATCGTGTGGATGAACTCGATGCACGCGAACTACGTTGGCGCGGGTGCCGCGCAGTCCCGTGACCGCATGTACGTCGTGTTCACGCTCGAGGGCAACCCAGTCCCGAAGCTGAACCGTCTGTGCCGACCGCTCGCGGTCTGCGACACCTGCGGCCCGGTCAAGGCGATGCAGTCATGGAAGAAGCCGGACCGGCCAGCCTGGGGACGCTACCGCGCCCAGTACGTCTATCGCTGCCCGAACGTCACGTGCAGGAACGCGATCGTCGAGCCCATCGTTCGACCGGCCGCCGAGATCATCGACTGGTCGATCGAAGGCCAGCGGATCGGCGACCGCGCTCGGCCGCTCGCCGACAAGACGATGCGCCGCATCCAGGCCGGGATCGACCGCTACTGGCGGCCGCTGATCGCCGAAGCCGAGACCGACGGTCTCGTCGTCCCGGTCGAGGGCCGCGTCGGTAAGACCGCCACGTCGACAGCCGATCCGCTGCGCACCATGACCACCCGCAATGAGACCGGTATCGCAGTCCCGTGCGGCGGCACCTGGCGAGAGTCAGCGACCTCGCTCGCCGACCCGCTCCCGACCAGAACAACCATCGAGACCGACGGCGTCGCGTTCCTCACGCAGTTCCGCGACCGAATCAGAGACCTCGACCCACATCGCGAACCGCTCACGACCGTCGTCGCCGACGGCGCGAACCACGGACTCGTCCAGATGCCGCCGTTCATCGCCGAGCTGCGCGGCGGCGGCTCCGACGCACGGTCGACCACCGACCCGCTGTCCACCGTGACCGCGAGCGGTAACCACCACGCCCTGCTGATGCGGAACTACACCGCGCGCGGCGACGCCGGCCACATGTCGACGCCGATCACCGAACCCGCCCGCACCATCACGACGGCAGGGCACCAGAGCTTGGTCGACGCGCCCGTCCCGACGATCGACATCCAGGATGTCCACTTCCGGATGCTCGAGCCGACCGAGATCATCCGCGCGATGGACTTCCCCGACACATACACAGTCCTGGGGAACCGCCGCGAGAAGGTCCGGATGGCGGGCAACGCAGTCACTCCCTGCGCCGCACGGGATCTCCTCGCCGTCGTTGCTGAATCGCTGGGGGTGGTGGCGTGATGGCGGCCCCGATCGACGAAATGCTTGTCGACCGGATCGCCGAAGGCACCCGCCGCGGCGAATCGGCCGAACTGATCGCACAACGCATCGGTGTCAGCGCCCGCACCGTCGTCCGCTGGCGAAAGCGCCTCGGCATCGGAAAGAAGCGATCGGCGCTACTCACCGACGAACAGATCACCGTCGCCCGCACGCTTCTCGAGTCCGGAGTGTCGTACCGGATCGCGGCGCAACACATTGGCTGCAACGCCGACCACCTCCGCGTCCGCATCCCGGGGCGCGGACGCGCCGAGGCGGGTGCCGGATGATCCAGACCCGCACGCTCCCGATCGCATCGACTGTCTGCTCGATCTGCGGTGCGATCTACCCCGCCCGTGACGTGCACACCTGCACGTACGAAACCCCCGAAGGAGAAGGAGAACCCATGCCCATCGAACACCCCGACAAGGTGCCCGTCGACCAGCCGTACGTCACCCCCGGCGACCGCAACCGCCACCAGGACGTCCGTCTCGGCTGCCTGCGACTCGCAGCCGAAACCGGCATGCCCGTCACCGACATCAAGACCACCGCCGAACAGTGGGCCACCTGGGTCCTCGGCGGCAACCAGAAGGAGAACTAACCGATGGCCTCGAACCTCAAACAGCGTGCGATGGCACCCGCCCAGCAGGGACAGCCGACGCTCACCCAACTCATCGACCAGATGAAGCCTGAGATCGCACGGGCCCTCCCGAAGCACATGAACCCCGACCGCATGGCCCGCATCGCCACCACCGTTCTGCGGCAGACGCCGGCCCTCGCACGCTGCACCCCCGAGTCGTTCCTCGGTGCCCTGATGACCGCCTCCCAGCTCGGCCTTGAACCCGGGCCCCTCGGCGAGGCGTACCTCGTCCCGTACGGCCGCGACGTCACGTTCATTCCCGGCTACAGAGGGCTGGTCAAGCTGGCTTGGCAGTCCGGGAAACTCGCATCGTTCAACGCTCACATCGTGTACGAGAACGACCAGTTCGACTACGAGTACGGACTCGCACCCACCCTGTCGCACAAGCCGGCGATGAAGGACCGCGGCCAGCCGGTCGCTGCGTACGCCGCGGCCGTGTTCAAGGACGGAGGCAACGTCTTCGAAGTCATGTCGGTCGACGACATCGAGGCAATCCGCCGCCGCTCCAAGGCATCGAACAACGGCCCGTGGAAGACCGACTGGGCAGCCATGGCCCGCAAGACCGTCACCAAGCAGCTCGCGAAGTGGATGCCCCTCTCACCCGAGTTCGCCGATGCCGTCGTCCGTGACGGCACCGTCCGCACCGATCACGGCGATCTCGTCGACGTCGCACCCTCGTACATCGAAGGCGACACCGACGATCCCGCGCCGGCCGAAGTCGAGGCCGCGTCCGAGCCGCAGATGGATCGGGAATCGCTCGAGGCCGCGGTCCTCGCCGCGTTGGCGGACGCCGGCGTCACCGACATCGCCGCCTACCTGTCCAAGCAGTTCGGCGACAAGCTCGAAGCCCTCGCAGACCTCAACGACGAGGAACTCCTCAACACCCTCAACGCGCTGCAGGCGCAGAAGGAGCAGTAGACCATGGCCAAGGTCACCAAGCACAACGGCGAAGGCGGCACCAGCAGTGGCCTGTTCTTCCACCAGTACTCCGGGAAACCGATCGATCAGTACGAGTGGCCGAACAGCGACGGCGACCCCCGCGCGAACATCGGCGACGTCTTCGTCCTCACCGTCCGCGCCGAAGTCGTAAAGGTCGTCGAAGACGAGGTCAAGGACGGCCGCCGTCAGACGATCGGGTTCAAGGTCATCGACTCGCAGCTCGGGAAGATGGTCGCCAAGGCCGACGGCAACGACCCGAACCAGACGTCGATCGACGACATGGGCGAGGGGAGCAGCGACGACTACGGCGACTACAGTCCGCCGCAGTTCGACGCCGACCAGCCGACCATCGACGACCCCGAAGGCGACGGCCCGAACCACAATCAGCCGTTCAAGGTCGTCTGACATGGCGGCCGTCGCGATCCGGATCTGCCCGGTCTGCCTCTGCCATGTGCGCGTCAGTCGCACGGTGTGGACCCACCTCGATACCGCGGGAACGAGATGCCCGATGTCCGGGCAGTTGTCCGTCGAGGAAGCAGCTTGATGGAGGCGCGCCGGGGAGACTGTCGGAATGTCTCCTCGGCGCGCCGAACAACAGTAACGGTGTAACAGTTACTGGCTGATACGGGTAGGAAAGTGAATAGGAAAAGTGACAACAAACCGAAAGGGCAGCACCATGGCGAACTACACGCGCCTCTACCCGTGGACGCTCCGGCACCCCGCCGTCCGCAGCCTCACATTCCGAGCGCGCATCGCCTACGTGGAACTCCTCGCCGACACCGGAAGTGACCCCGACCGCGTCGACGCGAACACGCTCGCCCACCTGACCCGCAAGGATCACCGAGAAACCCTCATCGAAGCCGGTCTGATCCGAGCCAACGGCGACGGGACCTACGCCGTCATCCAGCCCAGCGATCCCCTCGCAGCCCTGGGGAGCGCGTAGATGAGAGCCACCGGAAAGGACCACGCGCGCGTCAACCTCGCACTCTGGGGCGACGACGACTTCCTCGACCTCAGAGTGGACGAACAACTCCTCTACCTGTCCCTGTGGACCAGCCCCGGGCTGTCATACTGCGGCGCCGGAGACTGGCACCCAGGCCGTATCGCCAACCTCGCAGCCGACTGGACACGCGACCGCGTCGAGCATGCCGCGGCCGGACTGTCCCGCAACCTGTTCCTCATCATCGACACCGACACCGACGAATACCTCCTGCGGTCATGGATCAAGCACGACGGCCTCTGGAAGACCCCGAACATGGCCGTCAGCCTCGCGAACGCTCGCGCGGAACTGTCCTCTCGAATGCTGCGAGGAGTAATCGTCCACGAGGTTCGCCGCGTCCGTGATGCGCACCCCGAATCGACGTCGTGGCAGCGCGAAGCAGTCATGTCGATGCTCGACCAGCGAGCAGTCGATCCCGCGGAACTCGAACCGTTCAACCCCCCGTCCAACCCCGTCGCTAACCCCTCGCCTAACCCTTGGGGTCAACCCATAGGGTCAACCCCCGACGCAACGGTTAACCCCAACCCCACGGCTAACCCCGGCCCTACTCCTGCTCCTTCTCCGGCTACTACCTCCATTTCTCCAACTCCACGCGAAATCGTTTACGAGGAACCTCACCTCGCGCACGCGGAGCGCGCGCCAGCGCGACGCGAATCCCGAGCCGAAACCCGCCTCCGCGAACTCAACCGGACCGCACGATCCGCCGACGCCGACGCCGTCGCCCGCCAGTTCAACCAATGGGCCGGTGGAGGCGTCGCATCACAGACCCTCGTCGAGGTCGCGATCGAAGTCGACCGGCTCATCACCGACGGCATCCACCCCATCCAAATCGCGCAAGGCATCAAAGCCTGGCACCACTCCGACCGGCTCTACCCGTCGCAGATCCCGCACTTCGTGTCCAAGGCCGCCCGCCCCGCCGAACGCGAAGCTCAACCGACTAAAGCCACCCAGAAAGCCATGGACACCCACGCCTGCGCCGAGCAGATCATCGCCGAAATGCAGAAAGAAACCGCATGAACCCCGAACCCGAAGTCACCGAACACACCATCCGCGCCGTCGCCGCCGCCATCAGCCGCGCCGAAATCCACGACGACCGCATGACCAGCGACGCCAACCGCATCCGCGTCTGGGCAGACACCTGCGCCAAACACGGCATCGACGACACCCAACTCGCATGCCAAGCAGTCGACGCCCACTACGAGCAACGAGACCCCGACACCCTCCGCGTAGGAACATTCATCGCCAACTACCGCCGCATCCGCGCCCTCGCAGGCGAGATCGACAAAGGCGAACAGATCGCAGCCGCAGAAATCGCCCCACCCGACCCACAACTCGCCGGACTCCCCATCGGCAGCGCAGACGGCAAACCGATCTGGACCGCATACGAGCACGCCCACAACGCGATCGCGCACCCATGCACCACCTGCGGAGCCGCACCCGAAGAATCCTGCACCAACCCCGTCAACGGCAAAGCCCGGAAGATCCCCTGCATCGCCCGCGTCATCACCGGACGGAAAGCCCAGGACAACGCATGAACACCATCCGCATCACCGGCCTCGACCTCAGCCTCACCAGCAGCGGCATCGCCCACATCACCATCGACCGACCACCAACATTCGACCCAAAAACGCAGGTAACCACACACACCATTACCTCGACCGGACGCCGCGACGACACCCTCCCCCAACGCGTCGCCCGCATCCGGAAACTCCGCAACGCGATCGTCGACCAAGCCCGCCACTCCCAACTCGTCGTGATCGAGGCGCCGGCGTACTCACGGAACGTCGGCAGCGTGTGGGACCGCGCCGGCCTGTGGCATTCGGTCGTTGGTGCCCTCGACCACCTCGGCGTGCCGTACGTCGACGTGATCCCGCAGCGCGTGAAGCAACTGGCGGCAGGGAAGGGCAACGCGGACAAGGCGGCCGTCGCGGCCGGAATGGCGCGGCTATGGGGCGAGCAGCTGCAGGCCCGCGACAACAACCAGTTCGACGCGGCGGCACTTGCCACTCTCGGTGCGATTCATGTGGCGCGGCGGCAGCTTCCCGTCAGGGTGTTGGAGCGGCACTTGGAGGTGGTGTCGGCGATCGCGTGGCCGTCGGTCGAGTTGCGGCATGGGTTCCGACCGGCTGGCGGCAACGGAGCGCGACTTTCAGGCGCTCCCGGCAGGTCGGTGCCCGCCGGGTGATTCTGGCGGTTCCTGCGGACACTCAGGCCGATGAAAGAACAGTGACGGTAGAAACGGTTACTGTCGAACCACACCGAAGGAGAACCACCACATGCCCACCTGGATCAACCTCATCGCCGCACTCACCTCAGGCCTCGGATGGGGATACCTGCTCACCACCACCGCCATGCGCCGCGGCTGGCTACCCACACCGCCGCGCGCCCCGTCGAAGGCAACCCGCTGCCACGGCTGCGGAGGACACCACGGCACCGGCACCGACGCCGACCGGACCGTCGACATGCTCGCCGACATCGGACAGACCGCACTCATCGCCGCCGGCTTCACCCCCGGCATGGCCCCGGGCGCGGCAGCGTTCTTCGCGCCCGACCACACCGGTGTCGTGCGGCAGGTGATCGTCCATCCCGACGCGTTCCCCGACGTCGCTGACCTCGCGGACGCCATGTCGGCGGCGGCGAAGGACCTCCGCAGCGAGCAGGGACAGATCAACCACGACACCCACCAGCTCCGCCAGAACGGAGCAGGACAGTGATGGTCTGCGGGCAGAGTGGACTACTCGCGGCCCAGTTCGTCTGCGAGACGAGTCATTTCGGAGTGAAGCGCCAGCTGTTGCCTGGTAGTCAGGCCTGGCAGGCGGTGACTCCTCGAGAGCGCGCCGAGCAGACCTATCGCAAACCCCGGCGCTGCCCCGATGGTGAACATCGCAATCCGGGCGGGCAGGCCATGGTCGCTACCCGAGCTGGTGATGACCCCAAGTGTCGCTCCCGCGGCCGTGACGATCATGAGGAACCAGCCCCAAGCCTGGTCACCGGTAAACCTGGACCCACGGACCTCGGACGCTGCCAGGTAGTGCAAGCGAGTCCGTGCGTATCGCTGCAGCCAGTCTTTCAACGGGTCAGTGTCATCCAGCGCAGCGGCCAACTCCAGGTCGGCCTTCACCGAATCCCATCGCCTGAACCGTCTGCGGGAGAGGGCCAAGTTCACCGCTGCTGTCAGCAGTGCCGCAACCAAGGTCGCGATTGGTATGAGGAGCTGCTTGTCCATCGGGTCATCCAATCAGGTCGGCCTCGGAAGGCAGCCAGGTGGATGTCCGTATTGCTGTATTCGGGTATTCACCTCGACGTGAAGTCCCGCTGATGTTCACCCTCCACGACGTCGAACAAGTCCTCGAACCCGAGACCTACCGAACCATCAGCCAAGCCCTCGACCGCGCCACCAAATACGCAATCTGGGCCGGCCGCCCCTGGCAAATCACCGACCCCACCGGCCGCCCCGCCTACTCCGCCCGATACCCGAAAGGCACCTAACCATGACCACCACCACCGACAGCACTCTCACCGTCGAGCAGCAGCAGCGCGCCGAAGCTCTGGACCGGGCCCGCGGCGCGCTCGCCACCCGGTCCGGCGGATTCACGCCCGGCACCACCGGCCCCGACGCCATCGACCTCGTCAACGTCGCCCAGTACATCGTCACCGGCGACGACCCATGGGAATCCTCCATCACCCGCATCGCCACCGCGGCCGCAGACACCGCCGCAACAGCCCTCGGAGACGCGATCGGAAACACCACCACCGGTGGCGAGGACGGAGAAGACCAGTGACCGTTCCCGCACACAACCCGTACCCACCCGACAGCGCCGACAACTACCCCGACTGGCCGGCCGACGACAACGGCACCATGCCCGACAGCGTCAACAACCTCGCCGCCGCCGTCATCGGCCGACGCATCGTCAGCGTCGAGCCGCACGTCTCGTTCAACAGCAACGACTTCGAAGCAGCAGGCGACAGCGAATGGTGGCACGACAGCGTCGCCGCGCTCATGCTGACCCTCGACGACGGGCGCCGCGTCGCCATGGTCGAACAGGGTGACTGCTGTGCGTTCACCGACATCAAGAAGTTCCTGCTGCACCCCGACAAGGTCAACCACGCCATCACTGGCGTCGCCACCGAGAACGGCTACACCAAGTGGCACATCCTCGCAGACCTCGGCGACGTCCTTGAGCTCGACGTCGACTGGTCGTGCGGCAACCCGTTCTACTACAGCTACGGCTTCACAATCGGCATCTCCAACACGATCGACGGCCGCGTCATCACCAACGAACTCCCCGCAGGCGGCGACACATGAGTGAGAACACCGGGATGTTCCAGCAGCCCGACGACACCTACACGCACGTCCCTGACGGACCACCGAAGCTGGCCGGCCGCGACTTCTACACTCCCGCGATGCGGATTCAGCGGCTGCCGATCCCGGTCGCAGACGAGGTACTGCCCCCCGGACCCGGATGGGCCGACGCCGGAACCATCAGCGGAGACAACCCGCACACGCCCGAGTACACCGACACTGCGAACTTCGGCACCATCCCAGATTCACCATGGATCCTGACCGGGCCATTCACCGTGCCGATCGAAGTGAAGTTCATCGACATCAACCACGACGTCGTCACCTGGCTCGTCGGTCGTACTCCATGGAACTGGGTCGTCCGCCCCAAGATGAAGCGCCGCGCGGCCCGCCGCATCGCCGGCTACACACGGACAGGACGACGCCGATGATCGCCGACATGCCCTTGGCCGCGTTCGATCTCGAGACCACCGGAACCGACGTCACCCACGACCGCATCGTGACCGCCACCATCATCACCATCGACGGCGCGAAAGTGAACGCCGACGAATGGCTCCTCAACCCCGGCATCGACATCCCCGAAGGCGCCGCCAAGATCCACGGCATCACCACCCAGAAGGCCCGCGCGGAAGGCCAGGACTACAGCGACGGCTACCGGCAGATCCGCGACCGCCTCGAAACCGTGTGGGCCCAAGGGCACGCCGTCGTCATCATGAACGCCGCATTCGACCTGTCGATGCTGCACTGGGAAGGCCTACGGCTCGGGCACCCCGAACTCGTCGTCGGCGCCGTCGTCGACCCATACGTGATCGACAAGCAGATCGACCGGTTCCGGCGCGGGAAGCGCACCCTCACCGCGCTGTGTGAGCACTACGGCGTCGACCAGGGTGCCGCGCACGACGCGACGGGAGACTGCCTGTCGGCGGCGCGCGTCGCATGGAAGCAACTCCGCCTACCGGACATGGCGTCGTTCGACGACGTCGAGTCCCTGATGCGCGCGCAGGCCCAGTGGCGCGCCGAGCAACAGCAGTCCCTGCACGAGTACTTCCTCCGCCAGGGCAACCGCGAAGCCGCCGCGACGGTTGACGGCGAATGGCCAGTCAGGAGAACAGCGTGAAGCCCAACAAGCTGGGCGAGGTTGTCGAGTCGATCCCGCTGCCGATCGTGTTCACTGCGACCGAAGGTGGCGACGCACCGACCCCGCAGGACATGCACGAGCAGGCCTGCAAGATGGCTGGTATCAACCCGCGGTGGGTCGACACCGTCGGCATGGAGAGCGACAGCGCCGGTACGCGGCTCGTCGTCGAGATGAAGACCATCCGCATCCCTCTGGTGGAGCCATGAGGATCACCCCGAACAGTCCGGCGATCTGCATGCACGAGGAACTCGACACCGACATCGTCGAAGTCCGGTCCGCAGGCGTGCTGCGCGTCGACGTCAGCATCGTGTGCCGCGACTGCGAAACCCTCCTGCAACGCGAAACGCACACCCTCCCGATCGGAGACACGGCATGAGGCACCTGATGTGGTGGTGGCAGAACTTCACCGACCGCCTCTGGGTCCGCATCGACATCGCCCTCTACCGCGCGCACCGCCGCCGCTGCGAAGCGTGCCGCAACGGCGACGTACGCGACCAACTCGCCAACGACATCGGCGACACCAAATAGCCGCCAGACAACCAGCAGTGACAGTCTGACTGTCACTACCATGATCGTCATGGGTGACGCGAACAAGAGCCCGCGAGTGCAGATCCCCCGCACAGAAGCACACGCCGAATGGCTCGACGACTACATCAGCGGAATGAGCCTGCGCGCGATCGCAGCCAAGCACGGCGTCACGCACCCCGCCGTCCACCACGTCATCCACCGGCAACTCGCCGCAGCACGCGAACGACGAGACCAACTCGCCGACGAACTCTACGAGATCCAAGCCCGCCGCTACGAACTCCTCTGGACCGAAACCGTCAAAGCCCTCGCCGACGCCAAAGCGAACCGCGAAGTCGGCGTCGCCCAACTGATCAGCGCCGGCCGCGGCGTCCTCGACTCCCTCACGAAACTCCACGGCCTCGACCAACCGATGCGCGTCGACGTCACCGTCACCGAAACCAGCGACGTCGACCGCGAACTCGCCGACCTCGCCACCAAACTCCGCGACAAGGCGATCAAGGACGCACAGGCGGCAGGCCTCCCGACACCGGACCTCCCCGTCCTCGACGGGATCGTCGAATCCGTCACCGAGGACTGACGCGTGTCCGTCCTCGCCGGGATGACGCACGAGCAGAAGCTCGCCCTCAAACGCGACCTCGCCGAACGCGTCGTCAAAGCCGGACTCACCCTGCCATCCGCCTCATCGCCGGGCGCGTTGGCCGCGCACTGCGACCTCGGCCTCACCGTCGAACGGCCCCACACGACCGCGATCGACAACGCACTGACCCCGCTCCTGACGCAGGAGAACGGGCGCGTCATGATCTTCTCGCCACCCCAGCTCGGCAAGAGTTCCCGCGGTGCGCGCTGGTTCCCGTTCTGGTGGCTCACCATGCGACCCCGCGACCGGATACTTCTCGCGTCGTTCGCCGCGTCCCTCGCCCAAACGCACGGCGGCGCCGTCCGCGAGTACATCCGCATGTACGGCGCCGACTACGGACTCCGACTGTCGGCCACGCAGTCAACGAAAGCCGCGTGGGAACTCACCACCGGCGGCGGACTCCGCTCCGTCGGTGTCCGCGGCGGCCTATCCGGTCACCCGATGGACCTCGGGATCATCGACGACCCGTTCGCCGGCCGCGCCGAGGCTGACTCGCCGACGATGCGGGAAGCAGTGTGGAACTGGTACTCGGGTGTGTGGTCCGCGAGACGCAGCCCGACCGCCCGCGAGGTCATCATCATGACCCGGTGGCACCAGGACGACCTCGCTGGGCGGCTCCTCGACCGCGACGGCCGCATCGAAGAAGGCGGCGACTGGACTGTCCTGCATATGCCGGCGCTCGCACTGAAGCCGGAACCCGCGAAGGGCGTGTTCGCGGACCCTCTCGGGCGTGAGCCGGGGGAGCCGCTGTCGCATCCGAAGATCGCCGACGGCGACCACGGTGCGCTGCTGGCGCACTGGGCGCGGCAGAAGCAGCGGTCGACGGCCCGCGACTGGGGGTCGATGTATCAGGGCACCCCGTGGTCGGCGGAAGGATCACTGCTCGATGACGATGCGATCCGTGCAGCGACGATGGGGCGGCCGGATACGTTCAAGCGGGTAGTGATCGGGGTCGACCCTGCGGGTGGTGGCCGGGACAGTGTCGGCATCGTGGCGGTCGGTCTGGATAGTCAGCGGCATGCATGGTTTCTCGACGACCGGACGGGCAAGTTGTCGGCGGCGGAGTGGCCGGAAGCGGTGTGTCTGGCGGCGGCTGAGCATGATGCGGGGACCGTGGTGGTGGAGAAGAACTTCGGCGGCGACATGGCGAAGCAGTTGATCGCGCAGGCGTGGGAGAAGCTCGCGGATCGTGGCTCGGTGTCGGGGTTGTGTCCGCATGTGTCGGAGGTGACGGCGAAGAAGTCGAAGGTGTTGCGTGCGGAGCCGATCGCGCAGGCGATCCTCACCGGGCGGGTGTTCTTCGCTCGCGGTGTCGACCTCAAGCAGTTGGCGACGGAGTGGACGATGTGGGAGCCCGGTAGTACGTGGTCGCCGGGCGCGTTGGATGCGGGTGTGCATGCGGTGACGGAGGTGTTGCCGGCGTCGCCACGCGGCAGTGAGGTGTCGAATCCGGTGCGTCGGCGTCGTGGTGAGGGTGGGTCTGGTCGTGGTTTGGCGGGGCGTCGCCGCTGAACGGAACATGAGTAACAGTGAGCACTGTTACTGTGTGATGGTTGGGTTCACACCGCCCCGACATGATTCCGAAGGAGAAACCCTGTGAGCATCACGAATCCGGCAGTCTGCCGGTGCCCCCGCAAACCGCGTTTCACGGCGTGGTTCCGCCGCGACTGGACCTGCCCGCGGTGCGGCAGGGCGTGGTTCAGCATTCGCCGTTGGGACGGTCGCCTCGTCGGCCGGGAATGGCTTCCGGCAGGGAAGGGGCAGGCATGACCACCACCGAAGACCTGTACCAGCAGGCGAATGAAACGTATGTCGAGTACACGCGGAGGGCCGCGCTCGCATCGATCGAACGCGCTGGCCTTCGCGCTGTCGTTGACCTCGCTCTCGCCGCACGCGACGACCGTCAGCCTGCGCGGCCCGGTGCTCGGGGCGCAGACCCCATCCTGTCTGTGACTGGCCTCCCGTCTGGACATGCAATCCTCACACCCACCGTGAGCGGATGGGTGCTGCGTGTCGGATGCTGGACTGGCACCATCGACGGCCTCCGCACACTGATCGCACAGGATGACGGCTGGCCTGAGGCGGAAGGTGATCAGATCGCAGTCCGGCGTCCGATGCTCGCGGCTATCGCGGACATGTGCGAGGTGTGGGC
>NZ_KQ969290.1:0-169244 GCF_001578675.1 Gordonia sp. QH-12
CCTGGCCGCCTGACCGGACACACCGCTGGCGCCGGCGCCGGATCGTGGGGACGATGGACAGCATGGCTGCATCGAACGACTTCGGTCCCGACGACTTCGACCGCTTCGCCCGCGAAGCCGGAGAAGGCTTGCGGAAGCTGCTCCGTCAAGCCCTCGACAATCCTCGGACCACGCTCACCTGGGCCGACATCGCGGCCTCTGCCACTCGCCCGCGCACGTCGCCGGAGCCTGAACAGGATGCCGGGATCATCGACGCGGAGCCGGGCGTATGGGCCATCGTGCGCGACGACGGCGGCCCGCGCGTGGAGCGGGTCTTCGCCACCGAACTCGAAGCACTGCGCGCCAACCAGCAGAACACCGATCCCGCGCGATCAGTTCAGTTCCTCGAGTTCGGGGCCGACCTCACGGCCAACTGAGCCGGCTGTCAGATCGTGACGACTCCTCGACCGGTCGCTCCGCCGGCGAGAATGCGGTCGAGTGCCTGCGGCAACTCGTCGAGCCCCACCTCGTAGGTCAGCAGATCCAGATGCTGCGGGCGCAGGTCGGTCTCGAGTCGCTGCCACAGGGCACGCCGGGCGGTGATGCCGAGCTGGACCGAGTCGATGCCGGCCAGGGTCACCCCGCGCAGAATGAAGGGCATCACCGTGGTCGGCAGGTCCGCCCCGCCGGTCAGACCGCTCGCGGCGACAGTACCGCCGTAACGGACAGTACTGAGAACGTAGGCGAGCGTCCTTCCGCCCACACAGTCCACGGCCGACGACCACCGCTGTTTGTCGAGCGGACGGATCTTCGCCTCGGGGTCCTCCGGGAGCCGGCCGATCACCGACGACGCCCCCAACCGGGTGAGCAGGTCCACAGCATCGGGTTTGCCCGACGATGCGACGACCTCGAAACCGAACTTCGAGAGCAGATCCACACTCACCGAACCGACACCGCCGCTGGCGCCGGTGACCAGGATCGGCCCGTCGGAGGGACGATAGCCGCCGTCCAAGATCGCTTTCACACTCATCGCCGCGGTGAATCCCGCAGTGCCGATCGCGGCGGCCTCCCGAGTCGAGAGAGATTCGAGACGAACCACCTGGTCGGCAGGGACCCGCGCGTACTCGGCGTAGCCCCCGTGACGGGCGGTACCGATGTCGTAGCCGTGAGCGACCACGGGGTCGCCCGGCGCGAACTCCGGTGAGGTCGATTCACTCACCGCTCCGGCGATGTCGATGCCCGGAACGATCGGGTACTCGCGGACCACGCCTCCGCGTGGCGTGACGGCCAAAGCGTCCTTGTAGTTGATGCTCGAGTGCTCGACCTTGATGGTCACTTCGCCCGGAGGGAGGAAGGTGTCGTCGACCGTCTCCGCGGCCAGGCTGATGCCGTCAGCGCTCTCGCGTGCCACCATCGCGGTGAATGTCATCTTCGCTCCTTGGGTGTGGGGTGTGGGGGTTTCGACTCGCTTCGCTCGCTCAACCAGCGGGACTACGAAGCTCGCTCAACCAGCGGAACTACGAGACTCGCCCAACCAGCGGTAACTATAAGAACGCTCAAACCTGCGGGACTACGAGGCTCGCTCGACTCTGCGGGACTACGAGACTCGCTCAAACCAGCGGACCGCTCCGGCCTGCCTCGCCGACCGGTCCGTCCGGGGACGACGAAGGCCGCGTCGCAGGGAAGCGACGCGGCCTTGTCTGTCATGTCCGAGGTCAGACGCCGAGCAGATCGATCACGAAGATCAGGGTCTTGCCCGAGAGCCGGTGTCCGGCGCCCGCCGGACCGTAGGCCAGCTCCGGCGGAACCACCAGTCGGCGTCGACCGCCGACCTTCATTCCGGGAATGCCCTCCTGCCAACCGGGGATCAACGCGTCGAGGGGGAATCGGGCGGACTGCCCGCGGTCCCACGACGAGTCGAACTCCTCGCCGGAGTCGAACTCCACGCCGACGTAGTGCACGTCGACGGTGCCGCCGTGCTGCGCTTCGGGACCGTCACCGATCACCAGGTCGGTGATCTCCAGCGACGTCGGGGCCGGGCCCTCCGGAAAGTCGACTTCGGGCTTGCTCATGGTCAGCGGTCCCCCATCTGGACGTAATCACGTTCGGTGTAACCGGTGTACAGCTGACGCGGACGGCCGATCTTGGTGGTCGGATCGTTGTGCATCTCACGCCAGTGAGCGATCCAGCCGGGCAGCCGGCCGAGAGCGAACAGCACGGTGAACATGCGGGTCGGGAAGCCCATCGCCCGGTAGATGACGCCGGTGTAGAAGTCCACGTTCGGGTAGAGCTTGCGCTCGACGAAGTAGTCGTCGTGCAGCGCGACCTCTTCCAGGCCCTTCGCGATGTCGAGCAGCTCGTCCTCCACACCCAGCGAGGTGAGGATCTGATCGGCGGTCTTCTTCACGATCGCCGCACGCGGGTCGTAGTTCTTGTACACGCGGTGACCGAAGCCCATGAGCTTCACGCCGTCTTCCTTGTTCTTCACCTTGGTCATGAAGGCCTTGGTGTCGCCGCCGGAAGCGCGGATCTCGTCGAGCATCTCCAGCACCGCCTGGTTGGCGCCGCCGTGCAGCGGGCCCCAGAGCGCGTTGATGCCGCCCGAGATGGAGGTGAAGAGGTTGGCCTGCGACGAGCCCACCAGACGCACCGTCGACGTCGAGCAGTTCTGCTCGTGGTCGGCGTGCAGGATGAACAGCATGTCGAGGGCCTTGGCGACCTCGGGATCGACCTCGTAGGGCTCGGCCGGGAAGCCGAAGGTCATCCGGAGGAAGTTCTCGACCAGGCTCAGCGAGTTGTCCGGGTACAGGAACGGCTGCCCCTGGGACTTCTTGTACGCGTAGGCCGCGATGGTCGGCAGCTTGGCGAGGAGCCGGATCGTGGCCAGCTCCACCTGCTCGGGATCCTTCGGATCGAGCGAGTCCTGGTAGTAGGCGCTCAGCGCGTTGACCGCACTCGAGACCACCGGCATCGGGTGCGCGTTGCGCGGGAAGCCGTCGAAGAACCGCTTGAGGTCCTCGTGCAGGAGGGTGTGCCGCTGGATCTTGGTGGCGAACTCCTCCAACTGCGCGGCAGTCGGCAGCTCACCGTAGATCAGCAGGTAGCTCACCTCGATGAAGGTGGACTTCTCCGCCAGCTGCTCGATCGGGATACCGCGGTACCGCAGGATGCCCGCATCACCGTCGATATAGGTGATCGCGGACTTCGTCGACGCGGTGTTGACGAAGCCCCCGTCGAAGGTCGTCAACCCGGTCTGGGCGAGGAACGGGCCCAGAGCGACGGAATCGCTGCCCTCGGTGGCCTTGAGGATCGGCAGGTCGATCTCGCCACCCGGGTAGGTGAACTTTCCTGTCGCCTGTTCGGTCACGTCATTGTCAACGGACACACAAACCCCTTTGACTCGCGGGTGAGCAGTTGCTGGGTAACAACCTAGTCGTGGTTCGACTGAGACGCCGCATGAGGGTCACCTCGGCGCCCGCGACGCTTGTCGCGTGCTCAGCTTACTCACATGTCGGTACCGTGTTGGAATGCGAGAGCTCCGAGCGGGAAGCGACGCCGTCCTCCTGGACTTCAGCACCGGCCGGGCCCCCGAAGCCGAAGCCGCACACACCGCGCGTGCCCTTCGCGAGGCCCTCGACGAGGGTCGCCTGATGCCGTGCGACATCGTGCCCGGCGCACACACGATCCTCGTGGAGACCCGACCCGGTTCCGGCTTGGACGAGTTGTCGGTACTGCGGGTGGTCCACGACGCACGGCGGTCCTTCACTCCCCCGGACGAGCACTCCCCGACTCCTTCACCGCCGGATCTGGTGATCCCGGTTGTGTACGACGGCGACGATCTCGCCGACGCCGCAGCACTCGCCGGAATGACCGAGAAACAGCTGATCGCAACGCATTCGAGAGTGCTGTGGACCGTGCAGTTCATGGGGTTCGCGCCCGGGTTCGGCTATCTCGTACCCGGCCCCGAGACCAGCGCTCGGGACGCCGACGCCCTCGCTCGAATCACTCGCCGCGGCCAATCGCGGACCGCCGTGCCGACGGGATCGGTCGCCGTCGCCGCCGGCTACAGCGCCGTCTACCCGCGCAGCAGTCCGGGCGGCTGGTTCCTGCTCGGCCGCACCGATCTGCCGATGTGGGACAGCGAGGCCCGTCCGCCGTCACTGCTGACCGCGGGAATGACGGTCCGCTTCGAGCCGACCGAGGCGCCATCGTGACACATCCCACTCCGGCCACTCCGGCACAGCAACCTCAGGCGCGCCTGAGCATCGAGGCTCCGGGCCCGCTCGCCACCGTTCAGGACTTCGGTCGCCCCGGCCTCGCGCATCTCGGCGTACCACGATCCGGCGCCGCCGACCTCCCGTCCCTCGCGCAGGCGAACAGACTCGTCGGGAACCCCGAGGACGCCGCGGCAATCGAGGTGACGCTCGGCGGATGGGCGGCGCGGGCGACGGGCCGGATGCTGATCGCGGTCACCGGCCCGGCGGTCAGCCTCACCGTCGACGGCATCGAAGTCGGCAGCCACAGCGTCGTCGCGGTCCACGACGGCGGCATGATCCGCATCCACACCCCGTCTCGCGGCTGCCGGAACTATCTCGCGGTGCGCGGCGGGTTCGATGTACCGGCGGAACTCGGTTCCCGATCCACCGACACCCTCTCCGGACTGGGCCCGGCCCCCCTGCGCGCCGGCGACGTGCTGACCGTCGGAACTTGCGAGGACGACTGGCCCGCAACCTCGCTCGCACCCGTCGGCAGCATCGCGGACATCGTCGAACTGGTCGCCGCCCCCGGACCGCGCGACGACCGGCTCGTCGACGTCGGAGTTCTCGGGACCGGACGCTGGCGGGTGGCGCCGGCGAGCAACCGCGTCGGAGTCCGCCTGGACCGAGCCCACTCCGCCCCGCCGCTCGAACACCGCTCCGACCTGCCGGAGATGCGCAGCGAGGGCGTCCCGCTCGGCGGTGTGCAGATCCCGCCGAGCGGCCAGCCGGTGATCTTCCTCGCCGACCACCCGGTGACCGGCGGATACCCGGTGGTGGCCGTCCTGAACCCGGAGTCGGTCTGGCGGGCAGCGCAGCTGACGGCGGGCGACGAGGTTCGGTTCGTCCTGCGATGAGTCCCGCACCCCGGGCCACTGACTGTCGAGATCGTTGGCTGTCGAGATCGTTGACTAGCAGTATCGTTGACTAGCGGTGAGACGGATATTAACGTTTGTCTCATGACCCAGGTGGCAGCCCCGTCCGGCAGTGAGCGATTCGACGACAACGGCCGCGTCCCGGGCGCTCGATCCTCATCCGACATTCCGGCTCCGGGACCCGGCTCGGTCACCTGGCGCTACTTCGGAAGCTGGCGGGGGATGCTGATGGGCCTGTGGTCGGGCTCGATGCAGAACATGCACCCCAAGCTCGCCGCCGGAGTCTGGGATCACTCCGACTTCTTCGGCGAGCGCTGGGAACGCCTCATGCGCTCGCTCTACCCGATCAGCGGCGTCGTCTTCGACCAGACCCCGGAGACGGGCCGCAGCGTGCGCGACTACCACCTCACAATCAAAGGCACCATGGACAACGGCGAGCGCTATCACGCACTCGATCCCGACGTCTTCTACTGGGCGCACGCGACGTTCTGGTACGGGAACATCCGGTGCGCGGAGGCCTTCGGCCCACCGATCTCCGAGGCGGACAAGCGAGCGTTGTTCGAGGAGTCTCGTGGCTGGTACGCCCAGTACTGCGTCAGCATGCGTCCGTGCCCCGACACCTACGAGGAATTCCTCGAGTACTGGGACCACATGTGCCGGCATGTGCTCCGCGACCATGCCGCAGTGCGCACCGTCTTGGACATCTCGCAGCTGCCGCCTCCGCCCTGGATGCGCGCGTGGATGCCTATGTGGTTGTGGCGCAAGCAGATCCGAGTCATTGGGCGGTTCTTCATGTGGATCACCACCGGTCTGTACGACGAACCGGTCCGCGAGATGATGGAGTTGACGTGGACCCCCACCGACGAGCGCCGGTTCCGGCTCTTCGGGAAGGCGGTGAACGCGGTGATGGGGCTGCTGCCGCCGCGCTACGAGAGTCATCCCCGCCGCCGGGACGCCGTCGACCGACTGTCGGGCCGTGTCGCGGCCGACGCGCCGCTGCTGGAGAGCCCGCTTCGCAACCTTCCGCCGGAATCAGAACGGGGCAATCCCATCCACTACTGTCCGGTGCACGCCTCGCGCAGGGCCAACTTGCCGTGGCAGAGCAACGACGCGGCCCCGCGTCGGTAGTCGTCGCCTCCCGCTCACCGGGCCAGCGCGGCGATGATCGAGTTCCTGCGATCGCTCGACTGAACGTCCCCGGACATCACAGCTGACCCGTCGATACCCGGTACCGATAGAACACCGGCGCGGCCAGCGTCGCGACGACCGTGAAGATCACCACCAGCACACCGCCTCCGGCGAAGGTCGCAGCGGTCCCGGCCGCGGCTGCCGCGGCGCCGTGGGTCACGTCTGCGATGCGCGGGCCGCCCGCGACCACCACGATGAAGACGCCCTGCAGTCGGCCGCGGACGTCGTCGCTGGCCGCCGACTGCAGCATCGTCTGGCGGAAGGCCGCCGACGCCATGTCCGCGGCACCGCCGATCATCAGGGCCAGCACCACGATCGGGAGGACGGGAAGCATCGAGCCGTGGGCGAACACCAACACCCCGCCCGCCACCGCGATCGAGACACCCCAGATCAGCACGCACACCACCACCGCGCGTCCCTGCCGCTGCACCCGCGACACCCAGCCAGACAGGACGCCGCCGACCACCGCGCCGAGCGGGATGGCGATGAACAGCAGCGCGAAGGCCACGCCGCCGTCGGACGGTCCACCGAAGCTCTCGTGTGCGATCTGCGGGAACAGCGCGCGCGGCATCCCGAAGATCATGGCGATCAGGTCGATGACGAACGACATCAGGAGCACCGGGTGGCCCTTCAGGTACACCAGGCCGTCGACCACCGACCGGAAGCCGGCGGTGGGCCGCGCGGGCGGCGTACCGCCGTCGCCCGCGTCGGGGACGCCGTGCTCCGGCGGCAGCGGGGGCAGGCTCACCACCGCCCACAGGGTCGCGAACAGACAGACGGCGTCGACGAAGTACAGGGTCGAGAAGCCCAGAACCGGGATCAGCGCACCGCCGACCAGGGGTCCGGCGATGGCACCGGCCTGCATCACGGTCATGTTCAGCGAGTTCGCGGCGGGCAGTCGTTCGAGCGGCAGGATACGAGGCAGAACAGCTGTGCGAGTGGGCTGATTGACCGCGAAGAAGGCCTGCTGGAGCGCGAAGATCACCAGCAGGAGCCAGACATTGCCGACTCCGGCCGCCGCCTGTGCCCAGAAGGCCGCGGAGGTGACGATCAGGCCGACAGTGGTGACCATCAGGATCCGGCGCCTGTCGAAGGTGTCGGCGAGCGCCCCGCCCCACAACCCGAAGACCACCAGGGGGACGAGGCCGAAGACACCGCTGAGTCCGACGTACGCCGAGCTTCCGGTGATCGCGTACAACTGTGCGGGCACGGCGACGATGGTCAGTTGCGCACCGACCACCGTGATGATGTTGGCGGTCCAGAGCCGGCGGAAGTAGACGTTCTGCAGCGGCCGGGTATCGGCCAGGATTCCACGCGCCATCAGGGCTGGAGCCGCTCCAACCGCCAGCCGTCGGCGGTCCGGACGGCGCAGGCCCGGTTGTGCAACCGGTTGGCGCGCCCCTGCCAGAACTCGACGACGTCCGGCTCCAGGCGGTATCCGCCCCAGCCCGGCGGAACCGGTACCGGCTCCCCCTCGTCCGCACCGCCGAATCGTTCCGCGACCGCCGCCGCGGCCTCCTCCAGTTCCGCACGGGAGCCGATCGGCTGCGACTGCGCCGATGCGAACGCCGACAGCTGCGATCCGCGCGGCCGCGATTCCCAGTAGCGGCGGGTCTCCTCCGAGTCCACCTTCACCACGCGGCCGCGGAAGTGGACCTGGCGCTCCAGCGCGATCCACGGAAACGTCGCCGACGCGTGGGGATTGGCAGCGATGGCCCGTCCCTTCTGCGAGTCGTAGCCGGTGAAGAAGACGATGCCCGCTTCGCTGACTCCCTTGCACAGCACGGTGCGCGTCGCCGGACGGCCCTGCGCATCGACGGTTCCCAGCACCATGGCGTTGGGTTCGGGGATGCGCGCGGCGATGGCTTCGGCCAGCCATGTCTCGAAGAGCGATAGCCAGGGCGGGTCCCCGGTCAGCCATGACGGATCGAGGTTCGCTCGCACTCCGTCGGCACCCGCCGCCCCGTCACCCGGACCGTCCGCACCCGACCCGTATCCGACTCGCATACTCGGCAGGTCTACCAGCTTCTTCACGCCCTGCATGCTACTTCCGATCACACCACCAGCCGATCCGGCAGTCCGTCGCCGCCCGGCACCGGCGCCGGCGCGTCGACTCCGGACACCGCCCGGTAGGCCCGACCGACCAGTTCGATCCCACGCACGAGCGTCTGGGCATCGAGCGTGTACGGGATCCTGATGTGGCCGTCGAAGCCGCCGAGCGGGCCGAACGAGCCGCCGGGGATCAGTCGGACGCCGAGTTCGGCCGCCGCCGCGGCCGTCGCGGTCGCCACCGGGCGGGGCAGCGCCACCCACAGGCAGAGACCGCCCACACCGCGCACCGGCACCGCGCCGGGCAGGTGCCGGCCGATCGCCCGCAACGCGGCCGCGCGTTGGGCGCGGAGCACCGCCCGGCGTGCGGGAAGGAAGGCGTCGAGATTCGCGAGTGCGTACTGAGCCGCGAACTGCTCCACCACCGCTCCCCCGAGATCGGATTCGTAGCGAGCCAGCGCGTAGGCGTCCGGACTGCCGTCGACGCGGATCCAGCCGACGCGCAGACCCGGCCAGACGGTCTTGCTGGCCGAACCGAGTGTGATGATCTGCGACCTGTGCCTCGGTCCCCGTGCGGAGGGAGCGAAGGCCGCCACCGGCGGCGGCGCACTCACGTCGAGCCCCAACTCCACCATCGTCTCGTCGACGATCACCGGCACCCGGTGACGCGCGGAGATCTCGGCGAGGCGCAGGCGCCCGGCCTCGTCGAGCAGCAGTCCGGTGGGATTGTGGAAATCGGGAATGACGAAGATCAGGCGCGGTTGCTGCAGCCGGACCACCGATTCGAGCTGGTCGAGGTCCCAGCCATAGGTGGGATGCAGTCCCACCGTGACCGGCCGGGCACGATGCCGGGCGAGGGCCAGGATGGTCCCGTGATGAGTCGGCTGCTCGAGCAGGACGCGATCACCCGGCGCGACGTGGACGTCGAGCACCAGGCGCAACGCGTGCTGAGCGCCGGAGGTGACGAGGATCTGATCAGGCGTGGTCGGCAGACCGCGCGCGGTGTACCTCTCGGCGATCGTCTCCGCGAGTGCACGCAGGCCGTTGGGATACAGCCCGGTTCCGGCGAGGTAGCCCGGCGCGCATTCGAGTGCATGGCGGAATCCGTCGTGAACGATCTGTTCGGGAGCGGTCGGCGCGGCGATGTTGAGCTTGATCATGTCGGTTTCGGCCCCGAGATCGATCGGCTCCGGCGGCACCTGCACCGGCAGGGTGAGCACACTGCGCGCCCCCTGCCGCGACTGCAGATGGCCGCCGTCGCGCAGCGCCGCGTAGGCCGCCGCCACCGTCGTGCGCGAGACGTTCAGCGCCTGCGCGAGGGTGCGTTCACTCGGCAGCGCGGTGCCGACCGGAACACGTCCGTCGAGCACCAGCATCCGCAGCGCGTCCGCAAGCGCCTGATAGCCGGGCCGCGGACCGTCCGGGCGCCAGGCCCCGAGATGTCGTGCCAGTGCGGCCGCACCGATTGCGCCGGTAGGAGTGATCACAAGTCCAGTATTCCGCAACTGGCTATGGATTCAATGGCCAGTTTCGGCCACGGTGGTCTCATGTTCAAGAGACTCCTCGCACTCGCCGTCGGCCTCGTGCTCTACGGCGCTTCGATGGCGATGATCCTGCACGCCGGACTCGGCAACATCCCCTGGGACGTCCTGCATCAGGGAATCGCCGACCAGGTGGGCCTCTCGATCGGCACGGTGTCGATCATCGTCGGTGCGGTGGTCCTGCTCGCATGGCTTCCGCTCCGACAACGGCCCGGCGTGGGCACCGTGGCGAACGTGGTGGTCCTCGGCCTGACCTTCGACGCGGTCTCCCCCTACCTGCCCGACCGGCCCGGGCTCGCGGTCGCGGTCCCCATGATGCTGGGCGGCATCGTCCTCAACGGCTTCGCCACCGCGCTGTACATCGGCGCACGGCTCGGCCCCGGGCCGCGCGACGGCCTGATGACCGGGATCGTTGCGCGGACGGGATGGTCGGTGCGCGTGGTCCGAACCGTCCTGGAAGTCGCAGTGGTGGCGGTCGGGTTCGCTCTCGGCGGCACCCTCGGGGTCGGCACCGTGCTCTACGCGGTGGCAGTCGGTCCGCTCATCCAACTGTTCGCCCGGCTGATGCGCGTCGATCGCGCGGTGGCCGGCGAGACCCGCGTCACGGACGCGGCCCACACCTCTGCCGCAGGTCTGCCCAATTCTTCAGAACCCGCTATTGCCCCAGATCCCGCCGCTCCCAGAGCGCCGCGGCGGCGACCACGAAGGCCGCTGCGGCGAGCGCCGGGATCACGAGCGGCAGCGCCTGGACCGATTGCAGCGGAATCTGGGGAACGTGCGTGAACGGCGACACGTCGCGCACCCACTGCGGCAGGCCGAGCATCCCGCCGAAGGGGCCCAGCAGCCACGAGGCGATGAGGATCGGCCAGCCGACCACGGCGAGCCGTCCCCGGGCGCCGTACAGCAGCACGGCCAGCGACATGGTCGCCGCGGCCGCCGGGACCGAAGCCGCCGCCATCGGGAATGCGACCTCCGCCGTGCTCCCCCATCCCGCGCCGGAGAGTCCGGCGCCGAGGAGGACCGATGCCGGCGCCGCCGCCATCACGATCACCACGGTGACACCGATGACACCCGCCTGGGTCCAGAAGTAGCGTCGCCGGGACACCGGGGTGGCGAGCAGCACCTCGAGGCGACCGCTCACTTCCTCCGACCGCCATTTGGTGAGCAGCGAGACGCCCGCACCCACCGCCGCTACCGCGAGGAACCCGGTCATCGTCGACAGGAAGACCTGTTTCAGTGTGCCCGCCGCTCCGGACGACTCGAGGAAGTCGGTGATCGCCTTGTTGGTACCCGCGAACTGATCCACCTGATCGGTGATGACGCCGACCGTGACGCCGTACACCGCGACGCCGCCGATCCAGGCCGCCGCCGTCGAACGGCTCTGCCGCCACGCGAGAGCCAGCGGCGACCGCAAGTGCGGTCCGGTCGCCGGGCCGGGTCTGGCGGCGAGCAGCCCCGCCCCCAGGTCGCGGCGCCTGCGGACCACCGGAGCCAGCGCGAGACCTGCGACGAACGCCGCGACGGAGGCCAGCGCCGGCCAGAAACTGTTGCCGTCGAAGGGCTCGATCGCCTCGGCCCAGCCGACCGGGTTCGTCCATCTCAACCAGGCCGCGGCGGGCACCGTGTCGGCGACGCCGCGCAGGACGTATCCGGCGAGCACCACGCCGGACGCGGCGAGATTCGCCGAATGGGCCGAGGGGAACACCTCGGCGGCGACCAGCGCCAGGCCGGCGGCGGCCAGACCGGTCGAGGCGTACTGCGCGAACACTGCGAGCAGCGACACCGGGTCCGCGCCGTCGACGGTGAGCAGGCTCGCCGCCATCGCCGCGGACACGACGAGCACGAAACCGACGACGACGCTCACCGCGGCGACGGCGGGAGCCACCGGTCCGACCGACCCGGCCAGGACCAACTCGGTGCGTCCCTCTTCCTCCTCCTTGCGGGTCAGCCGAACCACCGCCATCGCGGCACAGACGCCGAGCGCGGCGATCATGAACAGTCCCGCCCGCCACGACGCCAGCGCCGCCAGAGAGTCGTCTCCGGGAACACTTCCCAAGAGGAACCGGAACGCCGCATTGGTCCCCGCGACCGTCCGCAGGCTCTGCTGCTGAGCGGGATCGCCGGCAAGATTCTGGATCATCGCGGCGGTCGACAGATTGATGGCCGCGAACAGCACCACGGTCACCGGGATGATCAGCCGCTCACGGCGCACGTCCATGCGCGCCAGCAGCGGCCAGCGCGTGGTCGGCGAAGTCATGCCCGCTCCCGGCTGCCGCGGACCGCGTCCTGATCGTCCTGATCGCGGTAGTTCTGCAGGAACAGCTCCTCCAGGCTCGGCGGTTCGATCGCCAGCCGGGCGACCCCCGCGGCCGACAGCGCCGCGGTGACGGCGGGGAGTGCATCGTCGTCGACGGTGAAGGTCACGTCCCCGGAAGCCGTCGTGTCGAGATCGTGCACCCCCGGCACCGCGGACAGGTCGCTCGGACCGGGGAGGGTGGCCGTGACGCGCGACCGGCGCAGATGTCGCAGATCCTCGAGCCGGCCCGCCTGCACGGTCTTTCCCGCCCGGATGATCGTGACGGTGTTGCAGAGCTCCTCCACCTCGGAGAGCAGGTGCGACGACATCAGGACGGCCGCCCCGCGTGCGGCGCGCTCGGCAGCGCAGCGCATGAACTCGCGCGCCATCAGCGGGTCGAGCCCGGACGTCGGCTCGTCGAACACCAGCAGATCGGTGTCGGCCGCGAAGGCCGCGACGAGCGCCACTTTCTGCCGGTTCCCTTTGGAGTACGACCGCGCCTTCTTCGTCGGATCGAGTTCGAACCGCTCGATCAGTTCGTCGCGCGCGGGCGTGGCTGCCGGGTCCAGACCCCGCAGCCGCAGCAGGAGGTCGATCGACTCACCACCGCTGAGCTGCGGCCACAGCGTGACGTCGCCGGGCACATAGGCCAGCCGGCGGTGCACGGACACCGCATCGCGATGCGGGTCGGCACCGAAAAGCCGGACCTGCCCGCCGTCGTGGCGGAGCATGCCGAGCAGGATGCGGATGGTAGTAGATTTACCCGCGCCGTTCGGCCCCAGGAATCCGGCGATCTCGCCGGTCTCGACACTGAGGTCGAGCCCGTCGAGCGCGGTGAACCTGCCGAAGTTCTTCCGCAGACCTCGTACATCGATCACCTTCGACGTGTCCATTTCCTCACCTTCGACGAAACAGCGAAACGGTGTCCAGAGTCATCCTGCTCTTGCACGGCGCCCGCTGCTGCGCAATGCCGTGCTGGGCTGTCTTAGAATCGTCGTCATGACCGATACCGCGATCACGCTGCCCGCCGAACTCCTTCCCGCAGACGGCCGTTTCGGCTGCGGCCCGTCCAAGGTCCGCCCCGAGCAGCTGCAATCGCTGGTCGACACCGGCGCTTCGGTCTTCGGCACCAGCCACCGTCAGGCACCGGTCAAGAACGTCGTCGGCGCGGTCCGCGAGGGTCTGGCACAGCTGTTCTCGCTGCCGGAGGGCTACGAAGTCGTCCTCTCCAACGGCGGCACCACCGCGTTCTGGGACGCCGCGGCATTCGGCCTGATCCGCGAGCGCGCCCTCAATCTCACTTACGGCGAGTTCTCCTCCAAGTTCGCCACTGTGTCCAAGAAGGCCCCGTTCCTTCAGGATCCGAAGGTCGTCTCGACCGATCCCGGAACCGCACCCGACCCGGCTGCGCTGACCGCCGGCGACGTCGAAGGCGTCGACCTCATCGGCTGGGCGCAGAACGAGACCTCCACCGGCGTCGCGGTTCCCGTGGTCCGCCCGGCCGCCGCAGGCGATGCGCTGATCGCCATCGACGCCACCTCGGGTGCGGGCGGGCTGCCGGTCGACATCGCGCAGACCGACGTCTACTACTTCGCGCCGCAGAAGAGCTTCGCCTCCGACGGCGGGCTCTGGATCGCGATCATGAGCCCGGCCGCACTGGCTCGCATCGAGGAGATCAAGGAGTCGGGCCGCTGGTGCCCCGAGTTCCTGTCTCTGCCGACGGCGGTCGACAACAGCTCCAAGAACCAGACCTACAACACGCCCGCGCTCGGTTCGCTGTTGCTGCTGAAGAACCAGATCGAGTGGATGAACGACAACGGCGGTCTGGACTTCTGCACCGGCCGCACCGCCGACTCCAGCTCGCGGCTCTACAGCTGGGCCGAGGCCAGCGAGTTCGCGACTCCGTTCGCCGACGAGGCGCACCGCAGCCAGGTGGTCGGCACCATCGACTTCGCGGACTCGGTGGACGCCGCGGCCGTCGCCAAGACGCTGCGTGCCAACGGGGTCGTCGACACCGAGCCCTACCGCAAGCTCGGCCGCAACCAGCTGCGCATCGGCATGTTCCCGGCGATCGACCCCGAGGACGTCACCAAGTTGACCCAGTGCATCGACTACATCGTCGAGCGCCTCTGACCCGGATCGAAGATCTGATCTTCACAGAAGGGCCGCGTGTCCTCTCGCGCTCCGGCACAGAAATTCACTAGTGTTGAGTGCGGTATCCGCGTACCTGGTGACCGGAGGAGGAGTCGATGCGTGAACTGCACGCCGATCGCGCCGACTCAGACGGTGCGTTCATCGTCGTGATGGACCTCGACTCCGGCGAAGAGTTTCAGATCCCGATCGACAGCACGTTGCGCGCGCTCGTCCACCCGCCGGAATCGGTTGAGGCGGATGTCCCCGCCCAGTGCGAGTGCGCGTCGACCGACGCCGCCCGGCCCGAGTCGACCCCCTCCGGGCCCGCTCAGTCGGTGGCCGACCAGCCGACCGATGCGCAGGCGACGTTGTCGCTGACGCCCCGGGAGATCCAGGCTCGTGTCCGGTCCGGTGCCAGCGTCGAAGAACTCGCCGCCGCCACCGGGGTCGGAGTCGAGAAGATCAATCGGTTCGCGCATCCGGTGATCCTGGAACGGAGCCGGGCCGCGGAACTCGCGCGCGCCTCGCATCCGATGGGGGTGGACGGTCCCGTCGCAGGCACACTCGGCGAAATGGTGGCCGAATGCCTTGTGCTGCGCGGACATTCACCACAGAACGCCGAATGGGACGCGTGGCGCACGGAGTCGGGTCAGTGGGTGGTCCAGGTGTCGCCGGAACCGGGCTCGGACCTCTTCGCACACTGGCGCTTCGTGCCCGGTTCGCACGGCGGGACCACCGACCCGATGGACGATCTGGCCGTCGAGCTGACCGAACCGGAACTGGCGCGCAGCAGCCGCAGGCCCACAGTGCAGGCGGTACCGAAGCCTCCGGCCCACGAGGTGGCGCCCGACGGGCACGAATACGTCACGGTGGATGCCGACGACCTCACCGGACGGCAGAGTCACCGACGGGACCCGTTCGGAGAGGTCCTCGATCTGCGGTACGACGACGAGCGTCGAGTGGAGGCATCGACGCCGCAGGAGGAGAGGGAGTCGACGGCACCGCGGCACCGCGGCAAGCGTGCGACACCCACCGTGCCGGCGTGGGAGGACGTACTGCTCGGCGTCCGAAGCCACCCGAACGACTGATGCGACTTGGAGACTCGGTGCTGCCGAACATATCTGCCCTCTGGTTCATCGCCTGCCCCGATCCGGCGGCGGAGTTGGCCGGCGGCGTGTACATCGATCCGGAGAAGACGGCGGACTTCATCGAGAAGGCCTTCGCCGACACCGAGATCACGCCCATCGGAACCTCCGATCTCGCGGCTGCCGTCGACGGCGCCGACAACCGGGTGTTCGCCGCGCACTTCGGCCGCCTGGCGGTGCTCGCGGGCGCCAGCCTTCGCACCACCGACCCCGACGAGCTGACCTCCTATCTCGAGGATCTCGGTGTCGGCCAGACCTGGGCTCTCGTCTCGCTCGACCCTGACACCGACACGGGATGTGTGGCCCGCTGGCAGGACGGTGAACTGCAGCGCGCCTTCGTCGGCACGCCGACGGTTATCCGCACCGACGTGGGGCTGCCGTATCCGTTCGAAGGGCCGTTCTGGGCGGGCGATCACCCGCAGGCCGCCGCCGAACACGATCCGCTCGCGCTGCCCTTCCATCCCGGCGAACTCGCGGACGCCGCACACGGCGCCTGGTTCGGCTTCAGTTTCCACGGCGACACATCGTCGGCCGTCGACCCCGCGCGCATTCCCGTCACCGTCTACCGCGTCGGGCCCGACGACGGATTCGACAACGTGATCGAATCATCGGTGCCCCTCCGCGCGGACGCCCCGACCGAGCCGCATCACGCGCACGCCGCTCCGGAGGGGTCGACCGAGGAGACCGAGCCGATCCAGCGGATTCCCGCGCCGGTCGCGACCCCGGAACCGCTGTCGGAGCAGCAACCGGACTCCCCGCCCGCGCGCACTCCCGGACCGATCTCCCGCTATTTCGGCTTCCGCGGTCGTCTGTGACGGCCGTCGACGCCGGTTGAGCGAATACCGGCCCTCCCAGGCTGGTTGAGCGAGCGCAGCCCCCGCCGCTGGTTGAGCGAGCGCCGCCCCCGCCGCTGGTTGAGCGAGCGAAGCGAGTCGAAACCGGCTCGCGTTTGGTTTCGACTCGCTGCGCTCGCTCAACCAGCCTGGGAGGGAACCGACACGCGTTTGGTGCGTTTGGTTTCGACTCGCTACGCTCGCTCAACCAGCGGGCGGGAGGGAACAGGCACACGTCGGCTTCGACTCGCTACGCTCGCTCAACCAGCCTGGGAGGGTTTCGACTCGCTGCGGCTCGCTCAGCCAGCGGGCGGGAACACCATCGGCACAGGTCAGCGGGCGCGCTCGTAGAAGGCCACCGCCGCCGCGGTCGCGACGTTCAGCGAATCGGTGCCCCGGCTCATCGGGATCCGCGCGCGGACGTCGCAGCGTCGCATCGTGTGTTCGGCCAGGCCGGGGCCCTCGGCCCCGACCAGGAAGGCCACCCTGTCGTCGGTGACCGCCTCGGCGAGGGGGACGCTGCCCTCGCCGGGAGTCAGTGCCACCGTGGTGAATCCGGCCGACCGCAGCAGGTCCAGGTCGGCCGGCCACGCCTGCGAGCGAGCGAAGGGCACGAGAAGCGCATGCCCCATCGACACGCGCACGCACCGTCGGTACAGGGGGTCGGCGCACCCGGTCCCGAAGATCACCCCGTCCACGCCGAGGCCCGCGGCGTTGCGGAAGATGCTGCCGATGTTCTCGTGATCGTTGACGCCCTCCAGGACGGCGACGGTGCGCGCGTTCTCGATCACCTCGGGCACCGAGAGTTCGACGGGCCGCCGGGCTGCGGCGAGGACGCCGCGATTGAGGTGGAAGCCGATCACCTCGGCCATCACCTCGGCGCTCGCACGGTAGAACGGCACCCCGGCCAGCGCCGGGTTTTCGAGGTCCGAGGCCAGTTCGTCGAGCCGGCGGTCGACGCCCAAGAAGGCATGCGGTGAAAACCTCGAGGCGATCATCCGCTGCGCCACCAGCACTCCCTCCGCGATCACAAGCCCCTTCCCCACCCGGCCGCCGGGCAGCGCGGGTACATCCGGGCGGCGGTCCACCGAGTTGAGGTCCCGGAAGTCGTCGATCCGCGGATCGGACGGGTCGACGATGTCGATGACGTCCACGGCGAGGTGGTCGGTCGGCCGGACTGCGTCTGTCGAGGTCACCAGTCAACGGTGCCACATCGTGGCCGGTCAGCGGTGCTCTGCACCGGCGTCGGTGAGCTTTGGCACACTGGACGGGTGAACAATTCGTCGTCTGACGCTGCCGATCCGCTCTCGCTCGAACGCCCCAGGGGCACCGACTGGCCGGAGATCCTCGAGATCGACGCCCGTGCGTTCGCCCTGCCGAAGCCGCTGCCCGCCGACGAGATGATCGAGTTCCGCAACCGGGCGGGTGAGGGCGACACCGTCATCATCCGCGACACCGGCTCCGACGGACGTCCGATCGTCGCCGTCTCGTTGTACTTCCCCGTGCCGCTCACCGTCCCCGGCGGCGAGTCGGCCACCACGGCCGGACTGTCGTGGGTCTCGGTGTCGGCCACCCATCGGCGCCGCGGTCTGCTGCGGCGGATGATCACCGAGCAGTACCGGACCTGGCGCGAACGCGAGTTCCCCCTCGCCACGCTCACCGCGTCGGAGGGCGGCATCTACGAACGCTTCGGTTTCGGGCCCGCGATCTTCTCTCATCGCGTCCGCGTGACTCCCGCGTCCGCGCAGTTCCGCACTCCCCCGCCGGCCGATTCCCGGGTCCGCTACGGCAACAGCGAGCAGGTGGTCCGGCACGTCCCCGAGGTCCATCGCCGCTGGGCCGCAGGGCGCAACGGCGCGATCACCCGCCCGGAGACCTGGTGGCCGTCGATCATCGCCGACCGTGCCTTCCGCCGGAACTCGCAGACCAGCGGCCTGCACTATCTACTGCACGCCGACGGCTATGCGGCCTACCGGATCGATGCCCGCGACAAGACCGCGATCGTCGAGGACTTCGTCGCCGCCACGCCGGAGGCACACACCGACCTGTGGCGCGTCCTGTCGAGCCTGGACCTGGTCTCGGCCGTGACGGCGTCCATCCCGGTCGACGACCCGCTGCCGCACAAGCTGGTGAACGCGCGAGCCCTCGAGGTGCAGGGACGGGCGGACGAGCTGTGGGTGTCGATCCTCGACGTCGTCGCCGCCCTGGAACTGCGCACCTACGGCGCAGACGGCGACCTGGTCCTGGACGTGACCGACGGTTTCGGCGACCGTGCGGGACGCTACCGGCTGACGGTCGCCGATGCCCGTGCGACGGTGACGCGCACCGACGACGCCCCGCAGGCCGGCATCGACATCGCCACGCTCTCGAGCGTCTACCTCGGGGGTGTCGGCGTCCGCGAGATGGCCGCCGCCGGACGGATCGACGCGGATCCGGAGGTCGTAGCGCAGCTGGCGGCGATGTTCGCCGTCGACGAGGCGCCGTTCGCGGGCACGTTCTTCTGACGCGTCAGCCCGAGATCAGATCGGAGATCGGCCCTCTCGCGAAGTAGAGCAGGAACAGGACCGCCACCACGTACAGCAGCGGATGCATCCGGCGCCACTGTCCCCGCGCCGCTCCGAGCACCACCCAGCTGATGAAGCCGACGCCGATGCCGTTGGCGATCGAGTAGGTGAACGGCATGGTGACGATGGTCAGAAAGGCCGGGAGCGCGAGCTCGAACCGGGTGAAATCGATGTCCCTGATCTGGCCCATCATCATCGCGCCGACGACCACCAGCACGGGTGCGACAGCTTCCATCGGCACCACGCTGTACAGCGGGGTGAAGAACATCGCCGCCAGGAAGAGCACACCGGTCACGATGTTCGCGAATCCCGTGCGCGCGCCCTCGGCGATGCCCGCCGACGACTCGACCAGCACGGTGTTCGACGACGCGGACGACGCGCCGCCGACGATGGCGCCCGTACCCTCGATCATCAGCGCCCGTCCGATGCCCGGGAGATTGCCGTCCTTGTCCGCGAGACCGCCCTCCTTGCCGAGACCGGTCATCGTGCCCATAGCGTCGAAGAAGTTCGACAGCAGCAGGGTGAACAGGAAGACGCAGGCGATCAGAACGCTGACATCGTCGAACTGTCCGGTGAACGCGCCGAACAGGTCCACATCGCCCACGAGGGACAGGTCCGGCAGTCCGCCGATGCCGCTCGGGAGTTTGGGAACGTTCATCGCCCAGCCCCCGTGGCCTTCGGACGCCGGTCCGAGATGCATCACGGCCTCGACGATGATCGAGACCACGGTCATCACGATGATCCCGAGCAGCAGTCCGCCGGGCACCTTCCGCACCACCAGGACCGCCATCAGCAGGACGCCGACGACGAAGACGACCGTCGGCACGGTGCCGATCGACCCGTCGTGCCCCAGCTGGACCGGCGGGGCGCCGGCAGCCTCCGGCCGGGTCACGAAGCCGGCGTTGATGAAACCGATGAAGGCGATGAACGCGCCGATGCCCGCAGCGATCGCCGATTTGAGTTCGGCCGGCACGGCGTTGAAGACGGCGGTCCGGACACCGGTGAGGCCGAGCAGCACGATGATGACACCGTCGATCACCACCAGGCCCATCGCCGCCGGCCAACTCATCTGCGGCGCGATCGTCACCGCCAGCAGGCTGCTGATCCCGATGCCGGCCGCCAGGCCGAACGGATAGTTGGCGACCAGGCCGAAGACGATGGACATCACACCCGCGGCCAGTGCCACCACGGCGGCCACCTGAAGCATCGGGAGCACGTTGCCGAGGGAGTCGGCGTTGATCGGTTTCCCGGGGACACCGCCGATGATGATCGGCGTCAGGACGACGATGTACGCCATCGTGAAGAACGTGACCAGTCCGCCGCGCACTTCCCGGGCCACCGTCGAACCGCGCTCGCGGATCTTGAAGTACCGATCCAGCACGGACTGCGACGTCTTCGCCGTGTCGGTGCCGTTCGCCTCCTGCGGTTCGTTGTCGGCCGGATCGGTCATCGGCGGGCCTCTCAGTGTCGGGCATTCAATGGACCGGATAATTGTTGCGCATGCGCCGCGCGCGAACCACCACGGGCGGGAAAGCTAGTCTGAACCCATGTCAGACGAGTCCGAGATCCCGCAACTCCCGGCCAGGCTCAGGGCACCCGAACCGGTCATCGTGGCCGGGATGCTGATCTGGACGGTGGCCACGTTGGTGGTGTGGCTCGGCGGTGTTGGTCCCGACAGCGCGCTGCCGGTGTGCCTGGTCGGGCTCGGCGTCGGTGTGCTCGGCACCGGCGTGGTACTCCTCCAGAAGGCCGCCGTGCGGCGCGGTTCCCGCGGCGCTCAGGAAGGGCTCGACGTGCGCTGATCCCTGGCGTTCTTCACCTGCTGATCGTGCTGGGCCTGTTGGGCCACCGAATTCGTCACCCGCTTGGTTCCCACCCGCAGCAGGGCGGGTCGCCGGACCAGTTGCGCATGGGCCACGAGACAGACGAGCAGCCATATCAGTCCGAACAACCAGCCGAAGACGACGTCGGAGGTCCAGTGGACGCCGAGGTACACCCGGCTGAGACCGATCACCGCGATCAGCGCGGGAATCCACAGCAGGATCAGCGGTCGCGCCCGCACGCGCGGATACAGCCGGTACAGGATGACGGCGGAGAGCCCGTACACGACGGTGCTGAGCATCGCGTGCCCAGAGGGGAACGACGCTCCCCCGACGTCGATGAGCCGGTCGGTGACCGGTGGTCTGGGTCTGGCGAACAAGAGCTTGAGCAGCACCATCAGCACGTAGCCGCTCAGGCTGCCGACCACGATGAGTGCCGAGAGGTCGATGCGGTTGCCCACCCACGCGAGCACCAGCACCCCGATGACCACCAGGACCACCGTCAGGGTGTCACCGAGGACGGTCAGGAACTGCATAACCGAGGTCAGCGGTTCGTGCCGGGAGTGCACCACCCAGTCGGTGATGCGTTCGTCGATCGGGAACTGCTGCACTACTGCCTCGCTGGTGTCTCTGGAGGGAACTCGTCGTTCGCGGCTCGCCGCTCACGGTACTGGCTCATCGTCCGCCCGCCCCCGACATCGGCTCAGATGCACCGTCCCGTCGTCGTCCACCCACAGGGGCACGCGCCGCCGGTCGTCGGTCTCACCGGTCACCGTGACATGGAGATCGTCGTGGAGCCGCACGCGGTGGGGCGCGGGCAGTCCGGCCGCCGCGGACAGCCGGACGGCGTCGGCGGAGTCGGGGTCGACGGACTCGCCGCCCTGGTCCGGGATCACCCGGTAGACCTCGGCCGCGGTAGGTGCATCGAGGAGATCGGCCAGCAGAGCGGCTGAATCGGCGTCGGGCGGGATCGCAGGCAGGACGGCGCGACCGGCGGGCACCACGCTCATCCACCACGGCGCCCCGACCACCACGGGATCGTCGGAGACTTCGCCGGAGACCGTCCGGGCGCCTCGGGGCGGTTCGACGTCGTCGACCGCGAACGCCCCGGAACGCACGGCACTGATCAGCGCGGCATGGGCACGGACTGCGACGCCGGGTGCGACCGTCCGTGCCGGATCGGCGAGCCTTGCCAGCCAGTCGGCCGCGTCGTCGGCGTCGTCCGGCTCACCGGCGGCGAGGAGTCCGGCGGCCGCCACGGGCACCTCGACGGGGTCGAACAGCCCGCGCAGCGACGTCTCGTCGACCGATCGGAGACCCCGTAGCGCCGTGCCGTCGATCTCGGCGTATCGGCGCAGCCACCACCGCGTGTACCCGCCGGTCAGCGCGGACGCGGTGTCGGGGTCGTCGGCCAGCAGCGCGAGAGCGGCCGGCCACTGCCGAGGGTCGACGAGGTCCAGGTCGCGAACGGCGATCAGTTCTTCGGGCGGCACCTCGTGCTCCTCCCACCATCGCTCCTCGTCGGGCAGGTCGTGATCCGGCGCGACGGGCGCGTCGTCGCGCACGAGCGTGAATCCCCATCCGACGCCGAGTCGGCGCAGAGCCGTCGGCCCGTACGTCTCGACCACCGAATCGGCGACGGTTCCGAACGGAGAGTCGTCGACCAGCACCTGCGCCAGCGGGCTGTCGGGCAGCAGGAGTTCGTCCGCCGGCCACCGCTCGCCGTCGGCTCCGAGCAGTTCCAGACCGCCGAGTTCGGCCGGCGCGCGACCGGCGTCGGGCAGTCCGAGGATCCTGAGCACCACGTCGGTCACGGCGTCCGGGTCGGCAGCGCGGTCGTCGGAATCGGGGCCGGCGTCGAGCTCCGCGATCAGCTCGGGCAGCGCCAGAGCCGCCGCGGGCGAGATGCGCGTGAGTCCGAGGCGGTCCAGGAGCGGGTCGTAGGCGGCGGGATCGACGGTCGGCACCCAGCTCGGGACGGGCGGATCGTCGAGCCCGTCCAGCCCGTCGATGAGAAAGAGCCCGCGGCACCCGACGTTCATGCGGCCGTCGGCGCGCGGAACCGGCAGCGTTCCCAGTTCCTCGGCGGTCCGTGCGTCCGGGACCATCGGCGCCAGCGCCGCGTAGAGCCGCGACCACCATGCGGTGTCCTCGCCGCCGGCACCGGACAGCAGCTCGGCCAGATCGGCCAGGCCGAGGCGCCGAGCGCCCAACCCCACCAGCAGCGACGCCGTCACCCGGTCACTGACATCCGGATGCGCCAACGGTTCGAGAAGGTCGCCGAGCAGCGCCGCGAGGTCGGCCGTCAGGCCCGGGAGCACCCACGCCCGTTCGGGCGAGAGCGCCTCCCCGGTGGCAGACGGCAGCCACCGGGCAGTGCGCAGCCGGTCCCGGACCGCCTCCCGGAGCACCGCGTCCACCCGGCCCGATGCGAGCGCCGGCGGGGGAATCACCGCTTGCTTCTGGTCGTCGGGAACCAGTGCCGCGAGTTCGGGATAACCCGCGGCCGCCGCCTCGACGTCGGCGTCGGGATGCAGTTCCCGGCGATCGGGCGTCAACGGCAGGTCGGCGATCACGCGCGCGGGAAGGGTCAGTTCGATATCCGTGGCGTTGGGGCTGCGCAGCGCGTCGCCCGACAGCGGCCGTATCCGTCCGTCCCGGATCGGCACCAGCCATCGGGCGGTGGCGGCTCGCGCGATCAGCCAGCGCCGGTGCTCGGTGCCGTCGCGGGTGATGACGACGGTGTCGCCGTCGGCCAGACGCTCGTAACTCCGCCCGGCGACGTCGATCCGCGCGAGCGCCTCCAGTTCGAGCAGGAGGTCGGGCGCCTGGTGCTGCGCCGCCGACACGATCGCGGCCGCGGCCTCCTCGTCGGCCGTCTCCAGCACCACCTCGGTGTCGAATCCCGCAGCGGGCTGGGCCGCCGAGGGCCAGGCCAGTCGCTGCGCGGGGACCCGATCAAGATCCAGCTCCGAATCGGGATCGTCGATCAGCGCGCGGATCTGTCCGCGAGTCCGATCGGCGTCGAACTCGATCGATCCGCTGCGTGAGGCGAGGGTGACGCGCGCGGCGAGCGACGTGGCACGGAAACCCATGCCGAAGCGGCCGACGGTGGTCCCGCCGTGGATCAGCGGGCTCTTCGGCGACACGCGCAGCGCCGTGAGCGACCGGACTCCGGCGGCCGTCAGCGGCGCACCGGTGTTCGCGACGTGGACGGTGGCGCCGTCGGCCCACACCGCCACTCGGCCGTCGATGCCGGCCAGGCTCGCCGCGTCGGCCGCATTGGCCGCGAGCTCGGTGAAGAGGCGGTCGCGGTAACCGATCTCGAGAAGTTCCGCCTCGGCCGCAGCGTCCTCGGCCAGACGGGTGGGCGACGACAGCCAGCCCTGCAGGGTGCTCCGGCGCAGGTCCGCGGTCCCGAACGGATCCGCGGGATCAGTCTCCGGCCGGGGCATCGCTCGCCGGAACGGCCGGCAGCGTCACGACCTCGACGGCACCGTCGTCGAAGGCGTCGTAGGCCGGGCTGCCATTGCCCGGTGCGGGCCGTACGTCCGAATGCGCGCCGCAACCGTACTCCGCGGAGACCGCGCGGCCGTCGGCGGACAGCTCGTTGGCGCAGACGCCGAAGGCGCCGTGGAGCGCTCCGGCGAGGGGCAGGTAGAAACCACAGGTCCCGCACGAGTGCCGGGCGTTGCGGGCCATCGCCGAATCGGGACCGAATTCGCCGTCGTACCAGCGCTGGGCGGCGTCGGCGCGGCCCTCGAAGGAGAGCAGGCGCTTGCGTCCGAGGCCGATCTCCGCCGAGACCTGCCCCACCTGATCCCGGTCGATGGGATCGACGTCGAGGGTGTCGATCTGCCCGGGGACCAGCCGCGGATCGTCGGCGGGCGCGGCCAGCAGATCGCCGGGACCGAGATCGCCCGGCGCGACGCGATCCACCCAGGGAACCCATTCGGGGGCGAGCAGAGCGCCGTCGCCGGGGAGCAGGACGGTCTCGCTGACCGTCAGTTCCCTCGACTCGGGCGCACCCGCGACGACGACGCACCACTGCCAACCCCGGTAGCCGGGGACTTCGGCGGCGAAGTAGTGGGTGGCGGCGTACTCGCCCTCCGAGCGCGCCCCCAGATGCTCACCAGGCGTTTCGCCGTCGGCGATCAATGCTTCGCGCGCGAAGGCGACAGCATCCACCAGGGCGCCGTTCTCGAATGCAACACTCACCCTTCCAGTGTGCAATAGCGGCCCGGGGTAATGCACGTCAGGCACCTTTCGCAGACGATTCGCGGGATCGGCGAGGCACGCACGAAGCATCGGGCGCCGCCTGTTCCCAGCCTTGTCCGCGTCATAGGGAACAATTGATGACGTGAATCCTCGTCAACCCGGTGACAACCGCCCCCACGGCGGTGACCGGCAGCAGTCTCCGCGGTCTCCGCGGCGGCCGGCGCCGCATCCCGGCCAGGCGAACTACCCGGCCGACCCGCGACCGCGCGTGCCCACCCGACCGTTCGAGTCCCGCGAACGTCCGGCCAGCGAGGGCTATCTGCCTCCGCGCACCCGCAACCCGCATCTGCCCCCGCTCGACCCGCAGACCGAACCCGTCGACCAGCCGACCACCCGGATCAAGCCGGAGGCCGGCGCGCAGGACCGTCGCCGCGGCACCGAATACGTTCCACCCGAGAAGGTCACGGTGGTCCGGGTCTTCGCGCGGCGGTCGAAGTACTTCACCGCCCGCGGCGTGAACATGGTGCATCGCGCGGCGACGGCCGACGGCGCCGACCGGTCCGGACTCACCGCGCTCACGCTGCCGGTGATCGCCAACAGCGCCGTCGACGCCGCGATGGCGGTCGCGCTGGCGAACACGCTGTTCTTCGCCGCGGCCACCGGCGAATCGAAGGTCAACGTCGGCCTGTACCTGGCTTTGACGATCGCACCGTTCGCGCTCATCGCACCGCTGATCGGGCCGCTTCTGGACCGGCTGCAGAACGGGCGGCGAATCGCGATGGCCGCGACCTTCGGCCTCCGCGCGGTCCTCGGGTTGCTCATCATCGTGAACTCCTCGTGGGACTCCTCATCCGGGCAGCTCACGTACAAGCCGTGGGTGCTCTATCCGTGCGCCCTCGGGCTCATGGTCCTGTCGAAATCGTTCGGGGTGCTCAAATCGGCCGTGGCACCGCGCGTGCTGCCGCCCTCGATCGATCTGCCCCGCGTCAACTCCCGGCTCACCACGTTCGGTCTGATCGGCGGCACCATCGTCGGCGGCGGCATCGCGGGCGCGCTCGAGATGGTGCTCGGCAAGTTCCTCCCCTTCCACGTTCCGGGCGCGATGATCTGGCTGGTGCTGGTCGCCGCGATGGGCGGCTACTACTGCATGAAGATCCCGTCGTGGGTGGAGGTGACCGAGGGCGAGGTCCCGACGACGATCACCTACCGCGGCAGTCCGGACGCCGAGGCCCCCACCGAGCGGGCCCACAAGCCGAGCCTCTCGAAGCGGTTGGCGGCCAAGATGCGCCAGCCGCTGGGCCGTTCGGTGGTGACCGGACTGTGGGGCAACGGAACCATCCGCATCCTGACCGGGTTTCTCACCCTGTACATCGCCTTCTACGCCAAGGCGCAGGACCACCTGGGTTCCGGCTGGGCGCAGCTGATGATGCTGGGTGCGGTGGGTGCCGCCGCCGGCGTCGGCAACGCCGCCGGAAACGGCCTCGGCACGCGGATCGAGCTGCGCAATCCCACCGCGATCGTCGTGTGGTCCACCGCGGCCACATTCGTCGGATGTCTGCTGGCCGCGATCTTCAACTCGCTGATCTTCGTCGTCGTCGCAGGCTTCATCGGCTCGGCGACCAGCGCCATCGCGAAGGTCTGCATGGACTCGAGCATCCAGGACGATCTACCGGAGGAGTCCCGGGCGTCCGCATTCGGCCGGTCGGAGACGGTGCTCCAACTCTGCTGGGTCTTCGGCGCCACCCTGGGTGTGCTCCTGCCCACCGAGCTGTGGATCGGCTTCACCGTGGTCACCGTGTTCGTCGGAATCGGTCTCGTCCAGACCTTCCTGACCAGCCGCGGTTCCACGATGGTGCCGGGCTTCGGCGGCCGCCGCCCCGATCACGCGGCCCCGACGATGCCGATCGAAGTGCCCGACCATCTGCGCGCACCGCGCTGAGCCGCGGCCGACACGCCCCTGATCGAGCCCGCACATCCCCCAGCCCCCGCCCCCTAACCGAAGGACGTATTCGACGTGATGCAACCGGGAGACAAGAAGGCCCTCGCGATCATCGGAGCCGTGGTGGTCGCGGCCCTGGTGATCATCGCCGGCGCCACCACGCTGCTCGTCCGGGGACACGAGAAGCCGCTGCCGACCATCTCGTTCCAGGCCGGCGACCACCTGACCCGGGCCGAACCGTCGTACTGGTGCTCGGTGAAGATGGACGACTGCCGACTCGTCGACCGGAACGGCAAGTTCAAGCTCCGCACCTACGACCACCCGGTCGCCATCGGCGAGCGGGTGACCCTGAGCGTTCCGAAGGAGATCTCAGACGGGCCGTGGACGCTCATCGCCGAATACGCGACACCACGGGGCATCGCACGCGTGATGTGGCTGCACCTGCCGGGCACCACTTTCACGCAGATTCTGCACAGCGAACCCGATCGGGTGCTGATGGGCGTGGAGGTGTCGTCGATCTCGGCGTACCGGGAGAAGACCCCCGGCCAGGACAACGACTCGCTCGACGTCGACCTGTCGATCCGCGGCACCTTCTCGATCCGGACTCTGCCGGTCGACTTCCGCATTCCGAACACCGCGACGCTGCCCGACCAGCGCGGCTAGCTCGGCCGGACGGAGGCCCGCGTCAGCGGTCGAGTTCGCGTGTGACGCCGCGGACGACCTCCGAGATCCGCTGGGCGGTCTTCCGGTCGGGATAGCGGCCGTTGCGCAGATCCGGCTGCACCTTGCCTTCGAGCAAGGTGATGAGATCGGCGATGAGCCCGTGCAGTTCGTCGGGCGAGAGACGCTTCGCGTCCCGCTCGCGGCGTGCCGCCTCGCGCGTGTTGCGCGCCACACTGGGCGCCGGTTCGAGGACCGTGACGCGCAGCGCCTGCGGGCCGCGGCGTCCCGCCGCCATGTCGAACTCCACCTTCTGTCCGACCTTCAGCTCCGAGACGTCCGAGGGCAGCGCGTTGGCCCGGACGTACACATCCTCGCCGTCGGTCTGCGACAGGAACCCGAAGCCCTTCGCGGAGTCGTACCACTTCACCCGGCCGGTCGGCACAGTGCTCACCTTCACAACTGATCTGGTCTGCCACAGACAAAAGCGCCTTGGCCCGATGGCAGTCCGAGCGGAGGCGCGCTGCAACAGATTCTAGCGTTCGGGCTACCGTTGACGCCATGCAGACCCAGAAGTCCTCACGCCTGCTCGGGGTCGCCGTCGTCATGTTCGGCATCGGGATGATCGCGAGCATCGCCCTGCTGTTCCCGGCGGTCCGGGACACCGGGACGGCCGTCGTCACGACCGTCTACGTTCTGGCCATGGGCGCACCGCTGGGATTGCTGCTCGGGATCGTGTTCGCCCTGCTGTCCGGCCGGCGCAGCCGGTGAACCGCATCGACCCGGACCGGCCGCTGCGGCCCGTCAGCGACGAGACCGAACTCAAACGAGCTTTCAGTTGCTTCCCATCCGGCGTGGTGGCCGTGTGTCGCACAGGCGACGATCCCGGGGGCGACCCGATCGGGATGTCCGCCAGCGCCTTCACCACCGTCTCGCTCGATCCGCCGCTGGTGTCGGTGTGCGTCCGCAACGGCTCCACCACCTGGCCCGCACTGAGGGGCGGCACCGTCGGCGTGAGTGTCTTCGCCGCGCACCAGGGCGACGTCTGCCGCAGGCTCGCGGGGCCGCCGGAGGACCGGTTCACCGGGGTACGCCCCATCGCCGACGACTCGGGCGCGGTCTTCATCCCCGGCGCCGCCGCCCACCTGGCATGCACGGTGTTCTCAGAGATCCCCGCGGGCGACCACCTCGTGGTGCTTCTGACCATCGACGCCCTGCGCTGCGACCCGAACGTCGAACCACTTGTCTTCCACGCCAGCAGCTTCCGCGCACTCGAAGCTCGACGCGCGCAATCCTGACATACCGGCGTGTCGGAACTCTCAAACAGGATGTGACCTTTGTCACATAACAACCCGATAACAAACGGGATACGAGACGGGTATCAGTGCCGTGAGCAGCACGGACGTGCCACGACGCCCGATCGGCCGCTTCACGCCACCTCAGAGCACCTCTTCGCATCAGATGTTCTCGCGGGCCCGACGACGTAGTGTTCATGACGGCCGCCACCCAGGCGACCACCCGAACGCCCGTTCCGCCGGTCGCGCCCAACCTCGCTCCGCCGGCAGGACACCCGCTGATGCAGTTTCAGGAGCGAGGACGGGGGACCCACAATCCTCCGGGAAGCGGTCGATCACCTCGGTGGTCGGCCTTGGGGTTAAGCCCGGCAGACGTCGCACCCAGTGACGCGAGCCGGACCGGGCACCTCTCAGCCCGAACCCGACAGCTCACCTCGTAGGCGCGTGGAGAGAGGAAACGAAGACATATGTCCGGACGTCACTCGAAGCAGACGACCAATACCAAGACTTTCGCGAAGATCGCCCTCACGTCGGCCATCATCGGCGGCGGCGCGGCCCTGATGGGCGGCGGTCACGCCTCGGCAGCGACCGATTCCGAGTGGGATCAGGTCGCACAGTGCGAGTCCGGCGGCAACTGGGCCATCAACACCGGAAACGGCTACCAGGGCGGCCTGCAGTTCAGCCCGAGCACCTGGGCGGCCCACGGCGGCACCCAGTACGCACCGAGCGCCGACCAGGCCACCCGCGAGCAGCAGATCGCCGTCGGCGAGCGCGTTCTCGCCACCCAGGGCAAGGGCGCATGGCCCACCTGCGGCGGTCCCCTCTCGGGCCCCACCCAGCGCAGCGCCCCGGCCACCCCCAAGCCGGCCAACCCGCTCGCACCGAAGCAGCAGGACGCCCCGAAGACCGGCCTGGCCAAGCCTGCCGACGCCAAGAACACCGAAGAGGCCAAGCAGCAGATCGACAAGGTCGTCAACGACTCCAAGGTGAGCCCCGAGGTGCGCAGCGCCTGGAAGGCCGCCAAGGACTCCGGCTACCAGCTCACCCCGGACCAGCTGAAGCTGTACAACCAGAACAAGGGCCTGATCAACCTCCCCTGATCACCCGAGAAGTTCATCCGAGAAGACCTCCGCTTCGGCGGGGGTCTTCTCGCATTTCGCGACCGCCCCCGCACCGACGTGACACATGGCGCACGAAAACCGGCCGGACCACACGGTCCGGCCGGTCTCGGCAGAGCTCAGGTCAGGTCAGCGGTTGACGACGGTCTTCGACTGGATGTACGGCAGGCTGTCGACGGGCTGCGGCAGCTCGTAGTAATCGCCGAACGGCGAGAGCGCACCCGCCAGGTGAGAGGTGAACTCCGTCACCGCGTGCTGCTCACCGATATCCGTCGGCCAACCGTTGTCCACGTATCCACTCTTCTTAGCCACGGCCTCATTGTGCCATGCCCGCTGAACCGGCGGTACAGTTGTCCGAATGAGTCCCGACCTGCCGCTGCGCGGGTTGGCCGACGATCTCGCCGAGCGGTCCGACGATGCGCTCGTCGAGTTGCTGATCGCCCGGCCCGACCTCGCCTCTCCCCCGCCCCGCGGCACCGGTGTCCTCGCCCAGCGCGCGCTGTCGGCGGCGTCGATCTCCCTGGCGGGCGAAGGGCTCGACCTTCTGGCGGTCGCGGTGATCGAGGCCTTTCTCGACGCGTCAAGTGCGATCGGCGAACGCAAGGAACTCCTCGGGCCGGTGAGCCGGGACGCGATCGTCGCCCGTCTCGGTCGGCGGGCGCGGCGCGGCGACGTCGACGCGCGTCTCGACCAGATGGTCACCCGTGCACTGCTGTGGGGCACCGGGCCGCGTCGACGCGGCAGGCACACCGACTGGATCGCCGGGGCGCATCTGCCCGACGCCCTGCCGTGGCGGGCTCACAATCTGCTCGGCCCCATCGCGGAGTCGACTCCCGCGCAGATCCGCGAGCGCATCGAATCGGCCGCCGAGCGGCCCAGGGAACTGCTCACCACACTCGCCCAGGGGTCGTCTCTCGGGCGCAGTCGCGACGCCGCACCGGATGCCGATCCGAGCGCGCCGGTGCCCACCCTCATCTCCCTCGGTCTGCTCGCACGGATCGATGAGCAGACCGTGGAGCTTCCGCCCCAGGTGGGACAACTGCTTCGCGGTCAGCCGCCGCTCGAGACCGCGGTCCTGCGGGAACCGCCACTCACCGGTGCGGACGGCCCCGGGCGGTTCGACGCGAAGGCCGTCGACGCCGCGGGTGCGGGCGAGGCGCTCGAACTGCTCCGTCACTCCGGCGATCTGATCGAGGCGCTCGGCACCGCGCCGGCGGCCCTGCTGCGGTCCGGCGGCCTGGGCATCCGCGAACTCCGGCGCCTCGCCAAGACCACCGCCCTGACCGTGAGCCGCGTCGGCCTGCTCGTCGAGCTGCTGGCCAGGCAGCGGCTGCTCGACGCGGGTGCGCCCGACTCCGACGCGGGCGACCACCTCGCCGACGACGTCTTCGCGCCCACCGGCGCCGTCGACGCCTGGGCGCATCTGAGTTCCGGGCGACGATGGCTCGGCATGGCGCGGGCGTGGCTCGATCTGCCGCGGCAGCCCTGGCAGATCGGCGACACCGACCGCGAGGGGAACACCCTCGCGGCGCTGTCGTCCGAACTGTTCGACGCCACCGCCGCGGCCTCGCGCCGCGCGGTGCTGGCTCCGCTCGCCGACGCCGAGCCCGCCCACCCGGTGTCCCCCGAAGCGCTGACCGCGGTACTCGGATGGCGTCATCCGCGCCGTCTCCGCCGGCTCAACGTGCACGTGGTGTCCGAGACCCTGCGCGAGGCGACCGAACTCGGACTCGTGGCGCACGGCTCGCTCACGACCGCCGGGCGGCTGCTCCTCGACGTTCCCGCCGACGCCGAGTCGGCGGCCGACGTGCTCGCGGCGATGGACGCGTCCCTGCCCGACCTCATCGACTACTTTCTGGTCCAGGCCGACCTGACAGTCGTGGTGCCCGGGCCGCTCGATCCGGACGTGGCCGACCGGCTCCGGTTGATCGCCGACCTCGAATCGGGCGGTGCCGCCTCGATGTACCGGATCACCGAAGACAGTGTGCGGCGCACGCTCGACACCGGCCGCACCAGCGCCGAGATCGCCACGTTCCTCCACGAGCACTCACGGACGCCCGTGCCGCAGTCGCTGACATATCTGATCGACGACGTCGCCCGCAGACACGGCCGGCTGCGCGTGGGCGTGGCGGCGTCGTTCATCCGCTGCGACGACACCGCGACGCTCACCGAGGTGCTGCGCAGCGAGGCCGCGACCGAGCTGGCCCTGCGCGCCCTGGCCCCGACGGTCGCGGTGTCGGCGGCACCGCTGCGCGATGTGATCGACCGGCTGCGCGCATCGGGGTTCAGCCCCGCGGGCGAGGACTCCTCCGGAGCGCTGATCGACCTGCGCAGCCGAGGCGTCCGCGTCCCGGCCCGCGGTGCGGCGTCGTCCCCACCGCATCGACGCGCCGCTCTCGGTCCCGGTCAGGCGCACGCCGTCGTCTCCCGGATGCGGACCGCCGACCGCGCCGCCGGACCGGTCGCCGCGGCCTCGGCGTCGGGTGCCGCCGGCGAGACCGTGTCCACGCTGATCCAACTGGCCCTGCGCACCGGGAGGCGCCTGCGCATCGGTTATGTGGACGCGCAGGGCGCGGCGAGTCGGCATGTGGTGCACGCCCGTTCGCTGGCCGCCGGACAATTGGTGGCCGACGAGGAGGGCGGCGAGCCCGACCTCCGGTTCGCGCTGCACCGGATCACCCGGGTCGAGGTGCTCTGACTCCCGACGGCAGGTGGCCGCACCGCGCCCGAACCTGGACAATGGACCGGTGACCGACGGACCTCTCATCGTGCAATCGGACAAGACCCTCCTGCTGGAGGTCGACCATCCGGGGGCGGCCGCCGCGCGGGCCGCGATCGCACCCTTCGCCGAACTCGAGCGCGCTCCCGAGCACGTCCACACCTACCGGGTCACTCCGCTGGCACTGTGGAACGCGCGGGCCGCCGGCCACGACGCCGAGCAGGTGGTCGACGCCCTCGTCACGCACTCGCGTTTCCCGGTTCCGCAGCCGCTGCTGGTCGACATCGTCGACACGATGGGCCGCTTCGGGCGGCTCCAGCTGATGAAGAACCCCGCGCACGGGCTCACCCTCGTGAGTCTGGATCGCGCCGTGCTGGAGGAGATCCTGCGGAACAAGAAGGTCGCGCCCATGCTCGGCGCGCGGATCGACGACGACACCGTCGTGGTCCACCCGTCCGAGCGCGGGCGCCTCAAGCAGATCCTGCTGAAGGTCGGCTGGCCCGCGGAAGACCTCGCCGGTTACGTCGACGGCGAGGCGCACCCGATCGAATTGGAGCAGACCGACTGGCATCTGCGCGACTATCAGGAGTTGGCGGCCGACTCGTTCTGGGCGGGCGGTTCGGGCGTCGTGGTCCTGCCGTGCGGTGCGGGAAAGACCATGGTCGGCGCCGCGGCGATGGCCAAGGCCGGCGCCACCACGCTGATCCTCGTGACGAACACGGTCGCCGGCCGCCAGTGGAAGCGCGAGTTGGTGGCCCGGACCTCCCTGACCGAGGACGAGATCGGCGAGTACTCGGGCGAGCGCAAGGAGATCCGCCCCGTCACCATCGCCACCTACCAGGTGATGACCCGCAAGTCGAAGGGCGAGTACAAGAACCTCGACCTGTTCGACTCGCGCGACTGGGGTCTGATCATCTACGACGAGGTGCATCTGCTTCCGGCCCCGGTGTTCCGCATGACCGCCGACCTCCAGTCGCGACGGCGCCTCGGCCTCACCGCCACGCTGGTCCGCGAGGACGGACGCGAGGGCGACGTCTTCAGCCTCATCGGCCCCAAACGCTACGACGCCCCGTGGAAGGACATCGAGGCGCAGGGCTGGATCGCTCCGGCCGAGTGCATCGAGGTCCGGGTGACGATGACCGATTCGGAGCGGCTGCAGTACGCCGTCGCCGAACCAGAGGAGAAGTACAAGCTCTGCTCCACCGCCCACTCCAAGATCCGCGTGGTCCGGTCGATCCTCGAACGCCACCGGGACTCCCAGACCCTCGTCATCGGCGCCTACATCGACCAGCTCGAGGAGTTGGGCCGGGAACTCGACGCCCCGGTGATCCAGGGCTCCACCCGGAACGCCGAACGCGAGAAGCTCTTCGACGCCTTCCGCCGGGGAGAGTTGCAGACCCTGGTGGTCTCGAAAGTCGCGAACTTCTCCATCGATCTCCCCGAGGCCTCGGTGGCGGTTCAGGTCTCGGGTACGTTCGGTTCTCGCCAGGAGGAGGCCCAGCGCCTCGGCCGTCTGCTGCGGCCCAAGGCCGACGGCGGTCAAGCGCACTTCTACTCGGTCGTCTCGCGCGACAGCCTCGACGCCGACTACGCCGCGCACCGCCAGCGATTCCTCGCCGAGCAGGGCTACGCGTACCGGATCGTCGACGCCGACGACATCGTCGGACCGCCGCTGCCGTGAGACGCACGTAACACTCGTCGTCTGTTCGTGCGACATACCGGTTGTCGGGGGTTCGAACACCATCGTCGATTCCAAGGGGGAACCGTGAACCGTCTCGTCACCGGAACTGTCGTCGCTCTCGCAGCGGGAGCCGTCGTCGCGGGAACCGCGGCCGGGGCCGGCGCGGCCGGCGCCGACATCGAGACCAGCGAGTACGTCGCGCAGAACTGCATCGGCCTGTCACCGAACATCATCGATAATCCCTACTACGGCGGCGTCACCGTCTACCCCGACGGCAATGGGCGCATCAGCGTCACCTGGGGCAATCCCAGCATCTGGGGCTACCGCACCGACGGCACCCTGACCTGGAAAAACCTGCGCACCGGCCGGAGCGGCCAGAGCAATGCCCACTTCACCCACGACGCCGAGGGCGCCGGGTTCTCGGCGGAGATCGCCACGGGTCCGGGACCGGTCCGGATCACCACGCGAGCGATGAACCGAGGGCCCTTCCTCACCCTGGCCGCGCCGACGTGCACGGGAGTGGCGCACGTCCGCTGACCGCATGGGTCGGGTGTGTGCCAACCTGGAGCCATGCCATTGGTCGACCGCATGCGCCCGTTCACGTCCACCGTCTTCGCGGAGATGTCGGCCCTCGCGGTGAAGCACGACGCGATCAACCTGGGTCAGGGGTTCCCCGACTCCGACGGGCCGGCATCGATGCTGGCGGCGGCCGTCGACGCGATCGAATCAGGCGGCAATCAGTACCCGCCCGGGATCGGTGTGCCGTCGCTGCGCCACGCGATCGCCGCACATGAGCGCGATCACTACGGCATCGACCGCGACCCTGATTCGCAGGTCCTGGTGACCGTCGGCGCCACCGAGGCCATCGCCGGTGCCCTGCTCGGACTCGTCGAGCCCGGCCGCGAGGTGGTGATGATCGAGCCGTACTACGACTCCTATGCGGCCTGCGTCGCCCTTGCGGGCGGTGTCCGGCGCACCGTTCCGCTGGTGCGCGACGGCGACGGATTCGTGCTCGACCGATCGGCGCTGGCCGCCGCGTTCGGACCGAATACCGCTGCGGTGCTGGTCAACTCGCCGCACAATCCGACGGGCACGGTACTCACCGACGACGACCTCGCCCAGATCGCACGGTTGACGATCGAGTACGACGCCGTCGCCATCACCGACGAGGTGTACGAGCACCTGCTCTTCGACGGCCGCGGCCAGCACCCGCTCGCGTTGCTGCCCGGGATGGCCGAGCGCACCCTGCGGATCTCGAGCGCCGCCAAGACCTTCGCGTGCACGGGGTGGAAGGTCGGCTGGATCACCGGTCCCGCCGATCTGGTGGCGGCGGCGCGTGCGGCCAAGCAGTTCCTCACCTACGTCGGCAGCGGACCGTTCCAGCCCGCGGTAGCGCACGCGCTGCGCACCGAGATGGACTGGGTGCGGGCCAACGCCGCCGACCTGGCGCGCAAACGGACCGTCCTGTCGAACGCGCTGCGCACGGCCGGGTTCGACGTCCACCGCAGCGAGGCCGGGTACTTCGTCTGCGCCGATCCGCGCCCTCTCGGGTATTCGGACGGATTCGAGTTCTGCCGCGAGATGCCGGCGCGGATCGGGGTCGCCGCCGTGCCGGTCAGCGCATTCGTCGACGACGATCAGCCGTGGCGGCACCTGGTCCGCTTCGCCTTCTGCAAGCGCGACGAGGTCATCGCCGAGGCCGCCGAGCGACTCGGCAGTCTGCGATGACCGCGCGCCGTTCGTACTAGAACATACGTTCGATACCCTGGTAGGCTCCAGCCATGGGCACTGGAGTTCAGGCCTCGTTGTTCGACTCGGCTGACGCGGACGTCGGCCTGGCCGCACTGAGCGCGAGCACCGTACGACACCCGCTCTCCGACGGCGCCTGGGTCGATGTGCGCCCGGGCTGGGTCACCGGGTCGATGCACCTGTTCGACGCCCTACGCGCCGATGTGCCGTGGCGAGCCGAACGCCGGCAGATGTACGAGTCGGTGGTCGACGTCCCGCGACTGCTGGCCTTCTACGATCAGCGCAGCGCGCTGCCGCACGAGATCCTCGAACGGGCCCGCGGTGCACTGACGCACCACTACCGACGAGAACTGCCCGAGGGCTTCGCCACCGCGGGTCTGGCATTGTATCGGGACGGCTCCGACAGCGTCGCCTGGCACGGTGACCGGATCGGTCGGGGACGGATCGACGACACCCTGGTCGCGATCGTCTCCCTGGGCGCTCCGCGCACCCTTCTGCTGCGCCCGCGGGGCGGCGGACCGTCACGGAAATTCATCCTCGGTTCCGGCGATCTGTTGGTGATGGGTGGCTCATGCCAGCGCACATGGGATCACGCGGTCCCGAAGACGCCCGGGGCCGGCCCGCGGATCAGCGTCCAGTTCCGTCCCGCCGGGGTGCGTTGACCCGCGCGCTCTCAGACGTCGAAAGTGACGCCCGTCAGTTCCTCGGACGCCGACCAGAGGCGGTCGCGAACCCGCTGATCGTCGGCCGCCGCACGATAACGTGCACGCGACGGTGTACCGCGCAGCACCCGGTTGGGCCCCCAATAGCTGCCGTTCGGGACGTCGGCCGTCGCCGCGAACAGTGCGGGCAACGCCCCCTGAGCCGCAGGCTGCCCCACGCGAAGCATCGCGCCCGCCTTCATCAGGTAGTCCACGGGCGTCTCGGATTGCCCCATCAGACCGGTCGAGGTGTAGCCGGGATGAGCCAGGACCGCCCGCACGGGGGATCCCGACTGGGTGAGCCTGCGCGCCAGCTCTCGTCCGAACACGGTGTTCGCCAGCTTGGAGTCGCCGTACGCCGCCCATCGGTTGTAGCGCCGCCGCTCCCAGTTGAGGTCGTCGGCGTGGATCCTTCCCCAGTTCTGCGCGAGCGAGGACATGATGACGATCCGCTCGCGCACTCTGGGCAGCAGCAGTCCGGTGAGGGCGAAATGCCCCAGGTGGTTGGTGCCCATCTGCATCTCGAAACCGTCGGCCGTACGCCTGTGCGGCAGTGCCATCACTCCGGCGTTGTTGACCAGGACGTCGAACGGCTCGACGCCGGCCGCGAAATCGCGCACAGAGCCCAGATCGGCCAGATCGAGATGCGCGACGCGCGCCGACGCGCCGATCCGGCCCGCCACACGTTCGGCTTTGTCCAGGTTGCGGCAGGCGAGGGTCACGTCGGCGCCGGCCGCCGCGGCAGCCCTGGCGATCTCGGCACCCAGCCCGCTGTTCGCGCCGGTGATCACCCAGGTGCGGCCGCTCTGGTCGGGTAATCCGGCTGTCGGCCGATCGCTCATGTCACTGCTCCTTCGCGGCCGCACGCGGCGAACGCTCACGCGGTATGGCGAACTTCACCAGGTCAGCCAGCACACTACCGAGCGACGGCGGCTCGGCGCGGATCAGCAACTCGCGCGGCGCGAAGATCTCGGTCGGCTCCGGCCGACCGCGCAGGGTCACCCGATCCACGCGGCGCCACTTCGCCACCTCGTCGGCGCCGGCACGGTCGATGGCCGCGCCGCTGGCGTAGACGGGCGAGTATCCCTCCTTGGCCCGGTCGGACAACCGCGCGCACTCGTTCACCGGGTCCCCGATCACGGTGTACTCGTACCGGGTCCGCGCTCCGATGTTGCCGGCGAACACCGGACCGTAGGCCACGGCCATCCCCCACTCCAGCGGGAGCTTCTCACCGAGCGCCACACCGAGTTCGCGCGCGGCCCCCAACGCCGATTCGGCGGGATTGTCCAGTGGCGCGGGCACACCGAATACGGCGAGCGCCGCATCGCCCTCGAACTTGTTGATGAAGCCGCCGTGCCGTTCCACCACCTCGGCGACGATGGAGAAGAAGGCGTTGAGAACCACCGCGGTCTCGCGCGGGTCGCGCCGTGCCGCGAACGACGTCGACCCGGTGATATCGACGAAGATCACCGCGACCTCGGTGTTCGATCCGACCAGATCTCCGCCGTGTTCGAGAGCCAGGTCGGCGACCCCCACTCCGACGTGGCGGGAGAAGATCTCGCGCATCCGGTCACGTTCCTGAAGGCCGTCGAGCATCCCGTTGATGCCATGCTGGAGCACACCGATCTCGGAGGAGTCGTAGACGGCGACGCGCCTGGTCAGGTCGCCGTCGCGAGCGGATTCGATGACATCGCTCATCTCGTTGAGGGGATCGCGGATCGCACGGCCCACCAGTCCGACGACGCGCCCGCCCGAGGCGAGCGCGATGAAGGCCAGAAACGCGATCGGCCAGTCGAAACGATCCTCCACCTGCGGGACCAGGCCGAGTACCCGCCCGACGATGATCGTGACCATCCCGACCATCGGCACCGCCGAGGAGACCAGCCAGATCACCGCCATGCGCTCGCGCACGCCGTGCATCGCGAACCGCATCGACCGCCCGCCGAAGGCGAGCACCGTCAACGGCCGGACCGCGCTCTCGATGAACATGTAGTTCAGGCACGCCGAGGTTATGGCGGCGAGCATGAACGCCACGAGCATGGCGAGCAGGAACACCGGCTCGGCGTCGGAGAGCACCACGTACATCAGGTACGCGGCGAGCCAGCCGACCAGGTCGGCGTACACCACGCGGGTCGGGATCACCTGCACTTGTCTTCGACGGTCGTCGTCGGCGGGACCGCCGCTGACGAACCACGCGAACTGCGGTTTCAGGAACAGCAGCGAGATCGCGAGACTGACGATCAGTCCGACCAGCGTCGAGAACAGTACCGCGAGCATGCCGGGATCCTCGGAACCCGAGTGCAGCGTGAGTTCGCCGCCGCTGAACGCGAGGAACACCGCGATGAAGGTCTCGATGCTGATCAGGATCTTGGCCCCGCCGAGAATCGCGCTTCCGAGCACCATGGCCCGGGCGACGATTCCGCGGCGGGTCGCCACGTCCATCGCCCGCCACTCGGTGGCGACGCGTTCGCTTCCGCCTTCCACGAGCCGCCCGCCGAAGTAGGCCAGTTTCAGCCTGCGGTCCACCCATTCGGCAAAACGGTGCAGCTCAGTGCGAGTCTCGCCACGCACAAGCAATCACCTCCCGGCCCAATGGAATCTCACTGAGATTACCGAAGACCGGGAGGTGATGTCGGGGTGGAGCGATCAGGCGGTGTGCGTCGCCTCGATCTCGAGCGTGATGGTGATCTTGTCACCGACCACGGTTCCACCGGTCTCCAGCGGCATCTCGATGTCGATGCCGAAATCCTTGCGGTTGATCACGGTCGAGGCCTCAAAGCCCGCGACCGGGCCCTGGCCCATTCCCGCGTTGACGCCGTTGTACTCCATCTTCAGGGTAACCGGCTTGGTGACGCCCTTGAGCGTGAAGTCGCCGGTGAGCTCGTAGTCCCCGCCCTTCTCCACGACGGAGGTGGAGGTGAAAGTGGCGGTCGGGAACTTCTCGGCGTCGAAGAAGTCGGCCGACTTGATGTGGCCGTCGCGCTGTTCGTTGCGGGTGTTGATCGAGGTGACGTCGATCTCGGCCTGAACCGACGGCGTGCCGTCCTCGGCGATGGTGATGGTGCCGGTGAAGGCGTCGAAGGTGCCGCGGACCTTCGAGACCATCAGGTGGCGGACCGAGAAGCCGATGGTCGAGTGGACCGGGTCGATGGTCCAGGTGCCGGGGGTCAGGTCAGCGGGGGTGACGGTTGCTGCAGTCATGACGGTTCTCCTTGCGGAAGCGATCTCGATGGCGTCTGTGGTTCTGCGGCGGCGTGTGCCGCACACACACAGAGCATAACCGGACCGTGGTCCGGATAATTCCGGTTGTGGCGCCAATCACGGAAAGTACCGTCGGATCACGTCCGGACGCTCAGACGTCCACGACGTCGCTCGCCGGATCGATGAGGATCTTCGCGTGACTGCGTGCCGAGGCGAGCGCCTCGAATGCCCCCGCGGCACCGCCGAGCCCGACTGTGCCGGTGAGCAGCGGCCTCGGCTGAACCGTCCCGCGCGCGATCATGTGCAGCGTGGCCCGGAACTCGGCGGGGTCGTAGCCGAAGACGAAGCGCAGGTCGATCTCCTTGTTGCCTGCCATCGCAGGCTGGAAGACATCCGGCTCCATGCACACTCCGACCACCACGACCCGCGAGCGGAAGGGCACGTGCGCGACGAGGTCGTCGATCATTCCGGGAACGCCGACGCATTCGAAGACCACGGGCCCGCGCGGCGTGAGCGACAGCTTGTCGGCGACGCTCATCAGCGACCACCACGGCGTCCGGGGAATGGTCTGAAGTGCGTGCATGGCGTCGAACGCCACCGAGAACAGATCTCCGACGCGGGTGAAGTGCTTCCTCTGTTGCGGCGCCGCGTCCCACGGACTGTCGACGGCGGGGTCGACCACGACGTCTGCTCCGCACTGACGGGCGAGGTCGCGGCGCAGTTCGGAGAGGTCGGCGGCGACCACCGTGCGCACTCCCGCCGCTTTCAGCATCAGGATCACCGCGAGGCCGATGGGGCCGCAGCCGACCACAACGGCCACGTCGCGCCGGCCGATCTCACTGCGCCGGACCGCGTGATGCGCCACCGCGAGCGGCTCGGTCAAGGCCGCGAGTTCCACGTCCACACCGTCGGGGACGGGCATCGCCAGATCTTCCTGGACCACCATGTATTCGGCGTACGCCCCGGGCGCCTGCGCCGAGAGCCCCACCATTTCGACCTCGCCGTCGTGACGGATGATCGGCAGCGCGACCACCGCTGTGCCCGGCTTCCACCGTTTGCGGCATTTGGGACCGTACGAGACCACCTCCCCGACGAACTCGTGGCCCATCACCACCTCGTGGGCGGGGCGCATGAAGTGGTCGTAGCCCACCTTCTCCCCGATGTCGGCGGCGACGTCTCCGTGAACCCGCGCATGCAGGTCGGACCCGCAGATCCCGGCGCGGAGCACTTTGATCAATACGTGGCCCGGACCGGGGCGGGGAACCTCCATCTCGCGCACGTCGAGCGAACCTTCGTGACACACCACAGCTTTCATGCGTCCACTGTAGGGCCGGGTGCGTGCCGGCATCAGGACGCACAACGGCATCCGAGGGAACATTCCCCTCGGATGCCGTCGTGCCTACTGATCTCAGTCGGGACTGCGGTGGCGCGCCCGGCGAACGGTGTACGTCGGGTCCACCTTGACGCGCGGCCGCGTCTCCTCGGATTCGGAGCCGGCGAAGCCGTGGTCCGGGTGCTGCCCGGTGCCGGCGTCCACCCAGTGATGCCTGCCGGTGTCGGGCTCGGGCTGGACGTACTGCGTCTCGCCGCCGGTCGCCGGCTCCGGCTGGTCGTGGGTCACGGTCCGGACGGTGTCCTCGGACTCCTCGACGTAGGTCTCCACCGGCTTCTCGACCACCTTGCGGACGATGACCGGCTTCTCGACCACGACGATCTGCTCGATGGGCTTCTCGACCACCTTCTCGACCTCGACGTAGACCGGCTTCTCGACCACCTTCTCCACGATGTGCTCGACGGGCTTCTCGACGATCCGCTCCACGACGTGGTCGAACCGCTTCTCGATCACGTTCTCCACCAGGACGGGGGTCTGCACGTTCTTGTCGAACTCGCGGCGGACTTCCTGCTCGACCACCTTCTCGATGATCTCCGGCCGTTCGACGATCTTCTCCACGACGTGCTCCACCGGCTTGTCGACGATCTTCTCGACCACGTTGGGCTGTTCCACCACGCGCTCGACGGTCCGGTCCACCGGCTGCTCGATGACCTTCTCGACCACATTCGGCCGCTCCACCACCCGCTCCACCACGCGGTCAACGGGGCGCTCGACGACCTTGTCGATCACGTTGGGCACTTCGACGACGCGTTCCACCACGCGGTCGACCGGCTGCTCGATGACCTTCTCGACCACGTTCGGTCGCTCCACCACCCGCTCGACCACATGGTCCACCGGCTGCTCGACGATCTTCTCGACCACATTCGGTCGCTCCACCACCCGCTCGACCACATGGTCCACCGGCTGCTCGACGATCTTCTCGACCACATTCGGCCGCTCCACCACCCGCTCCACCACGCGGTCGACGGGCCGCTCCACCACCTGCTCGATGACGTTGGGGATCTCGACCACCTTGTCGACGACACGGTCGACGGGCTTCTCCACCACGTTCTCGACGACGTTGGGCACTTCCACAACCCGTTCCACCACGTGCTCGACGGGCTTCTCGATGATCTTCTCGACCAGTTCGGGCTTCTCGACCACGCGCTCCACGGCGTGTTCGACGGGGTTCTCGACGATCTTCTCGACCACGTTCGGCTTCTCGACCACCCGCTCGACCACATGGTCCACCGGCTTCTCGACCAGTTTCTCGGTGACGTTGGGGATCTCGACGATCCGTTCCACCTCACGGTCGACGGGCTTCTCGATCACCTTCTCGACCACGTTCGGCTTCTCGACGATCCGCTCGACCACATGGTCGACCGGCTTCTCGATCGGCTTGTCGACGATCTGCTCCACGATCACCTCGCGCGGCACCTCGACGGTCTTGATCTCCGCCTTCTCTACGACGAGTTCGATCTCCTTCTCGACGACCTTCTCGACCGTCTTGTAGACGATCTTCTCGACCGGGACCTCGATCTCCTTCTCGACCGTCGTCTCCGCCGCCGATTCCTCGGTCGCGTCGACGTGCTTCTCGACGACCTTCTCGACGGGCTTGTAGACGATCTTCTCGACCGGGACCTCGATCTCCTTCTCGACGATCTTCTCGACGGGAACTTCGCGGATCACCTCGACGATCTTCTCGACGGGCTTCTCGATCACCTTCTCGACGACCGACTCGACCGGGACCTCCACCACCTTGTCGACGATGGTGACGATCGGCTTCTCCACCATCCGCTCGACGCTGATGGGCTTCTCGACGACGTCGTCGGTGATCTCGACCAGCAGCTTCTCCACCATGCGCGAGACCTCGGTGGGCCGCTCCACGATCTCGTCCACCACAGTCACGAGCAGCTTCTCCACGAGCCGCTGGATCTCGATCGGTTTGTCGACGATCTCGTCGAGGATCGTGACGATCGGCTTCTCCACCAACCGCGGGATGTCGATCTCGTTGTCGACGATCTCGTCCTTCACCGTCACGATCGGCTTCTCGATGACGCGCGGCACGTCGACGGGGGTGTCGACGATCTCGTCGACGAAGGTGACGACGGGCTTCTCCACCAACCGCGACAGCTCCACCGGCTTCTCAGCGATCTCATCGACCACCGTCACCACCGGCTTCTCCACCAACCGCGGCAACTCCACCGGCTTCTCAGCGATCTCATCGACCACCGTCACCACCGGCTTCTCCACCAACCGCGGCAACTCCACCGGCTTCTCAGCGATCTCATCGACCACCGTCACCACCGGCTTCTCCACCAACCGCGGCAACTCCACCGGCTTCTCAGCGATCTCATCGACCACCGTCACCACCGGCTTCTCCACCAACCGCGGCAACTCCACCGGCTTCTCAGCGATCTCATCGACCACCGTCACCACCGGCTTCTCCACCAACCGCGGCAACTCCACCGGCTTCTCAGCGATCTCATCGACCACCGTCACCACCGGCTTCTCCACCAACCGCGACAGCTCCACCGGCTTCTCAGCGATCTCATCGACCACCGTCACCACCGGCTGCTGCACGAGTCGCTGGAGTTCGACCGGCATCTCGATGATGTTGTCGACCACCGTCACCACCGGCTTCTCGACCCGGCGATGGATGTTGACGGGCTTGTCGACGACCTCGTCCTCGATCGTCACCACCGGGCGTTCCACGGCGCGGCTGACGCTCACGGGCTTGTCGACGATCTCGTCGACCACCGTCACAACGGGTTTCTCGATCAGCCGCGAGACCGTCGCCGGCTTGTCGATGATGGTGTCGACGGTGTTGACCACCAGCCGTTCCACGATCCGCTCGAGCGTGACCGGCTTATCGATGACCTTCTCTACCGGGTTCTCCACCAACCGCTCGACGGTGTACTCGCGGTCGACGACGTTGTCGACAATGTTCAACGCCGGATCGTTCTCCTGCGGCGTCCCGCCGTTGGCCATCGCCCCTCCTTGTGCGCGCTGCTATCACCGAAACCCTTCCACAGGGCGGCAGAAACTTCCTAGCTGGACCCTAAGGTTACGCGGCAGCCGAATGACATGGACACACAGTGAACTCGATCCGGTTCGCACCATCCGCGGGCCTGCCGGAGATGTTCAGACGACGAGAGATGTTCAGACGAAAAGGATCAGAGGCCCACCGTTGCCGGTGGGCCTCTGATCGAATGTGGCCAGAGTCGGGATCGAACCGACGACCTTCCGCTTTTCAGGCGGACGCTCGTACCAACTGAGCTACCTGGCCGGACGGTGCCGGTGAAAAACCGAAACCAAAAAGCGACCCTGACGGGACTCGAACCCGCGACCTCCGCCGTGACAGGGCGGCGCGCTAACCAACTGCGCCACAGGGCCATATTCAATTTGTTGCCTTGAGAACCTTATCAGACTCTCACCGCGTACCCCCTACGGGATTCGAACCCGCGCTACCGCCTTGAAAGGGCGGCGTCCTAGGCCGCTAGACGAAGGGGGCCGGTGTTCCTCGTTGGGAGCGAGACAAACTTTATGGCACTTCGTCGACAGAACGCAAATCGTGTGGTCAGCGACGTTTTTCGGCTATTCACACGCACATCGAGGGTGATCGGCGAGCGCCGCGCCGACAGCCGTCGGAGACCGGAAGCGAAGAAGCCAGGCCGGAGATGTTCTCCGGCCTGGCTTCCACCAGTGCCCCCAGTAGGGCTCGAACCTACGACCTGCGGATTAAAAGTCCGTAGCTCTACCAACTGAGCTATAGGGGCGTCGCGTGCGGTGCACGACTTGTGGCAGTCTACCGAACCGCCGACCGACGCTCCGGCACGACCTCTCGTGTCAGACGGTCAACGACTGGCGCTCGACCGAACGGACGGCCGCCGTGAACTCCGGAATGAACTTCTCCGCGCCCAGCACACAGCACGCATGGCCACCGGCGACATCGAAACGCTGAGCGCCCGGGATGCCGTCGACGAGCAGTTGCTGCCGTTCGGGTTGCACCACCTTGTCGAACGTCGAGACCACCACCGAGGTCGGCACATCGATCTCACCGAGCCAATCGCGCGAATCGAATCGGGCCATCGCCTCGGCGAACACGCCCTGCAGACCGAGTCTCGTGGAGGTGACCTGTGCCAGACCCCATTTGACCGGATGAGCGGTCGGGTCGTCGAGGATCCGTTCCGACGGAGTGGGGAGAACCTTTTCGACGACGCTCAGCGCCTTGCCGAGACGCTGCTCGAGCGCCAGCCGAGCGGGATCGATGCTGGAGAAGTACGGGCCGGTCGAACAGAGGACGAGCCCGGCCACCCGGTCGGGGCTGCGGCGCCAGGCGAGCTGTGCGATGCCTCCGCCCATGGAGAATCCCGCGGCGATGAACGAGTCGATCCCGAGGCTGTCGGCGACGGCGACCACGTCGTCCGCGCAGTCGTCGAGTGAGAACGTGTCGGACTCGATCCCGCGACCGTGCAGACGGTGGTCCATGGTGATGACGCGGAAGTCGCGTTCCAGGAGCGGGATCACCGGATACCAGCAGAGCAGTCCGGTGGTGCTGACCGAGTGAAGCAGAAAGACGGCCGGACCGTCGCGCCGCCCGGAGTCGGTGACGAAGGTCTCCCCGCGCCCCGGAAGCTCGAGCCGCCGGCCCGACGGGACCCCGGTGACCGGATGGGGACGCATGGCGTGACCGATGCCGCGGCGCATGGCGGCGAGACGACTGCTCAGTGCTGGCATCCCTCCAAAATACACCCGCCCGAGAGGGTCGTCCCTGCTCACAGGTTCCTCTTAGACAAATATGAGAATCCATCTCGTGCGGGCAGCGCGCATCTGACATACTCCGCGACGTGATTCCGATTGACCGACCGAAGCTCGAGGGCTCCATCGCCGTCGGCGACAAGCGACGCCGACGCATCGGCTTCTCCGAGTTCGGCTCCCCCGGCGGCCCGGCCGTCGTGTGGCTGCACGGCACCCCCGGAGCCCGACGGCAGATCCCGACCGAGGCGCGCGAATACGCCGAGACGCGCGGCTTCCGCCTGATCGGGCTCGACCGGCCGGGCGTCGGGTCGTCGACGCCTCACCGGTACGAGTCGATCGCCGACTTCACGCTCGACTTCCAGACCGTCCTGAACACCCTCGGCGTCGACCGCTTCTCGGTGATCGGACTCTCCGGCGGCGGCCCGTACTCACTCGCCGTGTCGCGCTTCCTGCCCGACCGCGTGGTGTCCACCGGAATCGTCGGCGGTGTGGCTCCGGTCAACGGACCCGACGGGATCCGCGGCGGCGCCGTGGACCTCGCACAGTTCGCCGTTCCGTTGCTCAATGTGGCCGGCCGACCGATCGGGTCGGTGCTGAGCACGGTCCTGGGCTTCGCGCGGCCCATCGCCGACCCGGCGATCAGCCTCTACGGCCGCCTCTCCCCCGAGGCCGACCGGGAACTGCTCTCACGCCCGGAGTTCCGGGCGATGTTCCTCGACGACCTGCTGCACGGCGGCAGCCGCCGCATGGAGGCTCCGTTCGCCGACCTGCAATTATTCGTCCGCGACTGGGGATTCCGGATCTCCGACGTGGACGCCTATGTGCACTGGTGGCACGGCGACGCCGACAACATCATCCCGTTCGCCCACGGCGAGCACATGGTGAAGCTGCTCCCGCACGCCGAACTCCATCCGCTGGCCGGCCAGAGCCACATCAGCGGCCTCGGCCACAGCATCGAGATGCTCGACATCCTGCTCGCCGCCTGGGATCGGCCGGCGGCGGGAAGCGGCGACGCCGGCCGCTAACCGGTCCCGGTGGTCGCCAACCCGGCAGCCAGACCCAGAATCAGTGCCAGCACCAGCACTTCGGTGCCGGCCCGGACGATGGACTCCCGCTCGCTCACTCCGTGCCGTCGTGCGCGCGGCAGCCACGACCGCCGGTGCCACCACGCCAGCGCCAGCGCCACCGCCAGCAGAACCGCCTTCGCCACGAGGATCCGGCCGTAGCCGGTCTCCCACAGCTGCGGACCCACACCGAGTTGCACCGCCGCGGCGACCACCCCGGTGACGGTCAACGCGCCTACCGCGGGCATCGCCCATCGGGAGAACTCCGGAAGCGTCCGGGCCCAGCCGCCTTTCCCGCGCACCGTGACGACCAGCGCGGCGAGCGTGCCGGCCCACCAGGCCGCACAGATCGAATGCACGGCGAGGAACACCGGGGTCCAGACCGACTCACCGCCGTGGCCGGTGACCGAGACCGCCAGCACGCCGAGGCCCGCGATCACGGAGACCAAGAGCACCGGCGGCTCCGCCCGGAGTGCGGCATAACCCCAGCCCAGGACGGCCAGCGATCCCACGGCGCCGACCAGCACCGGCAAGCCGGTCTGCACGCCGGTCGTCAGATCACCGACACCCACCTCGAACGGCGAGACCCCGATGCGGTCGGCCAGCTGCAGCCATCCGCCGATGACGCTGGCGACTCCCCACATCGCCCCGGCGCCGACGATCACCCGGACCGAGGGCTCCGCGCCGATCAACGGCAGTGCACCGAGGCCGAGCAGCAGCGAGAGCGAACCGATCGTCACCGCGCCGGCCCACGCCGCCGGCTCGGGTGCGGCCAGCGCCTGGCAGATCGCCACGCCCACCACCGCCAGAGCCGCCGCGGCGATGGCGAATCCGGCGCGCAGTCGCACCGTCTCGGCTCCGGGCATGCGGGTCAGCGTCGGCGACGGGCCAGCAGCAGCGCCAGCACACCGGCCACGACGATCACCACGACCACACCGCCGACGATGAACGGCCACACCTTCACACCGTTATCGGTCTCCGGCTGCCAGTCGTCGGCGACGGCGCCGGGGGTGCCGTTGCCCGCAGCCGTCAATTCGAAGGTCACCTGGCCCTCCACCGGGTGGCCGTCGGCCGACGTCACGCGGTAGTTGACCTTGTACTCACCGGCCGGCCCCAGTCCGTGCAGGGCAACGGATATGTCGCGACCGTCGACCGTGGGCTCGCCCTGCTGCCAGAAGTGTCCGTCGGGGCCGACCACCTTGAGCACCGCGTAGGAGGACTTCAGGTTCTCGTTGAAGGTCAGCGTCACCCGTTCGGGAGCCGTCGCGACCTTGGCCCCCTGCTCGGGGTCGGAGCCGACCAGCGCCGAATGCGCCGACGCCGGGCCCGCCACCAGCCCCACCAGGAGAGCGGCGGTGGCCGCGAGGACCGCGAAGACAGAAGAACGTGCGAGGAACCTGGACATGCGCAGAACACCTGACCTTGAAGACGTTACGGACACAGACGAGGCGGACCGCGCCGACTCCCCTCCATCGTGGCACGCAGCGACGCATTAGCCTGAAGGAGTGTCGGTCTACTCACACGGTTTCGCCCGTCTCGCCGCTGCCGTCCCGCAGGTCGCCCTGGCCGACCCGCGTCAGAACGCCTCGCGCACCGTCGAACTGATCCAGCAGGCCCATCGGGAGTCGGTGGCCGTCGTCGCCTTCCCCGAGCTGGGCCTCAGCGGCTACAGCGTCGACGACCTCGTCCAGCAGGATGCATTGCTCGACGAGGTGGAGGCCGCGCTGGCCGCCGTGGTGGCCGCGACCGCTGAGACGACGCCCGTGGTGATCGTCGGCGCTCCGCTGCGGGTGGACGACGCCCTGTACAACTGCGCGATCGTGATCCACGGCGGCCGCGTGCTCGGCGTCGCACCGAAGTCGTACCTGCCCAACTACCGCGAGTTCTACGAGCAGCGCTACTTCGCCGCCGCACGCGACGCGGTCCGCGACACCGCCGTCATCGGCGGACAGCGCGTGCCGTTCGGCGCCGACCTGATCTTCGAAGCAGACGACCTGCCCGGCCTGCGAATCCACGTGGAGGTGTGCGAGGACGGATGGGTGCCGATCCCACCGAGCACCTGGGCCTCGTTCGCCGGGGCCACCGTACTGGTCAACCTCTCGGGCAGCCCGGTCACGGTGGGCAAGCAGGCGTACCGGCGGTCGCTGGTGACCGGCCACTCGGCGCGCTGCATCGCCGCGCAGGTCTACGTCTCGGCCGGCTTCGGCGAGTCGACCACGGACCTGGCCTGGGACGGCGACGCACTGATCGCCGAGAACGGCACCCTGCTGGCGCGCACCGCGGGCTTCTCGATGGAACCGCAGCTGATAGTCAGCGATGTGGACCTCGACCGGCTGCGGCAGGAGCGGTCCCGGATGATCTCCCTGCGCGACCAGGTGGGCGATTTCGCCGAACGCTCGCGGGCGATGCGCCGCATCTCGTTCGACCTCGACGTCCCCGAGACCACCGGGGCTCTGCGCAGGACGGTCGCGCGTTTCCCGTTCGTTCCCGCCGACGCCGCCGACCGAGACGAGCGGTGCCACGACGTGCTGAACATCCAGGTGCAGGGGCTCGTCGCGCGGCTGCGCTCCACCGGAATCGACAAGGTGGTCATCGGCGTCTCCGGCGGTCTCGACTCCACCCTCGCGTTGCTCGTCGCCATCCAGGCCTTCGACGCGATGGGATTGCCGCGCACCAACATCCACGCGTACACGATGCCCGGCTTCGCCACCGGCGGCGCCACCCTGGCGCGCAGCCACGTCCTCATGGACTCGCTCGGCGTCACCGGCAACGAACTCGACATCCGGCCGTCATGCATGCAGATGCTCGCCGACCTGAAGCATCCGTTCGCCGACGGGGAACCGGTCTACGACGTCACCTTCGAGAACGTCCAAGCAGGAGAGCGCACCTCCCACCTCTTCCGGCTGGCCAACCACCTCGGCGGGATCGTGCTGGGCACCGGCGACCTGTCGGAGCTGGCGCTAGGCTGGTGCACCTACGGGGTCGGCGACCAGATGTCGCATTACAACGTCAACGGCAGCGTCCCCAAGACGCTGATCCAGCATCTCATCCGCTGGAAGATCAGCACCGCCCGCTACGGACCCGAGACCGTCAGCACCCTGCAGGAGATCCTCTCCGACGTGATCTCACCGGAGCTCGTGCCCGCCGACGCCGAGGGCAACATCCAGAGCACCGAGGACCACGTCGGCCCGTACGAGCTGCACGACTTCTTCCTCTACTACCTCACGCGGTTCGGCTACCGGCCCAGCAAGATCGCCTACCTCGCCCGGCAGGCGTGGGGCGACCGGAGCCGCGGCGCGTGGTCGGATCTGATGCGCGACGACGAACGCAACGAGTACGACGAGGCCACCATCGACAAGTGGCTGACGGTCTTCTTGAAGCGGTTCATGTCGAGCCAGTTCAAGCGCACCGCGATGCCGAACGGCCCGAAGATCGGGTCGGGTGGATCGCTCTCGCCGCGCGGCGACTGGCGGTCGCCGTCCGACGCACCGTCGTCGTCCTGGCTGCGCGAACTGCACCCGGACTGACCCCGGTCGGGGTCTAACCTGGCAGCATGTCCGATTCACAGCGCAACCCCCTCGGCCCGCTCGCTGCCTTCGCCGGTCTCTGGCGAGGTACCGGCGCCGGACACTATGCGACGATCGACAGCTTCACCTACGACGAGGAGATCGAGCTGTCGCCGAGCGGACGGCCCTTCCTGTTCTATCGATCGCGCACGCGCGCACCGGGCGGCGGCCGCCCGATGCACACCGAGACCGGCTTCCTGCGTCTGGCGGGCAAGCAGCACGTGGAACTGTTGGTGGCGCAGCCGACCGGCTTCGTGGAACTCCAGCGCGCCCCCGCTCACCACGCCGTTCTCGAGTTCGCCCAGCACACCCTGGGCGTCTCCCCCGACGCGAAACAGGTGCACGCGGTGAAACGCCGTTTCGAACTCGCCGGCGACACCCTCACGTACGACCTGTGGATGGCCTACGCCGACGTCCCCGTCTCGCACCACCTGCACGCCGAGCTCCACCGAGCCTGAGGCGGCGCCGACGCCGGTTCGGGTTCGCCGACGAACTCGACGGACGCCTGGAGCCCCCGGAACAGCAGAACGCCCGCCCCGCATCAGCGGGACGGGCGTCCTGAGTCGTCAGACTAGATCACTTGATGATCTTGGTGACGCGGCCGGCACCGACGGTGCGGCCACCCTCGCGGATAGCGAAGCGCAGGCCCTCGTCCATGGCGACCGGCTGGATGAGCTTGACAGTCATCTCGGTGTTGTCGCCCGGCATGACCATCTCGGTGCCCTCGGGGAGGGTCACGACGCCGGTCACGTCCGTGGTGCGGAAGTAGAACTGCGGACGGTAGTTGTTGAAGAACGGGGTGTGACGGCCGCCCTCGTCCTTCGACAGGATGTACGCCTGGCCCTCGAACTCGGTGTGCGGAGTCGTGGTGCCCGGCTTGACGATGACCTGACCGCGCTCGACGTCCTCACGCTTGAGGCCGCGGAGCAGCAGACCCGCGTTGTCGCCGGCCTGAGCCGAATCGAGCAGCTTGTGGAACATCTCGATACCGGTGACGGTGGTCTTGGTGCTCTTCTCGCGGATGCCGACGATCTCGACTTCCTCGTTCACGTTGACCTCGCCGCGCTCCACGCGACCGGTGACGACGGTGCCGCGACCGGTGATGGTGAAGACGTCCTCGACGGGCATCAGGAACGGCTTGTCGGTCTCACGGACCGGGTCCGGGATCGACTCGTCGACAGCGGCCATCAGGTCCTGGATGGACTTGACCCACTTCTCCTCGCCCTCGAGCGCCTTCAGCGCCGAGATCGGGACCACCGGAGCGTCCTCGTCGAACTCCTGGGCGGCCAGCAGTTCGCGGACCTCCATCTCGACGAGCTCCATGATCTCCTCGTCGTCGACCATGTCGGCCTTGTTCAGTGCGACGAGGATGTAGGGGACGCCGACCTGGCGAGCCAGCAGCACGTGCTCGCGGGTCTGCGGCATCGGGCCGTCGGTGGCAGCCACGACCAGGATCGCGCCGTCCATCTGCGCGGCGCCGGTGATCATGTTCTTGATGTAGTCGGCGTGACCCGGAGCGTCGACGTGAGCGTAGTGACGCTTCTCCGTCTGGTACTCGACGTGGGAGATGTTGATCGTGATACCACGAGCCTTCTCCTCAGGCGCCTTGTCGATCTGATCGAAAGCGAAGCTCTCGTTCAGGTCCGGGTACTGGTCGGCGAGCACCTTGGTGATGGCCGCCGTGGTGGTGGTCTTGCCGTGGTCGACGTGACCGATGGTGCCGATGTTCACGTGCGGCTTGGTCCGCTCGAACTTCGCCTTCGCCACTTGTGTCCTCCTGGACTGTTGCTGCCGGGTGGTTCCCAGCAGTGGGTTTCTTACTTCCTGCCGTCGGCAGGAGCGGTCTTGCTGAACCGGTGTCCGGCCGGCCCGGCGTCGTGCCGGGACCTGGCCGTCCACCTTATTCGTTTGTGCGCGCGGATTCGATAGCCGACCCCGGCGCGAGCTCCGCCAAGGCGGAGGGCGAGATCACTCGCCCGTTGCCTTCGCGATGATCTCCTTCGACACGTTCGCCGGAACTTCAGCGTACGAGTCGAAAACCATGGAGTAGTTAGCCCGGCCCTGAGTCTTCGACCGCAGGTCTCCGATGTAGCCGAACATCTCCGACAGCGGCACCTGAGCCTTGACGACTCGTGCACCGCTGCGCTCCTCCATGGCCTGGATCTGGCCACGGCGGGAGTTCAGGTCGCCGATGACGTCGCCCATGTAGTCCTCCGGAGTCGTGACCTCGACGGCCATGATCGGCTCCAGGATGACGGGCTGAGCCATCTTCGCAGCCTCCTTGAGGGCCTGCGAACCGGCGATCTTGAAGGCCATCTCCGACGAGTCGACGTCATGGTACTGACCGTCGAGGAGGGTGACCTTCAGGTTGACCAGCGGGTAGCCGGCCAGAACGCCGTACTGCATCGCGTCCTGCGCACCGGCATCCACCGAGGGGATGTACTCGCGCGGGACACGACCGCCGGTGACGGCGTTCGCGAACTCGTAGGTCGCGCCGTCCTCGGCGTCGACCAGCGGCTCGAGCTTGATGATGACCTTCGCGAACTGACCCGAGCCACCCGTCTGCTTCTTGTGGGTGAACTCGTGCTTCTCGACGGTCTTGCGGATCGTCTCACGGTAGGCGACCTGCGGCTTGCCGACGTTGGCCTCGACCTTGAACTCGCGCTTCATGCGGTCGACCAGGATGTCGAGGTGGAGCTCGCCCATGCCGCCGATGACGGTCTGGCCGGTCTCCTCGTCCAGGTTCACCGAGAAGGTCGGATCCTCTTCGGCGAGCTTCTGGATCGCGGTGCCCAGCTTCTCCTGGTCGGACTTGGTCTTCGGCTCGATCGAGACGTTGATGACCGGGTCCGGGAAGGTCATCGACTCGAGGACGATGGGGTTCGCCGGATCGCACAGGGTGTCACCGGTCGTGGTGTCCTTGAGGCCGATCATCGCGTAGATGTGGCCGGCCACCGCGTCGTCGACCGGGTTCTCCTTGTTGGCGTGCATCTGGAAGAGCTTGCCGATGCGCTCCTTCTTGCCCTTGGTCGCGTTCATGACCTGGGTGCCCGGCTCCACACGGCCCGAGTACACGCGGACGAAGGTGAGCTTGCCGAAGAACGGGTGCGCGGCGATCTTGAACGCCAGTGCCGAGAACGGCTCGTCCTTGCTGGGCTTGCGGGAGATGATCTCTTCCTCGTTGCCCACGACGTGGCCCTCGATCTCGCCGATGTCCAGCGGGTTCGGGAGGTAGTCGATGACGGCGTCGAGCATGGGCTGCACGCCCTTGTTCTTGAACGCCGAGCCGCACAGCACGGGGTAGATCTCGGAGTTGATCGTCATCTTGCGGATGGCGCCCTTGATCTCGTCGATCGTGAGCTCCTCGCCGGCGAAGTACTTCTCCATGAGGGCTTCGTCCGACTCGGCGACCGTCTCGAGCAGCTTCTCGCGGTACTCGGCGGCCTTGTCGGCCAGATCCGCGGGGATCTCCTCGATGGTCGGCTCGGCGCCGATCTCGACGGTTCCGCGCCAGGTGATGGCCTTCATCTCGAGCAGGTCGACGACGCCGTCGAAGGCATCCTCGGCACCGATCGGGAGCTGCATGACCAGCGGCTTCGCGCCCAGGCGATCGATGATCGTCTGCACGGTGAAGTAGAAGTCCGCACCCATCTTGTCCATCTTGTTGACGAAGCAGATGCGGGGGACGTCGTACTTGGTGGCCTGGCGCCAGACCTGCTCGGACTGCGGCTCGACGCCTTCCTTGCCGTCGAAGACGGCGACGGCGCCGTCGAGCACGCGGAGTGCGCGCTCGACCTCGACGGTGAAGTCGACGTGACCGGGGGTGTCGATGACGTTGATCTGGTTGTTGTTCCAGAAACAGGTCACGGCGGCGGAGGTGATGGTGATACCACGCTCCTTCTCCTGCTCCATCCAGTCGGTGGTCGACGCGCCGTCGTGGGTCTCACCGATCTTGTAGTTCACACCGGTGTAGTAGAGGATGCGCTCGGTGGTCGTGGTCTTGCCGGCATCGATGTGCGCCATGATGCCGATGTTGCGGACCTTGGTGAGGTCGTTGAGCACTTCCTGTGCCATTAGGTTCCCTTCGGGAAGTTTTTGGAACTGAGTCTGTCAGTGTGCGAGCGCATCGGACCGGGCTCGCGTGCGCATCCCCCGGTCCGATGCGGCAGCCTCACCAGCGGTAGTGAGCGAAGGCGCGGTTGGCTTCGGCCATCTTGTGAGTGTCCTCGCGACGCTTCACCGATGCACCGAGACCGTTCGAGGCGTCGAGCAGCTCGTTGGCCAGACGCTCCACCATGGTCTTCTCGCGACGCTGACGGCTGAAGGTGACCAGCCAGCGCAACGCGAGGGTGTTGGCGCGGCCCGGCTTCACCTCGACCGGAACCTGGTAGGTGGCGCCACCGACGCGACGGCTCTTGACCTCGAGGGTGGGCTTGACGTTGTCGAGCGCACGCTTGAGGGTGACGACCGGATCGGTGCCGGTCTTCTCACGGGCCTGCTCGAGGGCTTCGTACACGATGCGCTCGGCGGTCGACTTCTTGCCGTCCAGCAGGATCTTGTTGACGAGCTGGGTGACGAGCGGCGAACCGTAGACGGGGTCGCTGATCAGGGGGCGCTTGGGAGCGGGTCCTTTACGTGGCATTTAGATCAGTTCCCCTTCTTGGCGCCGTAACGGCTGCGAGCCTGCTTGCGGTCCTTGACACCCTGGGTGTCGAGCGAGCCGCGGATGATGCGGTAACGAACACCCGGGAGGTCCTTCACACGACCGCCGCGGACGAGCACCATCGAGTGCTCCTGCAGGTTGTGGCCCTCACCGGGGATGTAGGCGGTGACCTCGACGCCACTGGTCAGGCGCACACGGGCGACCTTTCGCAGAGCGGAGTTCGGCTTCTTCGGGGTGGTGGTGTACACGCGGGTGCAAACGCCCCGGCGCTGCGGGCTGCCCTTCAGAGCAGCCGTCTTCTTGGCGGACGTCTTGTCCTTGCGGCCCTTGCGGACCAGCTGGTTAATGGTTGGCACTGAGTTCTTTCTCCTTGAGGACCGGCTCCCGCCGGGCCTTGTTTGTATTCGTTGCGGTTGGTGCTCCGGGCAAGCGGTCCGCCACGCTCACGCGTGGACAGATACTTCCGCAACTCGCCCCACCTGCACGTTTATGCAGGTCAGGTTCGAATCGTGCACCCGTTGTCGGGCGTGTCGCACGCCCTACGCCGATCCACGACTCCGCCCTCTCGGCGCCCGCTCGGACGCCGGAAGGTGAGCAGCACCCAGCTTGGCAAGGCGCCGACGAAATACTTTACCGCCCGGATTTACCACGGTCAAAATGATTGACACCGCTGCGCGAACCGCACCGAAACAGTTCACTACCGGCGCCGATCATCCGGATTCGCCGACGCGGGTGAGCAACTGCCGAGCGGCCGCCCGGGCGCCGTCCACATCCCCGCCGATCACCGCCTCGACGACCTCGACGTGGAGCGCCTCGTACGACCGGTGCGCGCCGACACCGTGTTCGGCGATCGACTCTCGCAGCGCCGGCACCAACGAGTCGTAGAACTCGAGATACACCTCGTTGTGGCTGGCGGCGACGATGGCGCGGTGCAGGTGCGCATCGGCCTCGACCGCTGCCGAGTGTACGGACTCGGCAGCGTCGGCGCCGTCCCAGAACCCGTTGCGCTGCGCCAGCAGTCGACGCAGCGCGGCGATGTCATCGTCGTCCCGACGGCGGGCGGCCAGTCCGGCCGCAGTCACCTCCAGCGCCTCGCGCAGTTCCAAGAGGTCTTGCCGCCGGGCCGCGGCGAAGAAGTCACCGAGCGCCACCTCCTGCTCATCGGTGGCGATCACGTAGGTGCCCGAGCCCTGCCTGCGCTCCAGCAGCCCTGCGTGCACCAGCGACTGCACGGCCTCGCGAACGGTGTTGCGGGCGGTGCCTGTCATCTCGCACAGCGCGGGTTCGGTCGGAATCCGCTCCCCGATCGCCCAGCGGCCCGCGGAGATCTCGTCGCGCAGCTGCTGCGTGACCTGACCGATGAGCGTCTGCCGTTTGACCGTTTGCACGGCCGCAGTCTAAATCACTTTGCGCCGATACGACCATTCATCCTACGATTTTGTTCCATGACGGCCGAGGCGACGACAGTTCGCGACATCACCCCTCCGCGACCGACGCGCGCAGGCAGGTGGCGCGGGCGGATCATCGTGCTGGCCGCGATCATCATCTTCTCGCTGAGCCTGCGCACCGCGGTCACCTCCATCGCGCCGCTGCTCACGCGCATCTCCGACGAGGTCAGCTTCGGCACGTCCACGATCGGCGTGATCGGCATGCTTCCGACGCTCATGTTCGGTGCGGCGGGTGTCTTCGCACCCGCCCTCGGTCGACGTTTCGGCATCGAGCAGGTGACCCTCGCGGCGGTCGTGCTGACCGGCGTCGGCATCGCGACGCGGTCGCTGGTCCACGACGTCTGGCCGTTCCTGATCCTCTCGTGCGTCGCCCTGTTCGGCATGGGCGTCGGCAACATCCTGATCCCACCGCTGGTGAAGCGATACTTCAGCGATCAGATCGCCGTCATCAGCACCGCGTACATCACTTTCGTCCAGCTGGGCACGGCCATCCCCGCCGCGATCGCGGTCCCGGTCGCCGACGCGGCCGGCTGGCGGATGTCGCTGGCGATGTGGGCGCTGGTCCCGCTGGTCGCCCTGCTCCCCTGGGTCTGGGTGGTCCGCGAGCGCCGTCGCACCGTGCGCGCCGAGGCAGACCTGCCCAAGAAGGCGCGCCCCGCGAGCGAGGTCGCCGCACGGCTGCCGGTCTGGCGCACCCCGATGGCGTGGGGCCTCACACTGATGTTCGGCATGACCTCGCTGATGACCTACTCGCTGTTCACCTGGCTGCCGTCGGTCCTGCACGACGCGGGCGGCTCCGAGGCGCTCGGCGGCGCGATGGTCGCGTTGTTCTCGGGCATCGGTTTCGCCGGGACGCTCATCGCGCCGGTGCTGTGCACCCGCTTTACCAACCCGTTCGGGTTCGCCGTGCTGTTCGCGGCGTCGTGGCTGATCGGCTTCGCGGGTCTGCTGTGGGCTCCGCTGACGCTCACCTGGCTGTGGGTGGTCCTCGTCGGCATCGGCCCCACCACGTTCCCGATGGCGCTGACGCTGATCAACCTGCGCACCCGGACCAGTGCGGGCTCGTCGTCGCTGTCGGGCTTCGGCCAGGGCGTCGGCTACCTGTTCGCGTGCTCGGGTCCGACGCTGTTCGGCATCCTGCACGACGCGACCGACTCGTGGGCGCTGCCGTTCGCATTCCTCACGGTGACCGTCGGCATCATGCTGGTCGGCGCGTGGGCCATCTGCCGTCCGCGGTATCTGGAGGATCAGCTGAGCTGATCACGACAGCGGGAGCTCTGCCACCGGGGCGGAGATCATCTTGTCCGGGGTGGCCGAGTCGCCGACGGTGAACGCCACGGCCGTCACACCCCTCATGTCACTGATGATCGCGGTGGTCGACGGCGAGACGTCGGCGTCCGACATGGTTCCCGCGAGCTTCGGCCCGCTCGGACCGATCAGCCACATCTGGTAGATGGTTCCGGGCGCCGGTCGCGGGACGTCGTTCATCACCAGGACGCCCTCGCCCGCTGACGGGGAGTAGGTGACGGTCGCCTGGCCGCCCGCGACCGTTCCGGTGGTCGTGCGGACATCCGGCGCGGCGAAGATCTGTTCGGCCTGCGACGGCGGACTCTGCTCGTTCCGGTCGGCGACTGTGTAGCCGATGACGCCGCCGACGCCGAGCACCACGGCCGCAGCGGCCGCGGCGACCGCGAGGCGCAGTCGGCGACGATCGCGCGCGGGGGATCCGAGCGCATCGCCCCGTGCCGACGGGTGTTCATCGAGTCCTGAGAAGATCCTGTCCCGGAGCTGATTCGGCGGTTCGACGGCGGTCGCCTCGCTCATGCTCACGAGCGTCGCGCGCACGGCCGCCAGCTCGTTCTCGAACACTCGGCGGTCGGCCTCATCTGCCTGAGCCACCGCTTTCAGGATGCGTGCGCGCTCCACGTCGTCGACGGCGTCCAGGGCGATGAGCGACGCCAGGTCGCGCAGGTCGTCGTCACTCACGTCCCAGGCACCCCCTCAATCGCTTCAGGCCGTCACGGATCCGGCTCTTCACGGTCGGCAGCGCCACCGTCAGCCGATCGGCGACCTCACGGTAGGTGAAGCCGTCGTAGTAGGCCAGGCTCACTGCCTGCGCCTGCAGCTCGGTCAAAGTGGCGAGGCAGTCGCGCACCCGGCGTCCCGCGTCTCGCGTCAGGACCTCGTCGTCGACGCCCGCGACCACCTCGGCGAGGCTCCTCAGGCCGTATCGGTTCTCCCGGGCACTGGCCGAACTCTCGGAACGGACCCGGTCGACGGCGCGACGATGCGCGATGGTCAGCAGCCACGACATGGCACTGCCCTGCGCGGCGTCGAACCGACCGGCGTCTCGCCAGATCTGGAGGTAGACGTCCTGGGTCACGTCCTCGCTGTACCCCGGGTCGCGCAGAACGCGCAGAACCATGCCGTACACGCGCGACCCGGTGCGGTCGTACAGGTCTGCGAAAGCTGCGCGGTCACCGGCTGCCACGAGTGCGAGCAGATGTTCCAGCTGATCCGCATCGACAGTCATCGGCCGCTCGCTCGCGGATCGGAGGATGTCATCAAGTGACAGCCTAGCCGGAGCGAACGCGACAGTCATGACAGACGGGGCGTCTGTGACACCGCGGGCTTCGCGAAGCCGAGCTGGTACACGTCCAGGTAGCCGGACCGGAAGCCGGCCTCGGAGTAGGCCAGGTAGAACGTCCACATCCGACGGAACACGGAGTCGAACCCGAGGTCGGCGATGACGGCGTCGCTACGAACGAACCGCTCGCGCCACAACCGCAGCGTCCGCGCGTAGTGGCATCCCATCGCCTTCTCATCGACCAGGTCGAGTCCGGTGTGGGCGGTCGTGACCTCGCGCAGCGCTTCGATCGAGGGGAGCTGGCCGCCGGGGAAGATGTACTTGTGCACCCAGGTGTACGTGCCCTCGGACGCCAGCATCCGCGCGTGCGGCATGGTGATCACCTGGACGGCGGCGCGACCACCGGGCACCAGCACCCGATCGAGCGTGCGGAAGTACGCCGGCCAGAATTCGCGACCGACCGCTTCGAGCATCTCCACCGAGACGATCGCGTCGTACTCGCCGTCGACGAGCCGGTAGTCCAGCAGGTCGACGCTGACCCGATCGGCGAAGCCGGCCGCGGCGACGCGCTCGAGCGCCAGCTCGCGTTGTTCGCTGGACAGGGTCAGCGATCGGACGTGCGCACCGCGCGCGGCAGCGCGGAGGCAGAGTTCGCCCCATCCGGTGCCGATCTCCAACAGCCGGGTTCCCTCGCCGACGCCCGCCTGGTCCAACAGGCGGTCGATCTTCGCGCGTTGCGCGTCGGCGAGCATCGACCAGTCCGCCGTCTCCGCAGCCGAATCCGAGCCGAAGTAGGCACTCGAATAGCTCAGCGTCTCGTCGAGGAAGGCTCCGAAGAGCTCGTTGGACAGGTCGTAGTGCCGGGCGATGTTGGACCGCGTGTTCGCGACGGTGTTCTGCTCGTCATCGGGGTGGCCAGGCAGCACCAGCGAACGGAGTCGCTGGAGCGGCGCGGGCACCAGTTCCGCGACGCGTTCGGCGAACGGGGTGAGCACGCCGACGAGGTCGTCGGTGGTCCAGTCCCCCGCCATGTACGCCTCACCGAATCCGATGAGCCCGGACGTGCCGAGCCGGTGGAACAACGACTCGGGGTCGCGCACGATCATCCGCGGAAGCACCGCGTCGGACGCGGCACCTCCCAGCCGTCCGTCGGGGTATTCGACCGAGATCGGGAGACGTCGAGTGGCGGCGGCGAAGAGTCGACCGGCGGCGAGGGCGCGGAGGCGGGACGTCGGTCGGTGTGCCACATCGGGCCACGCCCGAGGGTCCACGTGGATGTCGGCGGGCGAGTACGGGAGGCGGTGATCGGTGGTCATGTCACGAGTCCTTCGGTCGGCGAAGTGCATGCGGGGGGTCGGCGGGAATCGGGTCAGCGGGTCGATCGACGATGCGCAGGCCTCGCGCCCACAGCCACACACCGTGGATGCGGATGCGAGCGGCAACGAGCCACGGGGCGAGCGGGGCGGTGAGTTGCGCGGTGATCACCGCACCGACGGTGGCCGCTCGCGTTCGGCCGACGAGCGTCGCGGTGAACGGCGCCTGACCGGGCCGGTCCAGAATCACCGAGAGCCGGACGCGGCCCGCGGGATCCGGTTCGGGCAGCGCCAGACGGTAGCGGCCGGAGACGTCGTTGAACGGCGAGACGTAGAACTCCTTCTCCACCTCGGCACGACCGGCCGCGTCGGTGCGCACCAGGTAGCAGTGCCGACCGCCGTACGTGTTGTGCACTTCAGCGACGACGTACTGCAGGGCGCCCGCCGCGTCGTGGCACCAGAACACGGTCAGCGGATTGAAGACATAGCCGGCCACCCGCGGTGAGAGCAGCGCGGTCACCGCTCCGGTCGGGCGGGCGACGCCGACATCATCGAGGTGGGAGTCGAGACGACTGCGCAGGGTGTCGCCCGATTGCGCGGGCTGAGGGAAGTGGTCGGCCGCCCGGAAGCGCGCCGCCCAGCGCAGGGCTCGCGGGAGTTCCGGGAGCTCGTCGATGTCGACGAACCAACTCAGACTGCGGTGCGCGAACCGGTGGTCGACGGGCTCGCGCCGTACATGGTTGATCCGCGTCGCGACGAGTGACGGGGTCGAAGGCGCGGTCATCGCGCCGCCACCGCCTGGGTCTGCGTCGACGTGGGCCAGGTGCCGCCGAGGAGCTGCGCAGCGCGCGCCCCCGAGGCCGCGCCGTCCTCGTGGAAGCCCCACCCGTGGTAGGCGCCGGCGAAGACGACGGCCCGGGTGTCGATCTGCGGCAGTCGCTGCTGCGCCGCCACCGAGCCGAGGTCGTAGATCGGATGCTCGTAGCGCATCTCCGCGACGACCGTCGTCGGGTCGACCAGGTCGGTACGTCCCATCGTCACGAGGTGGCGTGGACCGTCGCCCGGCAGTCGCATCAGGCGGGTCATGTCGTAGGTGACGGCGATCCCGCTGCCGTCGGGCACGCTGTCGTCGCGGATCTGGTAGTTCCAGGACGCCCGCGCGTTCATCGCGACGGGGAGCAGGCTCTCGTCGGTGTGCAGGACCGCAGGCTTCCCGACGTAGCCGATGGCGCCCAGCACGTCGGCCTGCAGCGTCGTCGGCGCCCGGAGCATCGACAGCGCCTGGTGCGGGTGCGTCGCGACCACGGCGGCGTCGAACAGAGAGGTGGTTCCGCCGGCGGTCACCGCGACACCGGAGCCGATCTCGGCGAGGTCGTCGACGGGGGCGGACAGTCGGATCTCGCCGCCGTGCGCACGCACGTGGTCGGCGACCGCGCGAACATAGGTCGCCGAACCGCCGACCACTGTGCGCCACTCGGGTGAGCCGTGGACCGACAGCATCCCGTGATGGTCGAGGAAGGTGAAGAGATACCGGGCCGGATAGCGGGCGGCCGTCTGCTCATCGCACGACCACACGGCGGCCACCAGCGGCAACAGGAAGTTCTCGCGGAAGTAGCCCGACAGGCGGCTGCGGCGCACGAAGTCGTCGAGGGACTGGTCGTCGCCGGGATCGTCGAGCACGCGGCGCGCCAGCCGATGGAACCGACTGACCTCCGCCAGCATCAGCAGGTAGCGGCCGCGCACCAGATTTCGTGGGACAGGGAACAGACCCGACAGGCCGCGCGCGCCCGCGTACTCGAGACCGGTCAGTTCCGAACGGACCGACATCGACATGTCGGTGGCCTGGGTCGCGACGCCGAGGTCGTCGAAGAGTCGGCACAGGGTGGGATAGGTGCGGTCGTTGTGGACGATGAAGCCGGAGTCGACCGGCATCGGCGAGCCGTCGGCGGCGGTCACCTGGTGCGTGTGGGCGTGCCCGCCGAGGCGGTCATCGGCCTCGAAGATCGTCACCTGAGCGCTCGGTGCCAGGAGGTAGGCGGCCGTCAATCCGGCCACGCCGCCGCCGATCACCGCGACTCGTCGTGCCGTGGGCTGAAGGTCATTGGTTGCAGTCACGGAAGCCATTCGGAGCCACCGCGCGAGCGGATGGGTGGGCACACTGGAAACCATGAACTCACCGTCCATCGTCTGGTTTCGCCGCGATCTCCGCCTCTCCGATCTGCCGTCGCTGTCGGCCGCGGCTGACCGCGCGGAGTCGGCGCTCGCCGTCTTCGTGCTCGACGACGCCCTGGTGCGTCCGTCGGGTGCACCGCGGACCACCTTCCTCGCCGGATGCCTGGAGGCTCTCGACGCCGATCTCGGCGGGCGGCTCCTGGTGGTGTCGGGCGATCCGGTTCAGGTGATCCCCGAGCTCGTCGACGTTCTGTCCGTCGACTCGGTGCATGTGAGTGAGGATTTCGGCCCGTACGGGCGTGCCCGGGACGAGGCGGTGGAGGCGGCCCTGCCGGCCTCGGTGCCGCTGATTCGGACCGGCTCCCCGTACGCGGTGTCGCCCGGGCGCGTCCGCACCAAGGCCGGCGGGCCCTACCGTGTCTTCACTCCGTTCAAGCGGGCGTGGCTCGACCACGGCTGGCATTCGCCCGCGCTGACGGGACCGGACACCGTCGACTGGCTCGACCCGGATTCGATTCTTCCGCGCGGCCGCATCGAACGTGTGGGACGTGCCGCCGTCGCCGAGCTGCTGACCGAGGAGGCGAGCGACGCCGCGGCGTTGCCCGTCGCCGGGGAGAAGGCCGCGCTCGAGCGATGGCGCGCGTTCCGGGACGGCGGGACCAGCGAGCTGGATCGTTACGCCGACGACCGCAACCGGCCCGATCTCGACGCGACGTCACGCCTGTCGCCGTACCTGAAGTTCGGCTGCCTCCATCCGCGAACGATCCTGCACGATCTGCGGGCGCGGACCGACGACGGCGCAACCACCCTGCGCAGTGAGCTGGCCTGGCGCGACTTCTACGCGGATGTCCTCTTCCATCGCCCCGAGACTGCTCGCACCGGCGTCGACGCGAAGTTCGATCGGATGGAGTACGACAGCGGCCCGGACGCGGATGCGGCGTTCGACGCCTGGTGCCGCGGCAGGACCGGGTATCCGATCGTCGACGCCGGGATGCGCCAACTGCTGGCGGAGGGCTGGATGCACAACCGGGTGAGGATGATCGTGGCGTCGTTCCTCACGAAGGATCTGCACCTGCCGTGGTGGCGCGGCGCGCGGTACTTCATGACGCACCTGGTCGACGGCGACCTCGCGTCCAACCAGCACGGCTGGCAGTGGACGGCAGGCTGCGGCACCGATGCCGCCCCGTACTTCCGGGTGTTCAATCCGGTGTCCCAGGGCGAACGCTTCGACCCTTCGGGCGACTACGTGCGCCGCTGGGTGCCCGAGCTTCGCAGCATCGCAGGCAAGGCCGTCCATCGGCCGTGGAAGCAGGCGGGCGGACGCACGGCCGAGCCCGCCCTGTTCGACGCTGCCGACGGCGACCGAGGCTACCCGCCGCCGATCGTCGACCACGCTGAGGAACGCGTGGTGGCCCTGGCTCGCTACCGCGATCTGTGACGCGCGACGCCCGTCATCCCAGGCGGGCGAGTTCCTCCGGCAGACCGACGGCACCCCGCACCGCGGACCGACTTCCACTGCGTCGACGACAGGACCGGTGTTCTGGAGAGCACGAAGCCGGACGTCCGGGCGGGGTCGGTCACCAGCGCCCACGAGTAGTCCCTGCCGAGCGCCACGATCACACAGTTCGGCGGGTGGTGGCGACCGCGCTGCGGACGGTCACTCCACGCTGCTCCGACATCGTCTATTCTCCTGGTCTCCACAACGTTCCTGGTACGGACAGCATCGGCGCGCGGAGCGCACGCCCGCTACCCCGCCGCCGATGCGCTCATCACTTGTCGGCGGGCGGAGTGAGGACCTTGTCGATCAGGTAGACGGTCGCGTTGGCGGTGTGCACGCCACCGCAGATCACCCGCGCTCCGTCGACCGACAGATCATCGCCGCTGCCGGTGACCTCGACGGTCGCGCCCTCGACGGTCTTGTGCTTGCCGACGACCTGATCGGGACCGAGCTGACCGGAGACGACGTGATAGGTCAGCAGGGACTTGAGCGCGGGCGCGTCGGTCTTGAGCATGTCGAGAGTGCCCGGATCGACCTTGGCGAAGGCGTCGTCGACCGGCGCGAACACCGTGAACTCGCCGCCGTTGAGCGTGTCGACGAGGTTCACCTGGGGGTTGAGCTTGCCCGACAACGCATCGGTGAGCGTGGTCAGCATCGGGTTGTTCGACGCGGCCACGGCGACCGGTGACGTCGCCATGCCGGTCACCGAGCCCGGTCCGGTCGGCACCTTCTTGGCGTAGTCGGCGCAGCCCGGTCCCACCAGATCCGCGGCGGGGTCGGCGCTCATCGGCGACGAGTTCATGGCCGTGGTCGCCATCGGCGAGCTCGACGCCGCACTGTCCATGTCGTCACTCGAGCAGGCGGTCATCGACGCCGCGACAGCGAGGGCGAATCCCATCGCAGTCACCTTGACGGCCGTCTTTCTTCCTGCGCGCATCGTTCGTGTTCTCATCGGCTGCTCTCCCTTGTCGTGGACCGCGGCGGTTGCCTGGGTCATCAGCAGTGCCGTCAGTCATTCGGGGCGGTCGCGAAAACGGATGGGTCCGATGTCGACGCGTTCTCGGTCGAGCCTGCTAGACCCGACCGCGCGACCCATCCGGGACCGGTACCGCGCCGAATGACCTGCATGACCTCACTGATAGCGATCGGCTTCGTCGGCGGACTCATCACCGGGATCTCACCGTGCATCCTGCCGGTGCTGCCGGTCCTGTTCTTCTCGGGCGCCCAGAACGCGCGCACCGACGACGCAGACGGGAACGCCGAGGGTGTCGCCGAGGACGCAGGGGACGCGTCGACGCGACGGGACCGCCTCGCCGAGAGCTCCCGCCCCTACCGGGTCATCGCCGGCCTCGTGACGAGTTTCTCGCTCGTCACCCTGGTGGGGTCGAGTCTGCTGTCGCTGGTGCGCCTGCCCCAGGACAGCATCCGGTGGGCCGGTCTGGTGGTGCTGACCGCGATCGGGTTGGGACTGATCTTCCCGCGGATCGAGCAGCTCCTGGAGAAGCCCTTCGCACGACTGCCCCAGCGTTCGGTCGGTCGAGGTCGTTCCGGCTTCGGCCTGGGACTGGCGCTGGGCGTGCTGTACGTGCCGTGCGCGGGCCCGGTGCTCGCCGCGATCGTGGTCGCGGGCGCGACCGGTGAGATCGGGGCCCGCACCGTGGTCCTGACCTTGTCGTTCGCGATCGGCGCGACACTGCCCCTGCTGTTCTTCGCTCTCGCCGGGCGACGAGTCGCCGAGCGCGTCGGAGCGTTTCGCCGCAGGCAGCGCCTGATCCGCGTCGCAGGCGGCGTGGTGATGATCGCGTTGGCCGTCGGACTGGTCTTCGACGTTCCCGGCGCACTGCAACGCACGATCCCCGACTACACCGGAGCCTTGCAGAACTCCGTCGGCGGCGGCGATGATCTGAACCGCCGGCTCGATCTCGGCGGAATCGTGACCGACGAGAACCGACAGCTCAGCAACTGCACCGACGGCGCCGAGGAGTTGCAGAGCTGCGGCGCCGCACCCCGGTTGACGGGCATCACCGACTGGTTCAACACTCCCGACGGCCAGGCGCTGCCCCTGTCGCACCTTCGGGGGAAGGTGGTCTTGATCGACTTCTGGGCGTACTCGTGCATCAACTGCCAGCGAGCGATCCCGCACGTCGTGGACTGGTACCGCGCGTATCGCGACAGCGGTCTGGAGGTGATCGGCGTGCACACCCCGGAGTACGCATTCGAGAAGGTGCCGGCCAATGTCGTCACTGCCGCGCGGCGCCTGGGCATCGAGTACCCGATCGCGCTCGATCCGGCGTTCTCGACGTGGACGAATTATCGGAACAGCTACTGGCCGGCGCAGTACCTGATCGACGCGTCCGGGACCGTCCGGCACATCGACTTCGGCGAGGGCGGATACGAACAGTCCGAGCGGCTGATCCGAGAGCTGCTGACCGACGCGCATCCGGGGATCGATCTGCCGCGGCCCACCGAACAGACAGACACCACGCCCACCGAGGCGACCACTCCCGAGACATATCTGGGAGTCGGCAAGGTCGTCAACTACGGCGGTTCCACGCCCTACCGTGCAGGCACCGCCGACTTCGAGTCGCCCCGCGAACTTCGCTCCGACACCTTCGCTCTCGGCGGTCGCTGGACGCTGGACTATCAGGGAGCGCGCGCCGACCACGACGCGACCATCACCCTCGACTACCGCGCGAAGGACGTCTACATCGTCGCGGGCGGCACCGGAACGATCAGCGTCACCGGCAGCGGCGGGACTGGCGACGGCGGGACTGTCGGCAGCGGGCCGGTCGCCTCGCTTCCGATCAGCGGACCGCCGACTCTGCACCGGATCGTGCACAGCTCGGCCGCCGAGCGCGGTCGCGTCGAGGTGTCGATCCCTGAGGGCATGACGGTCTTCTCGTTCACGTACGGGTGACGTCGGCCGGTCCGCGGTGCTCGCCGCGCCGCTCCCCTTCCCCGCTCGACCGACGCCGATCATCCCAGGCGGGCAAGTTCCTCCGACAGACCGACGGCACCCTGTTCCAGCAGCCTGCGGACCGCGGGGCGCAGCAGCGGCGCAAGCAGGCCGAACACCCCGTGGAAGTCGAACTCCACCGCATAGGTGACGGCGGTGCCGTCCGGTCGCGGCTCGATCCGAATGGTGTCGACCGCGGTCACCGCGGGCTTCTCCCCGCGCAAGCGGATCAACGTGTGCGGCTGCAGGTCGACGAGCCGGTAGTCGAGGTCGGTCTCGCGACCGGCGAACCGACTGGTGACGCGGTAGACGACATCGCCGCTCGGCGTGCCGGCGTCGTCGGACAGCCGAATCACCTTCACTGCGTTCGGGTCCCACTGTTCGGCGTTGGTGAAGTCCGCCAGGTAATCGAAGACGGCGACGGCCGGGGCCGTCGTCGTGACGGTGCGCTGCATGCTGATCATGGCTGTGTTCCTCCTCAGAGTCCGGCGGCCGCGAGGACGTCGTTCCAGACGGCGCGACGGTCGGCCTCGTTCGTTTCTCCCGACAGCAGCCGGTAGTTCATCGGGCGCGGGCGGCGGTCGTGCCAGAAGCGGCCGGTCGGAGGTCTCGGGGCGGTCGCCGCCAGCCAGACCGCGGTGTCAGCGCCCTGCTCTACGGTGCGCAGCAGCGGACCCATCGCGCGTCCGAAGCGTGGCAGCGACTCGGCGACCCCGGGGGTGTCGACCCAGCCAGGATGCATGCCCGCCGTCATGACGCTCGCGTCCGCCCACCGCTCGGCGAGGATCGGCACCATCTCGGTCTGGATCCGTTTGCTCCGCGCGTAGGCCCGCGCACCGCGGTATTCGCCGGACCGGTAGTCGATGTCACCGACCGGCAGCGCCGCGGTGTACATGCCGCCGGACGACATGAAGATCACCCGCGCGTCCGAGCTCGCCGCGAGCTGCGGGAGCAGTCGTTCGGTGAGTCGGATCGGGCCGAGGACGTGGGTCGCCAGCGACAGTTCGTGCCCGTCCGGAGACTCGGTGCGCGTAGGGGGCATCACGCCCGCGTTGTGCACTACGACGTCGACGGAGTCTTCGGCGAGCCGGGCAGCCAGATCGTCGACGTCGTGGGGGTCCGACATGTCGCCGAGTTCGATACTGACCCGGGCGTGGGGTCGTCGTGCCTCGAGGTCGGCGCGGACACGGTCGGCGCGTTCGCGATCCCGTCCCACCAGGATCACTCGACCGCCCAGCGCCAGTGCGCCGGCGGCGATGGCCGCGCCGATGCCGGAGGTCGCGCCCGTCACCACCACGGTCCTCCCGGTCAGCACTTCCGGTTGAGGATCTTCGTCGGGCCACGACGCCGCGCGCACCCGGTACCCCACCCGCGAGTAACCGGCGACCACCGCTCGGTCGAGTGCTGTGTCGAGCAGTTTCATCGGTGTTCCATGCCTTTCCGTTGTCCGGACACTGCAGTCATTCGGAGCGGTCGCCGCTTCGGATCGGTCCTCGGTGTCTCAGGTGGATGACGTCAGGCGATCCGGGTGAGCATCGGCTCCGAATCACTCAGCGTCATGAATCAGCGTCGAACCACCACTGGTAAGGAACCCAGATGAGCTTTGAGCACACCGTCCTTCTCGATGCCCCGATCGACGAGGTCTTCGCATGGCACGAACGCCGTGGAGCATTGCTGCGGCTGCTCCCGCCGTGGCAGCCGATGCGGGCGGTCCGCGAGGCGTCGTCGATCGCCGACGGGCACGCGATCCTCGGTCTGCCCGGCGGATTGCGATGGCGCGCGCAGCATCTCGTCGATGAGTACGACCCGCCGCATCGGTTCGTCGACGAGCGGATCTCCGACGGGATCGCGACCCTTCCCGCCCTGCTGTCCGGTCCGTGGAGGCATGAGCACGTGTTCACCGAAGAGAGCGCGACCACCACCCGCCTCACCGATCGGGTCCACACCGCCGTACCCGGTACGCTGCTGCGGTCCACCTTCCGCTATCGGCACCGGCAGCTGGCCGACGACCTCGCCTCCCACACATCGGCCCGCGCTGCCGGTCTGGCACCGTCGGTGGTGGCGGTCAGCGGCGCCTCCGGAATGGTCGGCTCCCAACTCTGCGCGTTCCTCACCACCGGCGGCCATCGGGTGATCCGCCTCGTTCGCCACGACCCGCGGAGCCGTGACGAACGTCGGTGGGACCCCGACGCCCCGGCCGCCGACCTGCTCGACGGGGTCGACGCGGTGATCCATCTCGCGGGAGCCCCGATCGCCGGCCGATTCACGGACCGGCACCGTGCCGCGGTGCGCGACAGCCGCGTCGGACCGACGCGCCGCCTCGCGGACGCGGCCGTCGGCGCCACGGACGGACCGACGGTGTTCATCAGCGCCTCGGCGATCGGCTTCTACGGGCACGAACGGCCTGACGAGACGCTCGACGAGAGCGCCGCCTCCGGCGACGACTTCCTCGCAGACGTCGTGCGGTCGTGGGAGGAGGCGACTGCGCCCGCAGCGCAGGGCGGTCTCCGGACCGTGCAGGTGCGGACCGGCATCGTCCAGAGCCCGCGCGGGGGCACCCTGCAGATCCAGCGTCCGCTGTTCACGGCGGGTCTCGGCGGTCGTCTGGGCAGCGGGAAGCAGGTGCTGTCGTGGATCGACCTGGACGACCTCGTCGACGTCTATCACCGCGCACTGTACGACGCCGACCTGTCCGGCCCGGTGAACGCGACGGCTCCGGAACCCGTCACCGGGACCGAGTACGCGAAGACTCTCGCATCGGTGTTGCGGCGGCCTGCGCTGCTGCCGACGCCCGCGCTCGGCCCACGGCTGATTCTCGGTGACCAGGGCGCCCGCGAGCTGGCGCTGGCCGACCAGCGCGCGGTGCCCGCAGCGCTCGCCGACCGGGGACATCGGTTCCGCAGGGGATCGCTCGAGGCCTGCCTCCGGCACCAGTTGGGTCGCATGCACTGAGCCGCTGCACGCCGAGGTCGCCTTCACGACGACCTCGGCGTGCGACGGTCGGAGAGATCAGTCGCAGAGTCGGCGGATCTGCTCGAAGCCACCGGTCGTCGGCGACGTCAGATACAGGCAGTCGTCGTTGCCTGCTCGCGCGATGGCGCGTCGGACGGCGGACCATTGCTTCGAGGACAGCGACGGCGTACGGGAGAGGACGAACCCTGAGCCCCGGCGCGAATCGGTGACGTGCGCCCACGAGTAGTCCGGTCCCACTGCGGTCACGATGTAGTTGGCGCGCCCGCGATCCGGATTCGGGATGCCCGGGAAGCTCACATGCAGCCGTGCGTCGGTCTTCGTGTCCAGCACGGTGGCGGTGCCCTTGATCCGGTTCTTCTGCCCGGTCCACGTGGTGCACGAATTGCGAACCGTGACAGCGCCACGCGGGCTGAGCGAGTACCGCGCCTGGGTGTCACGTGCGCAGACCAGGTTGAACGCCTGCGGAACGGCCGCCAGCTGATGCCAGGTGCCCAGGTACTCCGACAGGTCGAACCCGGCGAACGGCGCGGGTGACGCCGCATCGGCTGCCGCGGGGACTGCGGCGGTACACGCGACGGCAGTAAGCATGATCGCGAGGGCGCGTCGTCTCAGGCCGCCTCGGGCTCGACGAATAGTGACTGGTGCGGTCGGGGCTGACATGGCGGTCTCCTGATCCTGTGGTGCGACATTTCCGCGGCGGCGTCGACGAAGACGGACGCCATCAAGGATTCGGAGACGGATCTGATTCGGATGGGTGACGACTGCGCCGTCAGAGCTTCCCGAACGACACGCCCTTGTACGTCCACCCGGCGCCGGTCACGGCGTCCTGGATCGGCTCTTTGATCTCCCCGGTGCGGAACCGATAGTTGTACACCTGGCCGTACTGGCCCTGCTCGGTGAACGCGTACGCGGTCCCGAACGACGCCTCCACCTTCTGCCCGCGGAAGGCCTCGGCCTTCATCGACAGCGACGGCACCCCCGCGCGCCATTCGACGGTCCACTCACGGTCGACGGCACGGACCTCGTGCTGCGCGGGATCCAGCTTCAGGAGGATCTGGAAGACCGAGGTCAGCGACGCCTTCGCGAAGACTTCGTACCAGCGGGCGTCGACCATCCGCCATTCGGCGACGAAGTCGCAGCCCTCGTCGGACCGGGCCGGTCGGATCTGGAAGGGCGCCGTCGGACGATTCACCGCCATGATGGCGTTCGCGACCTCCTGCGGGCTGCGCGGGGGTTCCGGCGGCAGGTTTCTTGGTGCCGGTCAGCTTGTCGAAGAGTCCCATGTGCTCGACCGTATCCGCTGGTGACGGCGGTGTGGAGGGGTGTCGTGCGTCCGACCGACGGAGGTGGTGCCGGGTCCCGGCTTCTCAGTCGCCGATCGTGTGCGGCAGCTTCACCGAACCTGCGGCAGGCTTCGAGGGCCGCGACGGCGGCGGAACCACCGGACCCACGTCGCCGTCGGGTGCGACGTCCAGGTCGAGTAAGACCGGCGCATGGTCGCTGGGCTTGGTGCCCTTGCGCGCCTGCCGGTCCACCCACGACGCCTTCGCGCGCTCGGCCACCGAACCGCCGGCGAGGAGGAAGTCGATCCGCATGCCGAGGTCCTTGTGGAACATCCCCGCGCGGTAGTCCCAGTACGTGTAGATCTGCTTGTCGGGCCAGTGCTCGCGCATCACGTCGTGCAGACCGAGGGCCTTGAGCGCCGCGAAGGCCTCGCGTTCCGCAGGCGTCACGTGGGTGTGTCCGACGAAGGACTCCGGGTCGAAGCAGTCGGCGTCGGTCGGGATGATGTTGTAGTCGCCGCAGATGACGGTCGTATCGGCGTCGGGCTCGACGGCCAGCCGCAGCTTCTCCAGCCAGTTCAACTTGTAGTTGTAGTGGTCGGAGTCCACTTCGCGGCCGTTCGGCACGTACACCGAGTAGACGCGCACACCGCCGCAGACTGCGGACACGGCTCGCCCCTCCGGCGCACCGTCGGCGTCCGGGAAGCCCGGCGCGTCGGGGAACGCGACGCGGACGTCGTCGAGCCCCACCCTGCTCAGCAGGGCGACGCCGTTCCACTGCCCCTGCCCGGCGTGCGCGAACTCGTAGCCGCGCGCCGCGAGCTCGTCACCGAGCTCGGCGGCGAACGCCTCGTCGGACACCTTGGTCTCCTGCAGGCACACGACGTCGGGCTGACGGTCGTCCAACCAGGGCAGAAGTCGCGGTACCCGCTGCTTGACAGAGTTCACGTTCCAGGTCGCCAGGCGCATACCGGTCACCGTAGTCGGGGCCGCGAGCGGACTCGGAACCCGCACCGCCCTTCTAGCCCGACACCTGTAATCCGTGTCACAGTAGACCCGTGACAACCCAGCTCCCTCAGCGCGACGTGATCGCAGCATCGTGGCGACGCGTGCAGTCGTCGGGCCTGGAGCCCGACGATCGTCCCGTCCCGACGCTCTCCGACATCGCCGCCGCCGACCCGCTCCTCGACGCCGCGCGGCCCGTGCTCGCGCGCGCGGCCGAGGTCCTCGGCGGAACCAAGACGGCGCTACTGCTGGTCGACGACCAGAGTCGGATGGTGGCCCGGGTGTCCGCGGACACCACCCTGGAGCGGCATCTCGCCGACTCCGGTGCCGTCGATGGCGCCGCCTTCGACGAGGAGGCGATGGGCACGACCGCCCTCGGCACCACCGCGGAGGTCCGCGGCGACCTCGTCATCAACGGCGGCGAGCACTACCTGGAGCAGTTCCGGAGGCTGAGCTGCTTCGGCCGCCCGATCATCCACCCCGCCACCCGCCGCGTGGCGGGCGTGATCTGCATGACGGAGATCGCGCCCCGCATCAACCCGCTGTCGGTGCCGCTGGTCCGCGGGCTCGTCGACGACATCGCCGAGCGACTGCTGAACCGCTCCCACGCCGAGCACCGGGCCGTCGTCGCGGCGTTCGAGAAGGCATCCCGGCGGCGCGACGTCGCGGTCGCCGCGGTGGGCGACGACCTGCAGCTCACCAACACTCTCGCGGCCGGTCTGCTGGGCCCGGGCGACTTCGGCACCCTGCGCATGATGGTCCACGAGGGTTCCTCTCGCGACCGCACCATGACGCTGGTGTCGGGGATCGTCGCCGACGTCGCCGTCGACCGTCTCCCGGGTGTCCGGCACGCGGCCGTCTTCCGTCTGCGCCCGCGCTTGGATCACGACCAGGCTTCCGTCCTGGCGGCCCCCACGACCACCGACGTGGCGTCGATCGCGATCTGCGGCGAGCCGGGAACCGGTCGCAGTTCTCGCGCCGAGGCCCTGGTCCCCGCCGATCGAGTGCTGCTCGACGTCGCCGCCCGCCTGCTCGACGGCACCGTCCCGGACCTCGCCGGCGCGATCCGAGAAGCGCGGTCGCGGGAGACCGGACTGGTGATCGACGGCGCCGACCTCCTCGACGACCGCTCGCTCCGCCTCCTCCAGACGGCGATCGCGACGTACGAGCCGGGCAGGCCGCCGATCGTCGTCATCTCGGAGCCGGCAACGGGTGGTTCGTCCTCCCTCGCCGCGGTGCTCGGCCGCTGCCGCAGCCGGATCACGCTGCCGCCGCTGCGCCAGCGGACCAGTGAGATCGCCGCCATCGGACAGCAACTCGTCGAGCGGATCGATTCCCAGCTGGAGCTCGGATCCGACGCCGCCGACGCCCTGGTCTGCCAGGAGTGGCCGGGCAATCTGACCGAGCTGTCGATCGTGCTCGACGAGGCCGCCGCGGCGGTCCTGGCGCGCGGCTCCCGCCTGGTGACCGCCGCCGACCTGCCCGCCGAGTACCGCGGATCCACCCGCGCCTCTCGACTGATGGGCATGGAGCAGGCGGAGCGGCAGGCGATCATCGACGCGCTCGACGCGTCGGCCGGCAACAAGTCCCACGCCGCGAAGGCCCTGGGCGTCTCCCGGACCACGCTGTACGCCCGCATCCGGGCGCTGGGCATCGGCCGCTGACCCGACCGTCCAGCACCGTCCACCCGCGCTGTTCAGTTTCTGCACACGCACACCCCCTGGAAACGGGCGATAAATGATGCACGCCGCGCAGTGGTCCACATCACAGGCGGCAGAACCATCACACGCGCACCAGGAGGGTCCCATGACCGCAACGCTCGACTCCGCCCTGCTTCCCGAGGTCGCCGACTTCGTCTCCCGCGACCGCCAGATGCTCATCGGCGGACAGTGGGTCGACGCCGCGTCCGGCCGCACGTTCGCCACCGTCGATCCCGCGACCGGCCAGACCATCACCAATGTCCCGCACGGCGACGCCACCGACATCGACCGGGCGGTCGCCGCCGCCCGCGCCGCCTACGAGGGCCCGTGGGGTCGAATGAAGCCGAACGAGCGCGAGCGTCTGATCTGGCGCGTCGGCGACATCCTGTCCGAGCGCGCCCAGATCTTCGGTCAGCTCGAGGCCCTCGACAACGGCAAGTCCGTCGCCATCGCCACCGCCGTCGACGTCGGCTGGTCCGCCGACGTGTGGCGGTACAACGCCGGCCTGGCAACCAAGATCAAGGGCGCGTCGATCACCCCGTCGATGCCGTTCGCCGGACCGGACGCCGAGTTCCACGCCTACACCCGCCGAGAGTCCCTCGGCGTGTGCGGGCAGATCATCCCGTGGAACTTCCCGATCCTGATGGCCACGTGGAAGCTCGCCCCGGCGCTCGCCGCGGGCAACACCGTCGTGTTGAAGCCTGCCGAGCAGACGCCGCTCAGCGCACTGATGCTGGCCCAGGTCTTCGAGGAGGCAGGCTTCCCGCCCGGCGTGGTCAACGTCGTCACCGGTTTCGGCGAGGCGGGTGCCGCACTGTCGGCGCACATGGACGTCGACAAGGTGGCGTTCACCGGCTCCACCGAGGTCGGCAAGAAGATCGTGCAGGCCGCCACCGGCAACTTGAAGAAGGTCTCCCTCGAGCTCGGCGGCAAGAGCCCGAACATCGTGTACGCCGACGCCGACATCGAGGCCGCGGTCGCCGGATCGGTGGCCGCGTGGATGTTCAACCACGGCCAGTGCTGCGTCGCGGGCACCCGGCTGTTCGTGCAGCGCAGCATCTTCGACGAGTTCACGCAGGCTGTCGCCGACGCCGCGTCGCAGGCCAAGATCGGACCGGGACTCGACCCGACCACCGAGCTCGGACCGCTGGTCTCGCAGGAACAGTTCGACCGCGTCTCCCGCTACATCAACGAGGGTCTGGCCGACGGCGCCCGCGCCCTCACCGGCGGCAAGCGCTGGGGCGATCAGGGCTACTTCATCGAGCCGACCGTCTTCGTCGACGTGAAGCCGGAGTACTCGATCGTCGAGGAGGAGATCTTCGGTCCGGTCGTCGCCGCCCTTCCGTTCGACGACGAGGACGACGTCGCCCGCGCCGCCAACAACTCCGTCTACGGTCTCGCCGCGGGCATCTGGACCAAGGACATCTCGAAGGCACACCGGACCGCCGCGAAGGTGAAGGCCGGCTCGGTGTGGGTGAACCAGTACAACGGCTTCGACACCGCCCTCCCCTTCGGCGGCTTCAAGCAGTCGGGGTGGGGCCGCGAGCTCGGCGACTCCGCCCTCGACCTCTACACCCAGACCAAGTCCGTCAACATCGCTCTCTGATCAAAGGACCCCTCATGAAGACCAAAGCAGCAGTCCTCCTCGAGCCCGGCAAGCCCTTCGAGATCATGGAACTCGACCTCGACGGCCCCGGCCCGGGCGAGGTCCTCATCAAGTACACCGCCGCAGGCCTCTGCCACTCCGACCTCCACCTCACCGACGGCGACCTCCCGCCCCGCTACCCCATCGTCGGTGGTCACGAGGGCTCCGGAATCATCGAGGAGGTGGGCCCCGGCGTCACCAAGGTGAAGCCCGGCGACCACGTGGTGTGCAGCTTCATCCCGAACTGCGGCACCTGTCGCTACTGCTCCACGGGCCGGCAGAACCTGTGCGACATGGGCGCCACCATCCTCGAGGGCTCCATGCCCGACGGCACCTTCCGCTTTCACGGGAACGGCCAGGACTTCGGCGCCATGTGCATGCTCGGCACGTTCTCCGAGCGTGCCACCATCTCGCAGCACTCGGTCGTCAAGGTCGACGACTGGCTGCCGCTGGAGACCGCTGTCCTCGTCGGCTGCGGCGTCCCCTCCGGTTGGGGCACAGCGGTCAACGCGGGCAATCTGCGCGCGGGCGACACCGCCGTCATCTACGGCATCGGCGGCCTCGGCATCAATGCGGTTCAGGGCGCGGTCAGCGCGGGCTGCAAGTACGTGGTCGTCGTCGACCCGGTGGAGATGAAGCGCACCGAGGCGCTGAAGTTCGGCGCCACGCACGCCTTCGCGACCGCCGAGGAGGCGCAGGAGAAGGTGACCGAGCTGACCTGGGGCAAGGGCGCCGACGCCGCCCTCATCCTGGTCGGTACCGTCGACGTCCCGGTGGTCCAGGCGGCCACCGCTGTCATCGGCAAGGGCGGCAAGGTGGTCATCACCGGTCTGGCCGACCCCGCCAAGCTCACCGTCCAGGTCTCGGGTGCGGATCTGACGCTGAACCAGAAGACGATCATGGGCACGCTCTTCGGTTCGATGAATCCGCAGTACGACATCGTGAAGCTGCTGCGCCTGTACGACGCCGGTCAGCTGAAGCTCGACGAGCTGGTGACCCAGCGTTACTCACTGGAGGACGTCAATCAGGGCTACCAGGATCTGCGCGACGGGAAGAACATCCGCGGCGTGATCATGCACGAGTCGTAGGCCTCGTCCCCCCGAACTCCGCGGGCTCATCGGTGATCGACACCGGTGGGCCCGCGGTTTCCATTCGCCGGTCGCCAGGAGGATGTCCTCCCGCCGTGCGTCAGGCCGGGTGCCCCGGTTCGAGGTCGTCGACGTCGGCCAGTCCCGCCAAGCCTCCGCGCCCGCCGGCCGACCCGCCGCCGGCGACCGGAGCGAGGACGTGGCACGTGTGGTCGCCGACGTCGTGCCGAGCCAGCACTCGGCCGACGAACCAGGCCTCGGCGTCGGACAGGATCGGCACGCCGTGCGGTCCCGGAACCCATCGACAGCGCTCGAACTTGTCGACCTCGTCCCCGGTCTCTCCGCCGAACAGTCGCACCAGATCCAGGTGCTCGCGGGAGACCACGTGCACACCGAGGTGACCGGTCGCCGCGGCGATGGGATAGGTGTGGTTCTGTCGTGAGATCCCGGCCACGAACCGCTCCGGTTCAATGCTCATCTGCGCGGCGAAACCCACCAGGCAACCCGCTCGGCGACCGTCGGCGGCTGCCGTCACCAGGTAGACGGATGAGTCGATCGAGGCCATCATCGCTTCGAAACCGCGCACCGGACCGTCGTCCATGCCCGCCCCTTCTGCTCGCGCGTGGCCGTTACCCGGCCACCACGACCGACCCTACGCCGCGGCGGGCCCGACTACGCTCTGTGCATGTCCGGCACCCGCGCGCAGCCGACCCGAGAGGAACAGGCTGCGGTTCTGAAGGAGTCCATCTATCTCGTCTTCGCGACGCTCTCGGTGACGCTGGCGATCCGAGCGCACGGGGACGTGAGCGCCCCCGCCGCGCTGGCCACCCTCGCCGTGACGCTCGGAGGCACGGTGCTCGCCGTCTTCACCGCAGACGTCCTCGCTCACACGGTGGTCCACGGCGTGATGATGAGCCGTCACGAGTTCGCGCACGCCGTGCGGACGAGTTTCGGCGCGCTGTCGTCGGTGACGCTGCCCTTCGTGTTCCTCTGTGTCAGCCTGATCACCGGCTGGGACGTGAACGCGGCGCTGCTCGCGTCGACGATCGCCCTCACCGTCGCCCTGGTCCTGATCTGCGCGAGAGCCGTACATCGGGTGGGCCTCAGCTGGAAGCAGCAGGTGGTGATGCTGACGATCGAAGCCGCGCTGGCGCTGGCAGTGATCGCCCTGCAGGTGATGGCGCACTCCTGACCCGAGCCCCGGCGCGATCAGTCCAAGGCCGCGGTCAGCTGCTCCACCCACGCCGCCTGGACCCCGGCGCGTCTGCGCGAATCGTCGGTCAGCGTGTCGGCCAGGCCGAAGCCGCGGGCGAGGTCGAGGGTGATCTGCGCCAGCCGGTAGGCCTGCGGGCGGGTCCCGTCGGGGTCGAGTCCGGAGACGACGAAGGCGTGTGCCGCTCGGCCCATCTTGGCCTCCAGCGGACGGATCACGTCGGCGAGGGCGGGATCGGACGCCGCGGCGGCCCACACCTGAAGCGCGGCCTTGAACGACGTTCCCGTATAGATCGAGACGGCCTGCTCCACCACCGCGGCGATCCGGCCCGGGCCCGACGGGATGCTCTCCAGTGAGTGTCCGACGTCCTCGGTCATGTCGTCGTACATCTGCTCGATGACCGCGGTGAACAACGCCTCCCTCGTCGGAAAGTGATGTTGCGCCGCGCCTCGTGAGACACCGGCCTCCTCCGCGACCTTCGCGACCGTCGTCGCGGCCCAGCCACGGGTCGCGAGCAAGTCGACAGTCGACGCCAGCAGCCGCTCCCGAGTGGCTCGGGACCGGTCCTGCTGCGGTTCACGGAGTGGCGCGTTCATCAGCGGCTAGTGTCCCACTCCGGTCGACGCTTGCTGAGGAAGGCCGTCATTCCCTCCCGCGCCTCGTCGGACGCGAACAGTCGCATCGACTCCTCGGCGCGCGCCTGCGCCTGCACGTCGAAGCCGTCGAGCAGCGCCGCGGTGGTCAGCTTCTTGCTCACCGACAGTCCTTGCGGGGACGCCTTGCGGATGCCTTCCAGCACACTGTCGAGTTCAGCGGCGAGGTCGTCGTCCGTGGCGCAGGCGGCGGTCACCAAGCCGATCCCGGCCGCGGTGTCGGCGCCGAACTTCTCTCCGGTCAGGAAGTATCGGCCGGCTGCCCGGGCGGACATCTTGGCCAGCAACGGGATCGAGATGATCGAGGCCGCAAGGCCGAGCCTGGACTCGGTGAGAGCGAAGGTGGCGGCCGGTCCGGCGAGCGCGATGTCGGCCGCGCCGACCAACCCCAGTCCACCGGCACGGACGTGTCCGTCGGCGACGACGATCACCGGCTTGTCGAGTTCGAGGACGGTGCGGATCAGTCCGACCATCGCACGACCGCCCTCGGCGGTCGCCTCCTCGGGGCTCAGACCGCGCTTGAGCGCCTCCCCCAGATCCGCGCCCGCACAGAACGTCCCGCCGGTGTGCGTCAGCACGACCGCCCGAATCTCCTCGTCGGTCGCGGCATCGAACGCCGTCTGCAGCTGCGCGACGAGCGCCGAGCTGAGCGCATTGCGGTTGGCGGGTGAGTCGAGCGTGACGGTGAGGACGGACGCGTCTACGGCGGTGTGGACGAGGATGTCGTCGGTCATGGTTCTCCTTCTGAAGGTCGATGAGGAAGGCCCGTACTCGGCTGGTCGCAACTACCGGATTGTCGATTCTCCGCGAACGAAGCGAGTCGGGCGTATCGAGACCGCGCAGGTCAACGGCCTCGATACGCTCCTCACTCTGTTCCTCGCTACTCGACGAACCTGAAAGGGCGAGAGCCGCAGTCGAAACCCCGCGACGTCCGCTGGAAAGGGCGGCGAAACGGGATCAGTACGACTTCGGCAGTCCCAGGCTCGTCTGCGCGACGAAGTTCAGGATCATCTCGCGGCTCACCGGAGCGATGCGCGTCAGGCGCGACAGCGGGAGCAGCGCGGCCAGACCGTATTCGACGGTGAGACCGTTGCCGCCCAGGGTCTGGATGGCCTGGTCGACGATCTTGGCGGTGGCCTCGCCCGCCGCGTACTTCGCCATGTTGGCGGGGACCGCGGCGCCCCAGTCGTCGCCCGCGTCGTACAGGGTGGCGGCCTTCTGCATCATCAGCTTGGCCATCTCGAGCTCGATCTTGCCCTGCGCGAGAGGATGAGCGATCGCCTGGTGCGCCCCGATCGGCGTCTTCCAGACGGTCCGATCGTTCGCGTACTCGACGGCGCGGTCGAGCGCGTAGCGGCCCATGCCGATCGCCGACGCGGAGGCCATGATCCGCTCCGGATTGAGACCGGCGAAGAGCTGACTCAGCGCGGCGTCCTCGGATCCCACCAGCGCGTCGGACGGGAGCCGGACGTCGTCGAGGAAGAGGGTGAACTGCTTCTCCGGGTTCAGCATCTCCATGTCGATGATCTGATGCTCGAAGCCCGGTGTGTCGGTGGGCACGATGAACAGCGCGGGCTTGAGCCTGCCGGTCTTGGCATCCTCGGTCCGCGCCACGATGAGCACCGCCTGCGCTTGGTCGACGCCGGAGATGAAGACCTTGCGGCCGTTGAGGATCCAGTCGTCGCCGTCACGGCGAGCGGTGGTCGTGATCTGATGCGAGTTCGATCCGGCGTCGGGTTCGGTGATGCCGAAGGCCATGGTGATCGAGCCGTCGGCGAGGCCCGGGATCCACCGCTGCTTCTGGTCGTCGGTTCCGAAGCGGGCGATGATGTTGCCGCAGATGGCCGGCGAGACGACCATCATGAGCAGCCCGCTGCCGCCGGCGGCGAGTTCCTCCATCACGATCGCGAGCTCGTACATTCCGGCGCCACCGCCGCCGTACTGCTCCGGCAGGTTGACGCCGATGAAGCCGAGTTCGCCGGCCTCCTGCCACAGTTCGTCGGTCTTGCGTCCCTGTCGGGCGCAGTCGCTGAAGTACTGCTGGCCGTACTTCTTCACCAGCGCGGCCACGGCCTCGCGCAGCGCTGTCTGCTCTTCGGTCTCGATGAAACTCATTGGGGCTCCTGGAGTTCGGTTGGAGATAGGTCTGGTCCCGCGAGGGCTCACTCCGCGGATGGTTCCTCTTCGGTGATCACGGCGAGCACATCGCCCACCGAGAGCTGCCGTCCCGGCTCCACCGCGAGGACGGACACCACGCCGTCGGCGGGTGCTTTGATGGTGTGCTCCATCTTCATCGCTTCGAGCCACAGCAGCGGCTGTCCGGCCGTCACGCGATCGCCTTCGGCCACCGCCACCCGGATCACCGAACCGGGCATCGGCGCCAGCAGCGAACCGGGCCGTTCCACGGACGCCGGGTCGACGAACCGCGGTGCGCGGGTCAGTGTCACCGATGCGCCCGGCCAGTCGACGAACACCCGGTCGCCGACCGCGCTCACCTCGTAGCGGCGCACCACGCCGCCGCGCGAGAGCACCACCTCGGTGGGCTCGACGGACTCCACGGTCGCATCGTCCAGATCGGGCAGTTCGGCTCGCCCGTCGCGCCCGAAGCGATACCGCGCCACGATCTCGGTCCCATCGGCGGCGAGGTAGGTCTTGCGCTGGTAGTCGGAGGCGATGTTGCGCCAGCCCGACGGCGCCGCCGGGACCGCACGGGCGTCGGCGCGGTTGCGCGCCGACTGCGCCAGCGCCGCGACGGTCGCCGCCACCACGTCCGCGCCGTCGCCGGCGAGCGGCCGCGACAACTCGGCGATCCGCTCGTCGCTGAGGTAGCCGGTGTCGGTCGCGCCGGCGAGGAAGTCGGCCTCGCGCAAGGTGTTCACGAGCATGTCGCGGTTGGTGACGACACCGTGGATGCGCGCGTCCGAGAGGGCACGGGCCAGCACGGCCGCCGCCTGGTCGCGGTCGGGAGCCCAGGAGATCACCTTGGCGAGCATCGGATCGTAGAAGGTCGAGATCTCGCTGCCGTCGGTGATTCCCGAGTCCACGCGGACCCCGGGCCGCTCCAGCAGCCCGAACCGGGTGGCGGCGGGGAGGTCGATGCGCGCGACGGTGCCCGACTGCGGCTGCCAGTCGTGCGCGGGATCCTCGGCGTAGAGCCGCACCTCGATCGCGTGGCCGACGCCGCCCGCCGGAGCGGTCGCCGGAATCTGTCCCAGCGGCTCGCCCCGGGCCACGCGCAGCTGCCACTCCACGAGGTCGACGCCGGTGGTCAGCTCGGTGACCGGATGCTCCACCTGCAGTCGCGTGTTGGTCTCCAGGAAGAAGAACTTGCCGGTCTCGTCGGCGAGGAACTCGACGGTGCCCGCGCCTCGGTAGCCGATCGACTCGACCGCCTTGCGCGCGGCCGCGAAGAGCTTGTCGCGCATGTCGGCACCGATCCGCTCCACGAGCGGTGCCGGAGCCTCTTCGACCACCTTCTGATGCCGGCGCTGGATCGAGCATTCCCGCTCGCCGACCGCCCAGATCTGGCCGTGGTCGTCGGCCATCACCTGGACCTCGATGTGGTGGCCGCGCTCGATGTACGGCTCGCAGAACACGGTCGGATCGCCGAACGCCGACTCCGCTTCGCGCCGGGCCGCGGCGACGGCGTCGCTCAACTCGCCCAGTTCGCGGACGATCCGCATGCCGCGTCCGCCGCCGCCCGCGGAGGCTTTGATCAGCAGCGGAAGATCATCGGCGGTGACCGATTCGGGATCGATGTCCTTGAGCACCGGCACACCGGCGCCCTCCATCAGCGCCTTCGCGTTCACCTTGGAGCCCATCGCGGTGATCGCGGCGGGCGGCGGACCGATCCACGTCAGTCCGGCGTCGATCACGGCTTGCGCGAACTCGGCGTTCTCCGAGAGGAATCCGTACCCGGGATGGATCGCGTCCGCGCCCGCCGCCTGTGCGGCGGCGATGATCTTCTCACCGCGCAGGTACGTCTCGGCCGAGGTGGAACCCGGCAGTCGGACCGCGGCGTCGGCGGCCCGCACATGCGGGGCGTCGGCGTCTGGATCGGAGTACACCGCGACGGTGCGCAGGCCCATCGTGACGCAGGTGGTGAAGACCCGGCACGCGATCTCGCCGCGGTTGGCGACGAGCACGCTGGTGATCGGCTTCTGAGAGATGGCTGTAGTCATGTGCAGATTCCTCACATCCGGAAGACGCCGAAGTTGCTGGTGCCCTCGACCGGGGCGGACGCGATGGCCGAGAGCGCCTGGCCGAGCACCGTCCGGGTGTCGCGCGGGTCGATGACGCCGTCGTCGTAGAGCATCCCGGACAGGAACATCGGCACCGACTCGGCCTCGATCTGCGCCTCGATCATGGCGCGCATTCCGGCGTCGGCCTCCTCGTCCACGGTGCCGCCGCGTGCCTCGGTGGCCGCACGGGAGACGATCGAGATGACGCCCGCGAGCTGCGCGGCGCCCATCACCGCACTCTTGGCGCTGGGCCACGCGAACAGGAAGCGGGGGTCGTACGCCCGGCCGCACATGCCATAGTGGCCCGCTCCGTAACTCGCGCCCATCAGGATCGAGATGTGCGGCACCGTCGAGTTCGACACCGCGTTGATCATCATCGAGCCGTGCTTGATGATGCCGCCCTGCTCGTATTCCTTGCCGACCATGTAGCCGGTGGTGTTGTGCAGGAACAGCAGCGGCGTGTTGCTGCGGTTGGCCAGTTGGATGAACTGAGTGGCCTTCTGCGATTCGGCCGAGAACAGCACGCCCTGCGCGTTCGCGAGGATACCGACCGGGTAGCCGTGGATCCGGGCCCAGCCGGTGCACAGCGAGGTGCCGTACTCGGGTTTGAACTCGTCGAAGTCGGAGTCGTCGACGACGCGCGCGATCACCTCGCGCGGGTCGAAGGGGATCTTCAGATCGGGAGGAACGATGCCGAGCAGCTCCTCCGGGCTGTACCGGGGTTCGCGGACCGGCTCGGCGATCGGCTCCGGTCCCTGCTTGCGCCAGTTGAGGCGGGCGACGATCCGCCTGCCGATCCGCACCGCGTCCTGCTCGTCGGCCGCGAGGTAGTCGCCGAGTCCGGAGACGCGGGCGTGCATCTTGGCGCCGCCCAGTTCCTCGTCGTCGCTCTCCTCACCCGTGGCCATCTTGACCAGGGGCGGGCCGCCGAGGAAGACCTTGGAACGGTCCTCGATCATCACGACGTGATCGCTCATTCCGGGGACGTAGGCACCGCCCGCCGTGGAGTTGCCGAAGACCAGTGCGATGGTCGGGATGCCCGCCGCCGACAGTTGCGTCAGATCGCGGAACATCCGTCCGCCGGGGACGAAGACCTCTTTCTGCGTCGGGAGGTCGGCACCGCCGGACTCCACGAGCGAGATGACCGGGAGCCGGTTCTGCCGGGCGATGTCGTTGCACCGGAGGATCTTCCGCAGCGTCCACGGGTTAGAGGTGCCGCCCTTGACCGTCGGATCGTTGGCGACGATCAGGCATTCGGTGCCTTCGACGACGCCGATGCCGACCACCACCGAGGCGCCCACAGTGAACTGCGAGCCGTACGCCGCGAGCGGGCAGAGTTCCAGGAAAGGCGAATCCTCGTCGACCAGCAGCTCGATTCGCTCGCGCGCGGTCATCTTCCCGCGTTTGCGGTGCCGCTCGACGTACTTCTCGCCGCCGCCGGCGCGGACTTTGCGGAACTCCAATTCGAGTTCGGCCAGTTTGGCGTTCATCGCCTCGACGTTGGCCGCGAACTCCGCCGACGAGGTGTCGATCTTGCTCCTCAGAACCGTCATGCCTGGTACCCCAATCGCTTCGCCGCCAGTCCGGTCAGGATCTCGTTGGTGCCGCCGCCGATGCCGATGATGCGCATGTCGCGGTACTGGCGTTCCACCTCCGACTCCCGCATGTAACCCATTCCGCCGTGCAGTTGGACCGCCTTGTTCGCCACCCACTCGCCCGCCTCGACAGCGGTGTTCTTCGCGAAGCAGATCTCGGCGATGAGGTCGTCGCCCGACGACACCTTCCGTTCGACGACCGCCCGGGTGTAGGTCCGCGCCACGTCGATCCGGCGTGCCATCTCCGTGACCGTGTCCTGCACGGACTGCCGGGAGATGAGCGGCTTGCCGAAGGTCTCCCGGTTCCGCACCCAGTCGAGGGTCAGGTCCAGGCACCGCTGCGCGCTCGCGTACGCCTGGGCCGCCAGCGAGGCGCGCTCGGTGACGAAGGCCTGCGCGATCTGCGCGAAGCCGGAGTTCTCGGCACCGACGAGGTTCGCGGCCGGCACGCGGACGTCGGTGAACGACAGTTCCGCGGTGTCGGAACTGAGCCAGCCCATCTTGTCGAGCTTGCGCGCCACCTCGAATCCCGGCGTGCCCTTCTCGATCACCAGCAGCGAGACTCCCGCGGCGCCGGGCCCTCCGGTCCGGACCGCCGCGACGACGAAGTCGGCACGCACCGCCGAGGTGATGAATGTCTTGGAGCCGTTCACCACGTAGTGGTCCCCGTCGCGCACGGCGCTGGTGCGCAGGTGGCCGACGTCGCTGCCGCCACCGGGTTCGGTGATCGCGAGGCTGCCGATCTTCTCGCCCGCCAGGGTCGGCCGGACCCACTTGTCGATCTGGGCCGGGTCGTTCGCGGCGATCAGATGCGGCAGAGCGATGCCGTGGGTGAACAGCGAGGCGAAGACGCCGCCCGCGACGCCCTGACAGTGCAGTTCCTCCACCAGGATCATCGAGTCGATCAGGTCGCCGCCGCTGCCGCCGATCTCCTCCGGCACGCCGAGACCGAACAGTCCCAGTTCGGCCGCGGCCAGGTGGGTCTCGCGCGGAATCAGTCCCTCGCGCTCCCACTCGTCCTGATACGGCAGAATGTGCCGCTTGGCGAAACCGGCGATACTCGCGCGGAGTTCACGCCGTTCCGGTGAATCCCAGATGTCACTGGCGATGGGCACGGATCAGTTCCCTTCTGTCTTGCTGAAACGGGTCGGGATCGGTACCACGCGCGAGCGCAGCCACTCTCCCAGCCCCTTGGCCTGCGGATCGAAGCGGACGTTCTCGGCGACGCCGCGCCCGAGCACCTGCTCGATCACGAAGTTGACGGCCCGCAGATTCGGAAGCGGGTACCGATGCACGGTCAGGTCCGCGACCTCCGGCAGCAGTTCCTTGAGCTTGGCGACGCTGAGCGTCTCGTCGAGCCATGCGTACTCGTCGTCGGTCCGGGCCCAGAGCCCGATGTTGGCGCTGCCGCCCTTGTCCCCCGATCGGGCACCGGCCACGGTGCCGAGCGGAAGGTCGACGGTCTCGCCCCAGTCGGTCGACGACGCCGCCGCCGGGACGCTCTCGTCGACGATCGGTTCCGCGCGAAGGGGCGACGGATCGATTCGCACGGTGACCCCGTCGGGCTGGTTCACCTGGTGGGGAACCAGCGCGGCGTCGACGTAGCCGGGCTCGAAGACGCCGTAGGGCGAACCGTTGCCGGGAGGTGCGGTGAGAGTGAAACCCGGGTAGCTCGCGAGCGCGAGTTCGACTGCCGCACCGGTGAACTGCCGTCCGGCCTTCTTGGGGTCGGTGTCGCGGGCCACGCAGCGCAGCATCGCGCTGGCCTGCTCCTCGGTGTCGGCGTCGGGACGGTCGAGGCGGACCAGCTCCCAGGTGAGTTCGGCGGGACGCTGCCCGAGCGCGGCCTCGAACTGCTTCTGGAACAGCTCGGCCTTGGCCTCGATGTCGAGGCCGGTGAGCACCACCTCGAACTCGTTGCGGATGCCGCCCAGGTGATTGAGCGAGACCTTAAGGTCCTTCGGCGGCGCCTCTCCCCGCACCCCGCTCACCCGCACGCGGTCGGTGCTCTCCTGCGCGAGTTCGACGGTGTCGATCCGCGCGGTCGCGTCGGGGTTGTAGTACCGCGGCCCGCCGATCTCGTAGAGCAGTTGCGCCGTGACCGTTCCGACCTGCACCGCGCCGCCCGTGCCCTCGTGTTTGGTGATGACCGAACTGCCGTCGGCGTGCACCTCGGCGATGGGGAAGCCGAGCCGCGTCATGTCCGGGATCTCGGTGAAGAACGAATAGTTGCCGCCGGTGGCCTGGGCGCTGCACTCGATGATGTGCCCGGCCACCACCGCACCCGCGAGCTGATCGAGGTCTTCGTAGCCCCAGCCGAAGACCGACGCCGCCGACCCGACCACCAGCGAGGCGTCGGTGACACGGCCGGTGACGACGATGTCGGCGCCCGCGTCGAGCGCTGTCTTGATACCGAATCCGCCGAGGTAGGCGTTGGCCGTGATCGGTGATCCCAGCCCGAGTTCACCCGCCCGCCCGACGATGTCGTCACCGTTGACGAAGGCGACCCGGCGATCCACGTCGAGGCGGTCGACCAGTTCCCTGAGCGCCACCGCGAGGCCGTGCGGGTTGAGTCCGCCGGCGTTGACGACCACCTTGACGTCCTTCTCGGCGACGAGGTGCAGGTTCTCCTCCATCTGCCGCAGGAAGGTCTTCGCGTAACCGAGGTCGGGGTTCTTCATGCGGTCACGGCCGAGGATCAGCATGGTGAGTTCGGCGAGGTAGTCGCCGGTGATGAAGTCGAGATCGCCGCCTTCGAGCATCTCGCGGACCGCGCTGAAGCGGTCGCCGTAGAAGCCGGAGACGTTGCCGATCCGGACCGGACGCGATGCGTCGGACATCATTCCTCCTGGTGTTTCACGCGTGTGGGTGCGGGTGCGGCCGGCGCTCAGGACCTCTGGGGCGCTCGGCCGGCGCCGGGAGGTCCGGCGAAGGCCTGGGCTATCCGCGACCACGCGGCGGCCTCGTCGCCGATGAACTCGAGGTTCAGATCGTCGAGGTGCCGTCGCTGAGTCACGAGTTCGCAGAAGTCCACCGCCGGGCCGCGGACGATGTCGGTCGCGTCTTCCGGTCCCCACGTCCACAGCCGGCCCGACGGCGCGGTGATCTCGTAGCGGAACGGTTCGGCCGGGGCGTCGAGCCCGTTGACCAGGTAGGCGAAATCGCGGGTTCGGACCCCGAGGTGCACCACGTTCTTGATGCGGTCGCCCTCGGGACGCTTCACACCGAGCGCGTCGGCGACGTCGAGACCGTGTGCCCAGGTCTCCATCATCCGCGCGGTCGCCATCGACGCCGCGGACATCGGCGGACCGAACCACGTGAGCTTGGTGCCCTCCGGGACCGCGACCAACGCACCGCCGAGCCGGTCGCGCGTCTTGCGCCAGTCAGCCAGGAGTTCGGCGGGCGGCCTGGCCGCCTCGGTCTCCGCTGCCGCGTCCACGAAGCCCGACGGGTCGCCCATCGCCTGCTCGACGAGGTCGCCGAACCCCGCGGGATCGGTGATCGACAGCAGGGACACGCGGTCGGTCCAGTGCAGGTGACCGATCTGGTGCGCCACCGTCCACCCCTGGGCCGGCGTCGGGGTGGCCCACTGTTCGTCGGAGAGCTCCGCGACGAGGCCGTCGAGGGATTCCGATTCCGCCTGCAATGCCTGAACGAGTTCATCGACGATCGCCATGCGCCCAGCGTCACACGGATCGGCAAACAAATCAAGCGTGAATGATTGTTTCTCTTCCGGACCCCGCGCGAGTGGCACCGGTCTCATCCGAGTCCGCGAGTTTCGCCCCGCGCGCTGTCCCCTGATAGGACGGACCCATGACGAGTCACGCCCCGCCGATCGCCGACCCGTTCACCACGTTCGCCATCGGCCGGGACACCGACGTCGACGCACCGGTGTTGGTCCAGAAGCTCGGCAGCGGCGTCACCGATCACCGCGGCCTCATCGAACTGCCGGCTCTCACGGTGCTCTTCGACGACGTCGGTGGCGTTCCCTTCTACCGGCTCGACGCCGCGTCGTCGTCGATGCAGGCACGGCTCACGATGTCGATGGTGCGGCGTCCCGCGCCCCACGACGTGCTCCGCGCGAGCGCCGACCTCCGCATGCACGACGACGCGTTCGGCACCACGTCGGTCACCATCGCCGGGTCCGCGGGTGAGACGGTGTGCTTCGGCACCGCTCGCAACGTCCGGGTCGGTCGTCCCACCAGCGGCGACCTTCAGTGGCATCCGGAACAGCCCGCACCCGACGGCGTACCCGCGGTCGAGCGGATCGACCCGTCCCTCTCCGGTGCCGAGGTGGTCGCGAAGCTGATCGACGGTTCGCTCCCGATGGGCCCGATCTCAGAGATCCTCGACGGCGGCGTCACGGGAACCGGCGACGACGGCTCCGTCGACGTGCAGTTCACCACCGCACCGTGGATGCGCAACCTCATGGGCACCATGCACGGCGGAGTGATCGCCGCGATGCTCGCCCAGGCGTGCTCGTTCGGAGCCCAGCGCAATGTCCGCGCCGGCGGCGGCTACCAGCTGATCGACTTCACCTGCGAATTCCACCGGTCGCCCGTCGTCGACGGCCGCCGCGTGCGCATCGACGTCGTGCCGGTCAAGCTCGGGCGCCGTCTCTGCCTCTTCGACGCCCGCATGTACGACGGCGACCGACTCCTCGGACGGGCGACGGCCGACGCGCGCTTCGACGTCTGACGTCGCGCCTGCCGGCGACAGATCCCCCGTCCGGGACGGGGGTTTCGTCACCGAGCCTCGCGTCCGCGATGCCGCGGGGAGGATCCCGAACCGCGACAGCTGCCGTCGCAGCAGCGGCACCATCTGCCCGAACGCCAAGTGTTCGGTCGTCCACCGCACCACGTGCAGATCGGGCGCGCAGTTCGTCCTCGCGCAGCTTCTCGGCGATCACCACGTCGTCAGCCGGCTGATCCGGCTTCCGCATCTCCCGCCGGTACTTCCCGAAACCGTCGAACTCCGCCACCACGGACCCATCCCAGTCGTAGTCGCAGATCGCCGTCCGGCCGCTCGGCAGACGGTAGCGGGTCTGAAGCTCGGGAACTGGCAGTCCGGCCTCGATCATCTGTGCCCGCCCCACGACTCGCCGGGGTTGTCCGACCGCCCGTCCGCATGACGCAGCGCCCGACGCGCCCGGGCGACTCCGCGCCGCGGCCGTGCGAGCTCCGCGAGCAGTACGCCGCGATCCGCACCGAGCCGCAGTGCGCTGTCCATGACCGACAGGGCCCGCGGAAAGTCCGGCACCGAGAGCGCCACGTCGACCGCGGTCCGCGAGATCGACGTCACCGCGAGCCCATTGACCTCGACGACCTCGTCGTCGCGCAGTCCCCCGCTGTGTATCACGCGGTGGGGTCGACGGTGACCGCCGTTGCTGCGACCGTTGGTGAGGTGAATGCTCGTGAGATCGGGACGCAGAGTCCCGAGCCCGAGGACTGCGGCCGCAGACTCGTGACTGAGCACGTTGCCGCAGTCGCGGGCGGTTCCGACAGCGGCCGCCACGCACCGGAGCCGATAGCGGTCCCGCAGCGCCTGCCCCGGGTCCGGACCGAGCGACTCACGCGTCACGTACACGCCCCGTCCCACCGGTATCAGCGTGTGTCTGCGAACGGCCTCCCGGATCTCGCGTTCGGTGACTCCGGAATCCAGGGCGACGCCGCGCCAGATGAGTCCGTATCGATCTGCAGGCCACATATCTCTTTAGACGCGACCGGGCCCAAGACGGTTCCATCCGCCGTCCACAGCCCACGATCCGCCATCCGCAGCAGCGCCACTCAGCGACAGATCCCCCGTCCGGGACGGAGGATCTGTCGCCGAGCCTCGCGTCTACCCGAGGCACACGTCCACAGGCGCGCCCCTCTCCTCACACCACCGAGAGCGGCAGGGGCTTCGACGGACCGCGGTCGGCGAAGGTGAACGACGACCCGGCCGAGAAGCGCACGATGGCGACCTCGTCGCACTCGGGCTGCGGATCGCCGCGGCCGACGGTCACCACGAGTTCGTCGCCGTTCACGGCACTCTCTTCGACGACCCACGTCGGCTCGACCGCCCGCACCGCCGACGCGATCGCACCGAGCCGGCCCGCGGCCAACAGCCGCATCCACGCGCCGTCCTCCACCGCAGGCGAATCCACTCGAATGCGCACGCGAACGCCGTCACCGTCTTCGCGCACCTGCGCGACCACCCCCGTGTACTGCTCGGGGCCGAACACCGGGTGCGCGTTCAAAACGCCGGCGAGCGCCGTCGCGTCGGACCGACCGTCGAACAGCGCGGCCGACAATCGTTCGGCGGTGATCCCCGCGATGCCGATGAGCTGCTTCTCGAGGATCTCGTCCGCGCGCGCAGCATCGGTCCGGCGTCGCACGGATGCCAGGAATCCGATCGCGAGCAATTGGTGCTGCAAGGCCGTCTCCTCCGCGATCCGCACCAGTGCGGAGGTGGAGAACTCGTCGAAGGCCAGGTCCTCGACGAGCGGACCGCGGTAATCGGCGAGACCGTCGCCGGCGGACCCGTCGATCGGGCTGAGGGCGATCGACGCCGCCCGGGTTCGCAGAGTCGGCTCGGTAACCTCCGGCAACGGAAGCTCCTCGCGGTCGGGCTCGATCGTCACCGTCCACTCGCAGTGCGGCGTCCGGCCCGCGGGTACGCGGGGCGGTCGGTGCACCGGACGGATCCGCGCGCGCCGATTGGTCGCTATGGCGGTCGCATCGAATGTCGGATCCTCGATGTCGTGGCACATGGCCGTCACGTACTCGTCGCCCATCGGCTCCACGTCGAGAAGCGCGCCGCAGTGATCGAGCACGAACGAGCCGTGGTACCGATCGACGATCCGGTAGCGGAAGTCCATGAACTGCGGCGGCGCACCGATATCGAGCTGCAGGCATTTGAACATGTCCTCGACCCCGTCGCCCTCGATCCCGAGCGCGGTCCGCATCCGCCCCGTGTACACCGGGCTGGCCGCCATCCACTCCTCGATGGCGACCTGGGTCATGCCCTCGCGGCCGAACGCCGCGATCAGGTGTGCCATCCCGGACCGATCGATCAGCTGGCCCGACAGCAGCGACTCCGGGACCAGAGCCACCAACTGCGCGCGGGTCAGTCCGGCCAGGCTCACGGCAGGTCCCACAGGCCGACGGGCGACTGCCCGAGCGGATACCAACCGGGCAGGTTCCCCGGCGCGGACTTCTCGATGCGCTTGAGCATGCCGTCACTGCAGGCTTGATCGGTCAGCATCTCCAGGAACAGTGCCGAGACGTTCCCGAAGTCGAAGAAGTCGCGCTGCCAGCCGAACTGGAAGTTCCCCGCGTAACGGAACCAGCTCCCGCCGATGCCGTGCACCGCGTAGTGGGAACCGTCGGCTCGAGTGCTGACGTCAATCGGCCCGCTCACTGGGTTCCCGGCGCCGGAGTACACCTGGCGCCACAGCCCGATCATGTCGCCGGTCCGCTCGTCGATCACCCACGCCTGGTACGGATACTCCCAGCCCTCCAGGCCCTCCATCTCCTGGCCGAGCGCGATCTCTCGGATCTCGTCGCGGCCCACGGCCATGAAGTCCTTCTCCGGACCGTAGTTCCAGCCGTAGGTGGCGTCCTCGGTGTAGAAATCCGCGAGCGGGCGCCAGTCGCCCGCCTTCTCGGCTTCGACGTTGGCATCCAGCCAACGCTGCTTCATCTCGTCCAGTTCGGCACGGGGAAAAGCCATGTCATTCCTCCACGATCTTCAGTGCTTGGGTCGGGCAGAACCGAACAGCGGCCTCCACTTCGGCGCGCTGCGATTCGTCAGGGTTCTCGTTCAGGATCGTCACCGCGTCACGGCCCGCCTCGAAGACGTCGGGGGCTTCCAACTCGCACATCCCGTGTCCCTGACACAGATCCAGATCGACGACGACGCGCATCACCGCTCCCGCCGCCGATAGGCGACGCGGCACGGCTGCTGCAACTGCACGACCATCTTGGAATGGTCGTTGCGGTAGCTGTCCGGCTCCTGAACCAGGGAGAACTCATAGTTGCGCAGCAGCACCGAGAAGATCGCCTTCAACTGCATCATCGCGAACTGCGCGCCGACGCAGCGATGCCGTCCGGCACCGAACGGGATCCACGTCCAGCGATTGACCAGATCCTCCTGCCGCGGCTGCTCGTACCGAGCGGGATCGAAGGAGTCCGGGTCCGGAAAGTCCTCCGGCAGCCGGTTCGAGACCGCAGGCGAGACCGCGATCGACTGTCCGGCGCGAACCGTGACCCCGCCGACCTCGAAGTCCTCCTGAACCAGGCGCATCAGGATGATCAGCGGCGGATGCAGTCGCAGCGCCTCCTTGATCGCGCCTTCCAGCTTCGGGATCTGACGCATCGCAGCGAAGCTGTACTCGACGCCGTCCGAGTAGATCCCGTCGAGTTCGCCGACGACCTCGGCGAGATGGTCCGGATGTTTGAGCAGTTCGATCAGCGTCCACGCCGCCGTCCCCGAAGTGGTGTGGTGGCCCGCGAACATCATCGAGATGAAGATGCCGGTCACGGTGTCCGGACTGAACATCTGCGAACCGTCGTCGTTCTTCAGCGACACCAGCACGTCGAGCAGATCCCGGTCGGCGGAGTCGGCCGGCGGGTTCGCGATACGGCGGTCCATCACGCCGCCGATGAACTCTACCAACTCGGCGCGCGCGGCGTCGCGTCGGCGGAAACTCTCGATGTCGGCGTGCATGTCGACGTAGGCGATCGGGTCGGTGCCCTTCTCCAGCTCGTGATAGAGGTGCGCGATGTGGCCCGACAGCTCTTCGCGGAACTTGCGTCCGATCAGGCACGACGACGAGGTGTACAGCGTCAGTTCGGCGAAGAAGTCGAGCAGATCGATTTCGCCGGCGTCGCCCCAGCCGGCGATCATCCGTTCCACCTCGTCGGGGATGGTGACCGCGTGCTGCTTCATGTGCGCCCCCTTGAGCGCCTGATTGTGCAGCATCTCGCTGCGCCGCTCGGGACTGGTGTCGAAGACGACGCCCTCACCGAAGATCGGAGTCATGAAGGGGTACGCGGCGCCCTGATCGAGCACCTCGTCGGGCGCGCGGAAGAACTCTTCGTTCGCGGCCGCACCGCTCACCAGGACCACCTCCCGGTCGGCGAGCTGGAACATCCCGACGTCGCCGTGCTCGGCCCGGACACGCCGGAACAGGCCGATCGGATCGGTGGCGAGCTCGTCGAGGTGTCCGTGCTCGCCCTCTCCGCCGGATACGCGGATCGATGCTGCAGGGTCGGAGGATGCTGCGCGGTCAGAGGGTTCAGTGTGAGATGCGCTCGTGGTCATGCCGGTGCTCCTTCCGAATGCGCGACCGGTTCGGGCTGGGCGGGGGTGGACGATTCCGGCGGTACGAGCTCGCCCTCGGCTTCGACGTCGACCGATCGCATGTGCGCGCCGGGCGGCATCGAGATCATCGCCATGACAGCCGAAGCCAGATTCTCGGGTGTGAGGAAGTTGCCGTGCCGGGCCAGGCCGAACGCGATCCAGTCGTTGAGCATCGCCTCGGTCTGCTTCTGATCGAGATTCATGCCCATGCCCGTGATCGTCTGGCCGGGCCGCACCAGACCGGCGCGCACCCCGGTGCCCTCCAACTCCATGTCGATGGTGGCGACCATGCCCTCGACACCGCATTTGGCGGCGACGTACGCCGACGACCACGGACGCGGGTGGGCGACGACGTCGGAACTGATGAACACGATGTCGCCACGGCGGCGCGCGATCATCGCGGGCGCCACCGCGCGGTAGAGCCGGTACGCGCCGACCAGGTGCACATCGATCTGCGCCGCCCACTCGTCCACCGGCATCTCGTGGGCTCGGCCGATCTGGAGATCGCCGGCACCGGCGACCACCACTTCGAGGGGACCCAGCGCCTCCTGCGCCGCGTCGACCGCGTTCCGGACGGAGTCGTCGTCGGTCACGTCGAGCGCGACGGCGGCCGCTTCACCTCCGTCGGCGACGATCCGTGCGGCAGTCGCGGCGCACTTCTCCACACGGCGTGCGCCGAGGGCGACCGGATGGCCGGCCGTGGCGAGGGCCAGGGCGGTGGCCTCGCCGATGCCGGACGAGGCACCGGCGACCAGCACGGGCCGACGTTCGGGATGGGGCTGAAATCTCATCGGGGGACCACTTTCATCGGGAGGGACGCGAAACCGCGGACGTTCACCGAGTGCACGCGTTCGGCGGCGTCGAGGTCGACGTCGAAACTCTTGACGGTTCGGGCGATCTCGGCGAGGCCGAGGTCGGCCTCGAGTCGGGCCAGGTGCGCTCCCAGGCAGAAGTGCGTGCCGAGTCCGAACGAGAGGATGGTGCGGCTGCTGTCACGGCCGATGCGGTACTGGTCCGCGTCCGGCCCGAAGACCTCTTCGTCTCGATTCGCCGAACCGATCAGCAGCAGCACCCGATCGCCCGCGGGAATGGTGTAGCCGCCGTATTCGACGTCGTCGACCACGCGCCGCAGCAGCATCTGCGTGGAGGTGTCGAACCGGAGCGTCTCCTGGACCCAGTCCCCGACGACGGCCGCCGGATCGGCGCCCGCGCCGACCTCATCGAGGATCCCCGCCACCTGCCCCCCGCTGCGATGACCCCAGTAGACGGAATTCGCCAGCAGCTTGGTGGTGGTCTCGTTGCCCGCGACCACCATGAGCATCATGAAGCCGATGATCTCCTGGTCGGTCATCGTGGTGCGCTCGCCCTTCGCCGCGGCCACCCCGTCTCCGACGAGTTCGGCGCCGATCAGCGCGGAGACGAGGTCGTCGCCCGGGCGTCTGCGGCGGTCGGCGAGCAGCTCCGCGTAATAGCCGTGCAACTCCAGGTAAGCGCGCACAGCGGCTTCGGGGACATCGGTGACGCCCTCCTCCCGGTGGATCAGCAGATCCGACTGCCGTCGCAGGTATGCGCGGTCGGACGGCCCGACCCCGAGCAGCTCCGAGACCACGTCCATCGGCAACAGTCCGGCGAAGTCGTGGACGAAGTCGAACTCCCCCATCTCCACGCAGCGCGCCCAGTGCCGACTCGTCAGCTCGTGGATCCGAGGTGCAAGCTCGCTGACCCGGCGCGGCGTGAATCCCTTCGATACGAGCTTGCGCAGGCGCAGGTGGCGCGGGTCGTCCATCGCCAGGAAGCTCATCGCGTACTCGGCGTTCTCGTTGTACGACGTCGGATCCATCGAGACGCCCCAGCTGTTCGACAGCCGCACGTTGTCGCGGAAGGCCTCGGAGACGTCGTCGTGCCGGGCCAGCGCCCAGAAGTCGCCGTCGGTGTTGCGGTACACCGGCGCGTCGCGGCGCAGCCGCGCGTAGGTCGGATACGGGTCCTCGTGAAAGTCGTAGTCGTACGGGTCGAACGGAATCGACTCCTGCATTCCGGTGTCGGTGACGGTCAACGTCTCATTCCCATCAATCGTTGAAGAGCAGTGCGGCGGCCGCGACCAGCCGCTCGGATGTCGCTTCGTAGGTCAGGTGTCCCATGCCGGCGGTGACGAGTCCGCCTGCGTAGAGCATCTGCAGGGCGTCCACCACCCGAGGGGCATCGGGGTGGTCGTCACCGACCGCGGCGGCGAGGCGGTCGTGAATGAACCCGCCGATCCGCCACCGCAGGTGCTCGGAGTCCGGGTCGCTGCCCAGCAGCGCGACGGTGACGGCTCCGCCGAGCTGTCCCTCTCCGGCGACCACGGTCGAGACTCCGCGCAGCACCTGCGCCACGCGCTCGGCCCGGGGCAGGGAGGCGTCCACCTCGGGCACTCCGGCGGCCAGACGCCGCCAGAACACCTCCGCCACCAGGTGACTCTTCGAGCTGAAATACGTGTAGGCGGTGGCCGGCGCCACCCCCGCGCGCTTCGCGACGTCACGCACCGAGAGCGCATCGAAGCCGTCCGCGGCGAGGATCTCGACGGCCGCCTCGGTCATCTTGGTGATCTTCTCGGCCTGCTGCGGACTCAGGCGCCGCCGGGTGGACTCGGCCGCGACACCGGCGGACTCGACTGGGGTGGACATGTGACGCACGCTACTCTACGGTTGAACCGAAGTCCAGACACCTGTCCAGATGGAGTTCTGACAATGACCCGAGCGAGCCTCCCACTCAGGCCCGACACCGCCACCGACCTGCTCGTCGACGGCGCCCTGATCCCCGGTTCCGGCGGCGTCTTCGACGTCGTCAACCCCGCTACGGAGGAGGTGATCGGCCAGGCGGCCGAAGCCACCGCGTCCGACATGGATCGGGCGATCGAGGCCGCCCGCCGAGCCTTCGATCGGACCGACTGGTCGCGCGACCACGCCTTCCGCGCCCACTGCCTGCGGCAACTGCGCGACGCACTGCTCGCGCACGCGGACGAACTGCGGGAGCTGACGGTCGCCGAAGTGGGCTGTCCCACGTTCCTGACGCACGGCCCGCAGCTGGTGGGGCCGATCACCGATCTCGGGTACTTCGCCGACCTCGCCGAGAGCTATTCGTGGATCACCGATCTCGGCGAGGCGAGCCCGATGGGCATCAAGAACCGGCGAGAGCTGCGCGCCGAGGCGATCGGTGTGGTCGGCGCGATCACACCGTGGAACTTTCCGCACCAGATCAACTTCGCCAAGATCGGTCCGGCGCTCGCCGCCGGCTGCACCGTGGTCCTGAAGCCGGCCCCGGACACCCCGTGGTGCGCCGCGCTGGTCGGGAAGGTCATCGCCGAGGAGACCGACTTCCCTCCGGGCGTGGTCAACATCGTCACCTCCACCGACCACGCACTCGGTGAGCAACTGTGCACCGACCCCCGCGTCGATCTCGTCTCGTTCACCGGTTCCACCGACACCGGCCGCAGGGTGATGGCCGCCGCCGCGCCCACGCTCAAGAAGGTCTTTCTGGAACTCGGCGGCAAGTCGGCCTTCATCGTGCTCGACGACGCCGACCTTGCAGCCGCCTGTTCGATGGCGGCGTTCTCCGTCGTGACTCACGCCGGGCAGGGCTGCGCCATCACCACCCGTCTGCTGGTGCCGCGCGAGAAGCTCGCGGCCGCCGTCGAACTCACCAAGAACGCGATGGCGGGCCTGTCCGCGGCGGACCCGACGGACCCGGGAACAGTCTGCGGACCGCTCATCTCCGCCCGGCAGCGGGAGCGCGTCGAGAACTACCTGCGTCTGGCACGCGAGGAGGGCGGCGTGATCGAGATCGGCGGTGGCCGGCCCGCCGGACTGGACCGCGGTTTCTTCGTCGAACCGACGCTCATCTCCGGCGTCGGCAACTCCGCTCGCGTCGCACAGGAGGAGATCTTCGGCCCGGTGCTGGTGATCATCCCGCACGATGGCGACGACGACGCGATCGATCTCGCCAACGACTCCCCCTACGGACTGTCGGGCGCCGTGTGGGGCACATCGCCGGAACGGGTGAACGCTGTGGTCGACGGCGTCCGCACCGGGACGATGGGCGTCAACGGCGGCATCTGGTACTCCGCCGACGTCCCGTTCGGCGGCTACAAGCAGAGCGGAATCGGGCGAGAGATGGGCCGCGCCGGTTTCGAGGAGTACCTCGAGATCAAGGCGGTCGCCACACCCGTATAAGGAGACCGTCCCCTCCCGCTCCCACTTCTCCCGCCGGCCTGCCCCGCCCGCTGCCCACCTCTCCCGCTGGCCGGCCCCGCCCGCTGGTTGAGCGAGCGAAGCGAGTCGAAACCTCCACCCCCGCCCACACCCCACAACACCCCGAAGGAACAACATGACCAGATTCGCCGACAAAACCGCCATCGTCACCGGCGCCGCCGGAGGCATCGGAGAGGCCTACGCCCGGGCACTCGCCGACGAGGGCGCGTACGTGGTGATCGCCGATGTCAACGACGACGCCGGACGGTCGGTGGCCGACGCGATCGGAGGCATGTACGTGCACACCGACGTCTCCGACCCCGACTCCGCGGCATCGCTCGCGACGGCCGTCGTTGACGAACGCGGGAAGATCGACGCGCTCGTCAACAACGCCGCGATCTACGGCGGCATGAAGCTCGACTTCCTGACCACCGTGCCGTGGGACTACTACAAGAAGTTCATGAGCGTGAACCTCGACGGTGCGCTCAACGTGACCCGCGCCTGCTACCCGCATATGCGGCACGGCGGGGCGATCGTGAACCAGTCGTCGACGGCGGCCTGGCTGTACAGCGGCTTCTACGGTCTGGCCAAGGTGGGCGTCAACGGCCTCACCCAGCAGCTCGCCGTCGAACTCGGCGGTCAGCGCATCCGCATCAACGCGATCGCCCCCGGCCCCATCGACACCGAGGCCACCCGCTCCACCACTCCCGCCGCGATGGTCGACGACATGGTCGCCAAGCTCCCGCTGGGGCGGATGGGCACGCCGCAGGATCTGGTCGGCATGTGTCTGTTCCTGCTGTCCGACGAGGCGTCCTGGATCACCGGACAGATCTTCAACGTCGACGGCGGACAGGTCATCCGCTCATGAGCGAGGCACTGCGGCTGGGCTGTGTCGGGCTCGGCAACATCGGCGGTCCGATGGCTGCGCGCCTGGCCGGATCCGCTCCGACCACCGTCTTCGACCTCTCTCCGGATGCCGTCGCCACCCTGGTCGATGCGGGCGCGGTCACCGCGGACGGTCTGCCCGAACTCGCGTCCGCCAGCGATCTGGTCAGCATCTGCGTTCGCGACGACGCCCAGGTCCGCGAGGTGATCGGGCAACTGCGGCCGCACCTGGCGCCGGGCTCGCTCATCGCGATCCACTCCACCATCGCCCCCGAGACGGCGGCCGAGCAGGCCGCCGCGTGCGCGGCGGACGGGATCGTCGTGCTCGACGCTCCGATCTCCGGCGGCGCCCCCGGGGCTGCGGAGGGCCGGCTGGCGATCATGATCGGCGGCGATCGCGCCGGCTACGAGCGGGCCAGAGCCGCACTCGCGCCGGCGGGCGATCTCATCGTCCATGCCGGCCCGGCGGCCGGCGACGGAACGCGGATGAAGCTGGCCCGCAACCTGCTGCACTTCGTCTCCTTCGCCGCCACGGCCGAGGCGTCCCGACTCGCCGAGGCCGCCGGAATCGACATCGCACAACTCGGGCGAGTGGTCCGGCACACCGATGCGATCACCGGCGGTGCGGGCGCGATCATGCTTCGTGACACCACCGGGCCGATCGCTCCCGACGACTTCTGGTTCGGTGTCTTCACGCACGTCCGCGATCTCGGCGAGAAGGACCTGACCCTGGCACTGACCCTGGCCGACCGGCTCGGCGTCGACCTCCCGCTGGGCCGCCGCGCCCTCACCGATCTGGCCGCCGGACTCGGTGTGCCCCATTCCGCCCACGACGCACGCCGCGACGGCTGATCCGGCGCGCAGCGAAATGAACCGAACCGAAGGAGCATTGTGAACCCGACCCCGCAAGACGATCTGCCCCCGATGACCGAGCGACGCCGCAAGGGCCTGGCGACGATGTCGGAGGTGTACGGCTGGGAGATGTCCGACGGTCCGGGCGACTTCTTCGCGCACACCGCCGATCAGGTCTTCGGCGAGGTGTGGAGCCGCGAGGGCCTCACCCACCGCGACCGCAGGCTGGTCCTCCTCGGCGCGCTGGCCGCCAACGGTCAGGTGGACGTCGCCGAGATCCAGGCGGCGGCGGCGCTCGGCAACGGCGAACTCACGCCGGAGGAGCTGAACGAGATCGGACTGTTCCTCTGCTACTACGTCGGCTGGCCGCTGGGCACCAAGATGACGATGATGTTCGGCGAGGTCGCCGGCAAGCACCGGAAGTCCGAGCACTGAGCCCGAACCCGCGCCCGTCGAGACCGCGCACGACCATAGGCTGACCGGCATGGACTTTCGATTGGTAGACCTCAGCGCCGACGAGATCGCTGCGCAGCTCGCCGTGGTGGAACCGCTGACCGAGTCGGTCCGCGCGCTGATCGACGCGGTGATCCGCACCGAGGTGCCCGACGACGATCTGGACGACGCGCGCCGGCGGATCGACGCGGTCACCGCCTCACTGCGCGCAGCGCAGAGGCCGGGCAGCTACGGAGTGCCGTTCACCCGCGACTTCACCGGCATGCCGTGGGGCAACGCGGCCGTGGGTGTGCGCAACGCCATCGCTCCCCCGCTGCGGGTCGACCACCACGACGACGGGACGGCCACCGCTCGGGTACGGCTCGGCGCCGCGTACGAGGGCCCGGCCGGCCTGGTCCACGGCGGGATCTCGGCCATGCTGCTCGATCAGATGCTCGGCGAAGCGGCCAGCGTCGGCAACGGAACCCCCTGCTTCACCGGCACGCTCACCGTGAAGTACCTGCGCCCGACACCTCTCGGCGACGTCGATCTGCGCGCCCGCACCACCGGATCGGAGGGACGGAAGGTCTTCGTGCGGGCCGAACTCTGCGACGCGGACGGTCCGACGGTGACGGCGGAGGGAATCATGGTCTCACCGAGGAATCTCCCGTCCCGGGATCAGATCGCGAAGTTGCGTGCAGCGACCGCCGCAGATCACGACGCCTGACGACGAGGTCAGGACGTACCTGCGTCCGGACCGTTCCCGTCGGTCTCCACGAGCCAGCGCTGGGCATCGGCGTAGGCGGTGTCGAGACCACCGAAGACATGCCGGGACGCGGGCACGACATTCTCCTCGCCCAGCGCTCGGACCAGGCCCGCTCGCGTCACCGCGTCGATCATCGCGGAACTGACGCCTGCGAGCATGAGACGCCCGCCCGACTTCCGCAATGCCTCGGCCTTCGCGCGCAGCAGCTTCTGCAGTGTCGCCGACGGCACGTCGGGCAGGACGCGTACGTTCAGAATCACCACGAACCGGCCCGGTGCGGAGGGCGGCGCCGGCCACGTCTCTGAGATGCGGGGCACTTCTGCGAACAGCGCGACGCCGGCGTAGTACAGCACGGTGATTCCGTTGGCGGGCAGCGTCTTCGGCGGTTCTTCCAGACACCAGCCCTCGTCGTCTCGGACCAGCGCCAGCAGCCGGGCGCTGCGTGCCGCCTGGACGCAGTAGAGCACCAGCGAGATTCCGGCACCGACGAGGATCGCGTACTGCAGGGGGATCTGGGTCGTCGCGAGGAAGGTCGCCACCATCGCGACGGCGCTCAGCGGCGCCGTGCGCAGAACCAGAGTGACGTCGGCCCATCGACCCTGAATCAACTCGAACCCGATGACGAACAGCAGTCCCCCGATGACAGGCATCGGGATGATCTGCGCGGCGGCGCCGGCGATCAGCACGAGAACCACCAGCCACGCACCGGCGAAGACGCCCGCCCAGCGGCTCGTCGCGCCCGCGGAGACCGCGACACCTGTGCGGGACAGGGAGCCGCCGGTCGGCAGCGATCCGAAGAAGCCGCCGACGATGTTGGCCGCACCCTGCGCCGAGAAGTCCCCGGACGCACTCGCCTTCGATCCGTCCGGGTTCGGCACCGCCGCCGAGATGCCCGCTGCCTGAGCGAGACCGACGAGGGCGATGGCGAACGCTCCGAGAACGAGGTTCGGGAATGCACTCAGATCCGGAAACGTGAACGGCGGCAGACTGTTCGGCACCTTCGCGATATCACCGACGGTCTCCGTGTCGGCGCCGGTCACCGCGGCCACCGCGGTGACCGCGACGAGTGCGATCAGCGTGGCGTACGACTTGACCGGTCTGACGAACTGCAGAACTCCCCACACCGCGACGGTGCCGAGCGCCACCGCCACCGACGCCCCCGACCATTGGGGCACGTGTCCGAGCACCTCGACGAACTTCACGACGGTGTTGTGCCGTTCCGGGTCGTAGCCGGTGACGTCGCCGAGCACCCCCGCCACGATCTGTACGGCGATGCCGACCGTGAATCCGGTCATCACGGCGCTCGAGACGAAGTCCATGATCGCGCCGACGCGCAGCAGACCCATCACCAGCATCACGGCACCGACCGCCACCGTCAGCATCGCGATGTTCCCGACGTCGTGCGGGTCGAGGCCGGCCGAGGACAGCACGCTCTGCGACGACAGTGCGATAGCACTGGTCAGCGTGGTGACCATCAACGCGGTCCGGGCGAACATCGACCCCACGAGTGTCGAGAGCATCCCCGAATACAGACCGCTGACCGGATTGAATCCACCGATCGACGCGTACGCCATCCCCTCCGGGATGGAGAACAACGCGGTCACCAGACCGGATACGGCATCCGCTGGTCTCGGCCGCGAGATCTTTCGGATCCGGCGCATGATCGCTGACACGGCCACCTCAGACGTTCCTCTCCGCATTCTGCGAACCTCGTCGGATCTCGACCGGCCGAGCACTCAATTCCGGTGCGTTAGCCACCACCAGCCACGCCGCGAGCGTGGAGAAGAGCAGTGGAACCATGAGATCCATCTGCGGCACGATCGCCAACCCGAGGAACAGACTCAGCCAGCCGTTGCGCGCAGCGGCCACCGAGATCCCGACCACCGACGCGCTCACGCACAGGGTCAGCGGTATCGAGGTCCAGAGTGTGTGAACGCCGAATCCGAAGGCCGCTCCGATGAACACCGCGGGGAAGATCCGGCCGCCCCGGAAACCTGACGCCCCGGCGACCAGCAGCGCGCACAGCTTCACCGCCGCGAACACGAAGAATCCCATGGCGGTGGTGGTCGCCACCTCGCCCGGCAGCTCGTTCATCTGCTCGAGGCCTTTGAACAGGGTGATGGTGCCGCCGAGCGCACCGAGGCCGCCGAGGACCGCCCCGGCCACGGTCAGCTGCACCACGGGACCGGGCAACCGGGTGTTCAGCAGTCGGTGCAGGGGGTCGAAGAGCGCGGCACCGACCACGCCGACGGTTGCCGCGGCCGCCGCGACACCGATGGCGAGGAGCACGTGGACCACACCGCCGATCGTCTCGTCCGGCAGACCCATCGACAGCCCGAGATCGGTGAAGTGCAGCATCACGAACGAACCGGTCGCCGCGGCGACGAGCGGCACGTACAGCCGGTGCCACAGCGGGACGCGGGGATCGCCGCTGTTGAGTTCGGACAGCATCAGCGCCGCGGCGACCGGTGTCCCGAACATCGCGCCGATCGTGGCCGAGGTCGACAGCCCCATCCACTCCTTCTGCCCCAGCTTCGGCACGAGCCGGACACCCAGCCCGACGATGATCGCGGCGTTGATCGCCATGATCGGGTTCTCCGGCCCCAGGCTCACCCCGCCGGACAGGGTCAGAACGGTGGCGAGCACGAGGCCGGGGAGCACGCGTATTTCGAGAGGAGTGGAGACGAGTCCCTCCGTCGCCGGATCGGGGCCGGCATGGCCCGGCAGGTACCGGATCACGAGTCCGGCGAGCAGACCGACAGCGGTGAGCGTCCCGAAGATGAACCAGCCGTTGTCGCCGGACACGCCGAGCGCGGCACTGAGATCGTCCCAGACCAGTTTCTGAACCAGTTCCGCGAGCGCCGAGACGCCCCACAGCCCGAGCGCGCACAACGCGCCGACCGCGATCCCGACAGGGGTCAGCGCGATCATCTGCGCGACCGGCGGCCGGACCGTCGGCGTTGCAGCGGCGCAGGACCCGGTTTCGTCCATCGCAGTCCTTTCGTCGCCCGTCGCGCGACCCACGCGTCCGGCATGGTCGGTAACCCAATGGTCGGTCACTGCAATGGTCGGTCACTGTGGGCCGGCGGATCCGGAGGCGTCACCCGCGGCGAATGACCCACCCGGCTCGATCGTTCCCACCGGTCCGCCGGCCACCGATCGGCCGTTCGGTAGCGTCGAGGCCATGTGTGACGATCATCGCATGGAGCCCTTCTCCGCCGAGGAGTCCGAAGCCGTTCAGCGCATCTGGCGAGAGCTGGGCATTCCGGGTCTCATCGACGTGCACACCCATTTCATGCCGCGCCGGGTGATGGACAAGGTCTGGGCGTACTTCGACTCCGCCGGCCCGATGCTCGGCAGGCAGTGGCCGATCGCCTACCGGGCCGACGAGGACCGCCGCGTCGAGACGCTGCGCGCGTTCGGTGTGCGCGCGTACTCGTCGATGATCTATCCCCACAAACCCGATATGGCCCGATGGCTCAACAGTTGGGCGGCGGAGTTCGCGTCGGCGCACCCGGACTGCCTGCAGACGGCGACCTTCTACCCGGAGGAGGGGGCCGCGGCGTACGTCTCCGAGGCGATCGACGCCGGAGCGAGGATCTTCAAGTCGCACATCCAGGTCGGCGCGTACTCGCCGATCGATCCGCTGCTCGACGGCGTGTGGGAACGGATCGACGACGCGCAGATCCCCGTGGTGATCCACTGCGGTTCGGGTCCGGCACCGGGCGAGTTCACCGGCCCGGAACCGATCGACGAACTGCTGCGGCGGTTCCCGAGCCTGCCGCTCATCGTCGCGCACATGGGCACCCCCGAGTACGAGCCCTTCCTCGCACTCGCCGAACGGTACGAGAACGTCCGGCTCGACACGACGATGTCGTTCACCGCGTTCTCGGAGGAGTCGGCGCCGTACCCCCGCGAGCTCTTCGGCCGGCTCCGGGACGTCGGCGAGAAGATCCTCTTCGGCAGCGATTTCCCCAACATTCCGTACAGCTACACCGAGGCGCTCGCCGCCTGCGCCCGGCTCGACCTCGGCGACCGCTGGCTGCGCGGCGTGTTCCACGACAACGCCGCCGCGCTCTTCGGAATCGGCTGACACCGTGTATGTCGACACGACGATCGTCTGTCGATTGGAGCAGATGGGCGCGGCATCGGCCGCCGCCGAATCGGCCGGATACAACGGAGTGTGGACCTTCGAAGGCGCCCACGATCCGTTCCTGCCGCTGCTGCTCGCCGCGGAACGCACCGAGCGGGTACGGCTCGGGACCTCGGTGGCGATCGCGTTCGCCCGAAACCCGATGCTGCTGGCGACCACCGCATGGGACCTGCAGGCCTATTCACGCGGGCGGTTCGTGCTCGGCCTCGGCACTCAGATCAAGCCGCACATCACCCGGCGATACGGGATGCCGTGGAGCCGCCCCGCCGACCGGATCCGCGACATGGTCACTGCGATCCGCGCGATCTGGGACAGCTGGGAGACGGGCGGCCGCCTCGACCACCGCGGCGAGTTCTACCAGCACACGCTGATGCCGCCGCTGTTCCGGCCCGACGCGCGAGAGGTGGAGGGCTTCGGTCCGCCGCCGATCTGGCTTGCGGGCGTGGGGCCGAGGATGACGGCGGTCGCGGGCGAGACGGCCGACGGATTCCTCTCGCATCCGCTGTGCCCGCCCGCGTTCCTGCGTGAGACCACCCTGCCCGCGTTGGCCGCAGGCGCGGCGTCGGCGCGGCGCCGGGTCCCGGAGGTCCACCACTCGGCGATGGTGATCACCGGGCGCGACGCAGCCGACCGCGCGGCGGCGCGCGAAGCCGTGCGGACGCAGGTCGCGTTCTACGGCTCCACGCCCGCCTACCATCCGGTGCTCGAAGCCGTCGGCCGCGCCGAGCTCGGCCCCAGGCTGCACGAGCTCTCACGCGCAGGCGACTGGACGGCGATGGCTCAGATGGTCGACGACGCGCTGGTCGACGCCGTCGCGGTCACCGTCGACGACATCGGCTCGGGCGCTGCCGAGTTGGTGGATCGGTACGGACCGTGGGTGGACCGGCTGGGCTTCAACACGCCCTACCGCGCCGATCCGGCACTGCTCGCGGACCTCGCCGCCGCGGTCCGGGAGGCCGCGGTCACGAGATCCGCACCACCGCCTTGCCCCGCACGCGACCCTCGGCCAGATCGGTGAGCGCCCGCGGCAGTTCGGCGAGTTCGTAGACGTGGTTCACCGGCGGTCGCATCCCCTCCCCGACCAACCGGACGATGTCCTCGTGCAGCAGCCCGGGCACCTCGGGGTGCGTCCGGATGTATTCGCCCCAGGCCGCGCCGACGACGGAGATGTTCCGGAAGAGCACGCGGTTGAGCTTCACCGTCGGGATGCCGCCGGCGGCGAAGCCGATCACCACGAAACGGCCGTCGGGCGCGACGGTGCGGAGCGCCTCGTCGAAGACCTCACCGCCGACGGGATCGATCAGCACGTCCACGCCTCCCCCGGTGCGCTCGAGGACCCGGTCCTTCCACCCCTCGGTCAGTGCGATGACCTCGTCGGCGCCCAGCGCCCGGAGCATCTCCTCGTTGCCGGTCCGGTGCACCACCGCGACGACCCGGGCGCCGAGTGCCTTGGCGACGATGATCGAGGCCACACCGATGCCGCCCGCGGAACCGAGCACCCCGACGGTCTCGCCGGTCCGCAGATTCGCCCGCATCTTCAAGGCGAACAGCGCGGTCTGGAAGTTGATGCCGAGCGCGGCGCCCTCGTCGAAGCTCAGTTCGTCGGGCAGGGGGAACAACTGCTGTTCGGCCACGGCGATCTGCTCACCGAATCCGCCGAGCATCGATGCGACGACCACGCGGTCGCCGACCGCGAACCGACCGCCCTCCGGAGCCGCGGCGACGACGCCGGCAACCTCGGTGCCTGGAACGAAGGGCAGCGGCGGCCGCAGCTGATACTCGCCGCGGCTCATCAGCAGGTCGGGGAAGCACACTCCGCACGACCGCACATCCACCAGGTACTGACCCGCTTGCGGCTCGGGAGCCGGAATCTCTTGCAGTTCCAGGCCTTCCGGGCCCACTTCATTGACGATCACCTGTGCTTTCATGACTTCCACGGTAACCGTCGGACACCTGTCTATACGATTGAACGATGGCATTGACCTCCCCCACCAACGGACTGTCCGACGAGCGTCTGCGCGTAGCCGACGAAGCGCCCGGCTTCATGCCGCTCGATGAGGCCCTCGCACTGCACGAGGCGGCGACGTCGTATCTCTCGCAGCCCGACTCGGTCGGCATCGGCGTCGAGATCGGCACCTACTGCGGAAAATCGACGGTGTTCCTCGGCGCCGCCGCCGAAGCACACGGCGCCCTGGTGGTCACCGTCGACCACCACCGCGGTTCGGAGGAGCATCAGCCGGGCTGGGAGTACCACGACACCGAACTCGTCGACAGTCACAGCGGACTGCTCGACACGGCCGCCCGCTTCCGGCGGACGATGTACGACGCCGGGCTGGAATCGACTGTGCTCGGGTTGCTCGCGCCCTCGACCGCCGCCGCGCGGGTCTGGGGACGCGAGGTGGATTTCGTGTTCATCGACGGCGGCCATTCGATGGAAGCCGCGCAGAACGACTACGACGGGTGGTCCGGGTGGGTCCGCGCCGGCGGCGCACTCCTCATCCACGACGTCTTCCCCGACCCGAACGACGGCGGGCGGCCGCCGTACGAGATCTACCGTCAGGCCCTCGACTCCGGCCGGTTCACCGAGCAGTCCGCGCACGGTTCACTGCGCGTCCTGCGGCGGATCCGCTGAGCCTACGCGGCGACTCCGAGTCCGAGCTTGCCCGCCAGCTTCTCCAGATACGAGCGCGCGGTGTCGGCGTTCTCGTCCGGCAGCCCGTAGAGGACGCGGGTGACTCCGATCCGGTCCCACCGCGCCAGACGCTCGGCGTCCGGCCGCATGTCGAGCGCGACGATCTGCGGTGCGCCGTCGCGTCCCGCGTCGGCCCAGATCGTCTTGAGCAGGGCCACCGACTCGTCGATGTCGGTCTCGCCCGGTGTCGTGATCCAACCGTCCGCATTGCGCGCGATCCACGTGAAGTTCTTCTCGGTGCCCGCCGCGCCCACCGACACGCCGATGGTCCGGGACGGTTTCGGCCACGCCCAACTGGGACCGAAATCGACGAACTCGCCGTGGTACTCGGCCTCGTCCTGCGTCCACAGGGCGCGCATCGCCTCGAGGTATTCGCGCAGCATCGTGCGCCGGCGGCCCGCCGGGACGTGGTGGTCCGACAACTCGTCCAGGTTCCAGCCGAAGCCCACGCCGAGGCGCACGCGTCCGCCCGACAGGTGATCGAGGGTCGCGATCGTCTTCGCGAGGGTCAGCGGGTCCGACTGCACGGGCAGCGCCACCGCCGTCGACAGTTCGATGCGCGAGGTGACCGCCGCCGCGGCCGCCAACGACGTCCATGGGTCCAGCGTCCGGGTGTACCTCTCGTCGGGGAGACTCGCGTCGCCGGTCCGCGGGTGGGCCGCCTCGCGCCTGGTCGGGATGTGACTGTGCTCGGGCACGTAGTACGCGGCGAAGCCCGCCTGCTCGATCAGCGGCGCCAACTCGTGCGGTCGCAGACCGCGGTCGCTGGTGAACTGCACGATTCCGTAATCCACTTGGCCCTCCGAACTCAGACGCCCTCACTGGACGCTAGACTGGACACTAGTCCAATCATCGCCCTTGCGCTACCGGTTCATCGGCTGCGAGACGGTCGTCGTCGAGTTCGGCGAAGATGCCGCCGGCGGGTGTCGCACGGCTGATCGCGTCCGCCGCGAGGATCACCGCGGCCGACGTCCAGCAACTGCGCTCCACCGGCCAGCGCTTACCGTCCGCGAAGACCAGCCCGGTCCAGTACGAACCGTCGGGATCACGCAGGTGCTGAATCGACTCCACCATCGCCGCCGCGCGATCCACGTCGCCGAGCGCCTCCAGCGCCAGCGCGAGCTCGCTGGTCTCGGCGCCGGTGACCCACGGGCGATGGTCCACGCACCGCGCTCCCAGTCCGGGAACCACGAACCTCTCCCACTCCGCATCGATCTGCGCGCGGCCGGCATCGCCGCGCAGGGGCCCGCCGAGAACCGGGTAATACCAGTCCATCGAATGCTCGCCGGCCGGGACGAAGACCTCGTCGGGCCGGGTGAACGCCACCGCGAGGTCACCGCGCGCACGCTCCCACGTGCCGGCGTCGGCTCCCACCTCGCCCGCGATGCGGATACCGCAGCACAGCGCCGAGTAGATGCTCGAATTACCGGTCCGGAGGGCGTCGTCGAACATGGCTCCGGTCCGGTAGTCGGCCGCCCATCGGAACGCCCCGTCGCCGCGCTGGAACATCAACACCCGGTCCAGAGCGGCACGCACCGTGGGCCACATGCTCCACAGGAAGGCCTCGTCACCGGTGATCAGATAGTGATGCCACACTCCGACCGCGATGTAGGCGCAGAAGTTGCTGTCGACGCCGGGGTCGACGACCCGCCCGGCCCGCAGCTCCATCGGCCAGGAACCGTCGTCGCGCTGGGTGTGCGCCGACCATTCGTACGCCGCACGAGCAGCGTCGAGGTAGCCGCTCGCCGACAAGGCCATCGCCGACTCGACGTGATCCCACGGGTCGGTCTTGCCGCCCGGGAACCACGGAAGCGCACCGTCGGGCTCCTGCATTCCGACGATCGCGGCTCCGGTCGCGCGCACTTGCGCGGGCGTCAGGACGCCGGACACGGAGGGGACGGCCATCGTTACGCGGATTCGGCTAGTCCGGCCGGCTTGCGCAAGTAGATCGCCACCGACTTCCCGACGAGCGGATTCAAGAGTTGCTCGCCCGCACGGGTGACCCACGGCTTACTCATCATGTCCCACACCAGCATCTTGTGATAGCCGCGGACCAGCGGGTTGCGGTCGTTGTCGACGCCGACCGCGCACTTGAGCCACCAATACGGCGCGTGCAGGGCATGCGCGTGTCCCGAGCCGGTGATCTCCAGGCCCGCCGCAGCGAGCTTGTCGGCGAGCTCCGACTCGCGGTAGATACGGACGTGGCCGCCCTCCACCTCGTGGTACTCGTCCGAGAGCGCCCAGCACACCTTCTCCGGCCAGTAGCGGGGAACGGTGACCGCGGCCGACCCGCCGGGTTTGAGGATGCGGACCATTTCGGCGATGGCCGCCTCGTCGTCGGGGATGTGCTCCAGGATCTCCGACATCAGCACGACGTCGAAGGACTCGTCGTCGTAGGGCAGCGCGAGCGCGTCGCCGACCTCGGTGCGCGCGACACCCGATTCGGGAACCTCCCCCGCCGCGGCCAGCGCGCCGAACATCTCCGCGACGTCGGCCATGTCCTTCTCGTTCCGGTCGAAGGCGATGACCTCCGCACCGCGGCGCAGCATCTCATACGAGTGACGGCCCTGACCGGCGCCGATGTCGATGGCCTTGACTCCCGGTCCGACGGCGAGACGGTCGAAATCCACAGTGAGCACGTGTCAGTTCCCTTCGCCCGCGGCGGCGTCGACGGCCGCCCGATATCGATCCGCTGTCGCTTTGGCGACTGCCGACCAGCTGTACCTCGAGGTGGCACGGGCGCGACCGCCCGCGCCCGTGCGCGCCGCCAGTTCCGGATCCTCGAGCAGCCGGAGCAGCGCCTGCGCGAGAGCGCCGGCATCGCCGGGAGGAACCAGGAGGGCGGCCGACTCGTCCTCGCCGACCACCTCCGGGATCGCGCCCGCACGAGTCGCCACCAGCGGTGTGCCACAACTCATGGCCTCCACCGCGGGCAACGAGAAGCCCTCGTACAGCGAGGGCACACAGGCGATCTCCGCGCTCGCCAACAGGTCGGCCAGCTCGGCGTCGTCGAGTCCGGAGACCACCGACACCCGCTCGCCGATGGACAGTTCGTCGATCAGCCGCGCCGAGGGGCCATCCGGATCCAGCTTCGACACCAGCGTGAGGTGCACGTCCCGTTCGACGGCCACCTTGGCGACCGCCTCCAGCAGGTACGAGACCCCCTTGAGCGGTGCGTCGGCGCTCGCGACGCACACGATCCGCCCGGGGACCCGCTCGCCGCGGGGCGCGTACAGATCGACGTCGACGCCCAGCGGGATGGTCGCCAGTGCGCCCGGCTCCACGTGAAACGCATCGCGGATGTCCTGTTCGCTGCTGTTCGAGACGGTCAGCAGCGACGGAATCCGCCGCGCCACGCGGCCCTGCATCGCCAGGAACGAATGCCACCGCCACGCGCTGATCTTCTTCAGTCCCACGGCGGCCTTCACCGCCAGCGAACGGTCGCGGGTGATCGGGTGATGGATCGTCGCCACCAGCGGGAAACCCTGACGCTTGATATCGAGCAGCCCGTAGCCCAGGCATTGGTTGTCGTGCACCACGTCGAAGTCGGCTCGCCGGCCGCGCAGCAGCCGCGCCATCCGCAGACTGAACGTCAGCGGTTCACCGAACGCCGCGGTCCACATGGCCGCCACCTCGAGCACGTCGATCCAGTCGCGATACTCGCCGAGCCGCGGAGTCCGGAACGGTTCGGGTTCGCCGTACAGGTCCAGGCTCGGCACCTTGGTGAGCCGGACGCCGGCGTCGAGCTCGGGATACGGCTGACCGGAGAAGACCTCCACGTCGTGGCCGAGTGCGACCAGTTCCCGCGAGAGATGGCGGACGTACACGCCTTGGCCCCCGCAGTGCGGTTTGCTGCGGTACGACAGCAGCGCGATCCGCACTAGAAGGCCTGTCCGACGGGATCGGCCTGACCGGCCACGCCGGTCATCTCCTCCACGGAGACGAACTTGACCCGTCGGCGGCCGGACTCCGACCCGGCCTCGCGTTCGGCCGCGTCGATGCGTTTCCAGCCCGCCAGATCCACGCGATGTGCGCCGCGAGAGGCCACCAGGTCGGCGACGTCGGAGTTGTCGACCGCGGGATCCGTCAGCGCGCCGGCGGCGAAGTCGGCCAGGATCGCCGCCGCGGCCTCCTCGCCGCACAGCCGGTTCCGGCCGATGCCCCCGGTGGGTCCGCGCTTGACCCAGCCGGCGACGAAGACGCCCGGAATCGGATCCCCGGCCGACCCGTCGAGGACGCGGCTGCCGGCGTTCGGGACCACCGACCGGCCCTCGTCGAAGGGCAGGCCCTTGATCGGCCGGCTCCGGTATCCGATCGACCGGACGATCAGCCCGGCGTCGAGCTCGGAGATCTCGTCGGTGCGCTCGATCCCGCCGTCGCCGATGTAGCGGTTGCGCACCAGCTTCACCGAGGCGGCCGCACCGTCACCGGTGATCTCCACCGGAGAGGTCAGGAAGCGGAATACGATCCGTCGATTCCCCTCGGTCCGCGGCATCGCGGCGAACTCCCGGGCCAGGCGGATCTTGGTCGCGATCACCGAGTCCAGCGAGTCGTCGGCCAGCGCGGCCGCCGTCTCTTCGGACAGCGTCAACTCCGATTCGTCGATCACCACGTCGACGCCTTCGAGGTCGGCCAGCGACACGAACTCCCCGTTGGTGAAGGCGCCGTGCTCGATACCGCGCCGTCCCACGACCACCACTTCGCGCACCTTGGACGCGCGGAGGACGTCGAGTGCGTGGTCGGCGATGTCCGTCCGTGCGAGCTCGTCGGGATCGGTGACCAGGATGCGCGCCACGTCGAGCGCCACGTTTCCGTTGCCGATCACCACCGCGCGCTCGGCACTGAGGTCGAACTCCCGCTGTGCGTGGTCGGGGTGGCCGTTGTACCAGGCCACGAAGTCGGTCGCGGCGATCGAGCCCGCCAGATCCTCACCGGGGATGTCGAGGCGGCGGTCGTGTGCGGCGCCGACGGCGTAGAGGACGGCACCGTAGCGTTCGCGCAGTTCGTCGTGGGTGATGTGCTCGCCCACCTCCACGCCCAGGTGGTAGGTGAAGTTCCGCTTCCGCTCCACCGCGGCGAAGGTCTCCTCGACCCCCTTCGTCTGCGCGTGGTCGGGGGCGACTCCGGCCCGGACCAGCCCGTACGGGGTGGGCAGACGGTCGAACATGTCGACGCGCACCTGGGCCTTCTTGACCAACTCCTGGGCGGCGTAGAAGGCGGCGGGCCCGGCTCCGACGATGGCGACACGGAGTTCGGTGTCGGGCAGCTGCGGCGGCTTGGGATGCCGCACGAGTCCGCCTTCGACGTCGTGGTCCTTGTAGTAGTCGGCGTTGATCTGGAGGAAGGGCTCTTCCCTCTCGGGGAGCTGATCGTCCGGATAGATCGCGCTCACCGGACACTCGTCGATGCAGGCGCCGCAGTCGATGCACGTCTCCGGGTCGATGTAGAGCATCTCGGCGGTGAGGAAGTCCGGTTCGTCCGGTGTCGGATGAATGCAATTGACCGGGCAGACGGCAACGCAAGATCCGTCGTTACAGCAGGATCGCGTGATTACGTGCGTCATCTGGGACATCCCTTCGAGCTCAAGGGTGAACGTGTTCTAGTTTCTCCGAGAGTACCGTATTCGAGGTCACACCCCGCCATGCCCGAAGCGTATCCCCGTCTCCGGACGAAGCAGAGGAGTCCCCACCCGAATGACCGCACCGCAGGCCTACCGGCCCCTGGAGGACCGCAAGCCGGGAGCCGACTTCTACTCGGCCGGATACCGCGTCCGGACCGGCGACATCGACCAGGACATGAGAGTTCGGCTCGACGGGATCGCTCGATATCTGCAGGACGTCGCGAACGACAACATCGCCGTCCTTCCGTTCGCCGACACCGACCCCTTCTGGATCATCCGCCGGACCGTGATCGACGTCCTCGAACCGATCACCTGGCCGTCGGAGCTGAGGATGGAACGGTGGTGCGGCGCACTGTCGACGCGGTGGACCAACATGCGCGTCCGGATCACCGCCGACGGCGGCACCAACCGGTTCAATCCCGAGCCTCGGCCCAACGGCCTCGTGGAGACCGAGGCCTTCTGGATCAACATGACCGCGTCGGGAACGCCCGCACGCATCAGCGATCTCGCGATGGAGACGCTCACCGCGATGACGGACGAGCACCGGTTGCGCTGGAGGGCGATGAATCCCGCCACCCCGCCGGCGGCCGAAGCACTGGAACTGCCCGACCGGGAACACGTCCTGCGGATCACCGACTTCGACCCGTTCAAGCACCTCAACAACGCCGCCTATTTCGAAGCGGTCGAGGACGAGCTGGTCCATCACGCCGACCTGATCGACGGACCGCACCGGGCGATCATCGAGTACCTGCGTCCGATCACCCCCGGCACGCGCGTCACCATCCGCAGGCAGCGGCTCGACGGCACCCTGCTGATCTGGTTCGTCATCCCGGACGACGCCGGCGAACCGCAGGTGGCGGCGTCGGTCTCGGTGGCGTCGATTCCCGCGCCGTGAATCCCGCGCGGACTAGTTGGCGCCGGTCAGGATCAACTCCATCAGTTTGACCGGCGCGGCACAGGCGTCACCGGCCTGCTGCCCCTCCGGTTCCACCCACCACGTGAAGATCCCGCCCGCGGGCGACTTCGCGGTCACTCCGCAGACAGCCGGCCTCGCGGGGTCGCGCTGGGTGAAGGCCGCTTGACTCTGCACCGAGATGTTCTCGGTGGTGAAGCCGAGATGCTGCGCGGTCTCCTTCTCCAGGTTGTAATCGCCCCACTCGAACCAGTTGAAGGTCACGTCGATCTGCTGCGGCAGCACCGACCAACGGCAGTTCGCTCCGAAGAAGTTCGATTCGGCGGTGGTTCCGCCCACCGCCTTCGCGATCGTCGCCGCGGGCAGTACCTCGCACTCGGCGAGCAGTTTGTCGAAACGGCTGGTGTCGACGTGGCCGGTGTCGGAACCGACCGCTCCTCCCTCGCGGACGGGCTGTCCGTCCACCGTGCACGCCGCCGACGCCGCGACCGCTGCCAGGCCCAGCACCGCCGCGGTCGCCCGCCTCCGGATCGACGTCATGCCGCCCCCTTCACGACCTTCTCGGTGATGCTCTTCGCGGCGCCGCACAGCTGGTCCTCGGCGATGGTGGGACCGGCGCCCGGACTGATCGGCGACGCCAGCGAGATCTCGATGAAATCGGCGTCCCACGCGACGCCGATCTCGCAGATTCCCGCGGTATGGGCGAGGAAGCCGGGATTGCCGTCGATCTCGTAGTCCTGCGTCGTGTCGCGGCTGAGCTGTTCGGTCCCTCGCTCGCGTCCGATCGGCGAGCCGCGGTACCAGTTGAACGAGACCGAACCGTTGCGCTGCGCGTCGGCGCGCCATTCACACGTCGAGGGATTGTCGATCGCCAGCCGCAGACCCGCCATGCCCGACATCCGGACCACGTCGTCGGTCGTCAGCCCACCGCATCGCGCGAACTGCGGACCCGTTCCCGCCTTCGGCGTCTCGGAGACATCCGCCGAGTCGGAACCGCCGCCCGAGCACCCGGCGAGCAGCAGCGCCGCGAGCGCGGCGAGCGTCACCAGCATGATCTCCGAGCGGAAACGGTCGAGTTGCCTGCGTTCGCGCTTCGTCGGCCGTCCCGAACCCCGATCGCGCCGCGGGAGGCTGGCAAGAACCTCCCGCGGCGGCGGAGGCGGACTGTGGTCGATGTAGCACTCGGCCGCGGCCGGTGCGGAGACCCGTTTGCTGATCAGCCGCGTCACCTCGACGATCCGCTCGCGACCGTTCAGCCGCACGGTGACCCGGTCGCCGATCGACACCGGCGCCGCGGGTTTGGCGGTCGCACCGTTGAGCTGGACGTGTCCGGCGCGGCACGCGGCACCCGCGGCCGACCGCGTCTTGGTGAGCCGGATCGCCCAGATCCAGCTGTCGATGCGCGTCGCCATCACGCCCCTTCCCGTGGCAGTCCGATCGTCCCCCACAGTAATCGGCCCCGCGGACTCCGCCCGGAAGACGCAGTGCCCGAGAGACGCGGGCAGTGCCCCGAGAGACGCAGATGCCCGGAACCTGACGAGCAGGTCCCGGGCATCGGGTCGAATGCGATCAGCTCAGGACGCGAGGGCCTTGGCCTTGAGGGCCTCGTACTCGGCCTCGGTGATGGTGCCCGCATCGAGCAGCGACTTCGCGGTCGCGATGTCGGCGGCCGGCGAGCTCTTGCCCGCCGCGTGCCGGATGTACTCCTGGTTCGCCTTCTCCGCGGCCAGCGCCGCTGCCTGACTGCGTTCGGTCATGCCGCGCCCGCGCGCGATCAGGTAGACGAACGCTGTGAGATACGGAAGAACGATGAGGAAGATGATCCAGACGACCTTCCATCCGGCGGCCAGCTTGTGGTCGCGGAACAGGTCGGTCAGGACCATGAAGAGCACCATCAGGTATGCGATGAAGGCGAAGACCAGCACCGTGTACCAGATCACGTTCCAGAACGAACTCCAGTCCATGGGGACCTACTTTCTTAGACGGGCGTCAATCGTATCCACGCTCGGCACCTCATGGGCAACAGCATCACCCGTAAAGGACTATGGTCCCGGCAGCCACTCGAGCCTCATCGCAGCGTCGATCACGGGCCCCTCGGTCGTCACGACAGTGGGGCAACGGGTCCGCCCCGGCCTCATGAGGGAACAAAGTCCCTGGTAGGGGATTCGACTGAGCGATTAGGTTACGCTACCGTAATCGTCGTCGCAGACCGCAATACCCAGGAGTAAGCAACTATGTCAGCTGTCATCCTCTACGGCACCGAGACCGGCACCGGCGAGCTCGTGGCCGACGCCATCGCAGACGTATTGGCAGCAGACCACGATCCGTCGGTGTACGACATGGCGGAGTTCGCGGTCGAGGATCTCGACGCGAACGACTTCCTGGTGGTCGTCTGTTCCACCTACGGCGAGGGCGAACTGCCCTCCAGCGCGCTCCCGTTCGCGGACGAACTGGACGAGGAGAAGCCGGACCTCGCCGGGCTGCGTTTCGCGGTGTTCGGCATGGGCGACACCGTCTACGGCGACACCTACAACAAGGGCGGCGAGATCATGGCTGCCAAGCTCACCGAGCTGGGCGCGGTCCAGGTCGGCGAGCATTTCCGCCACGACGCGTCCTCGGCGGTGAAGCCGGCCAAGGCCGCCGAGGAATGGGCGCAGTCGCTCCCGGCGCTCATCGAGCAGGACTGAGCCGGCACACACCCCGACTCAGTGCGTGGACGTCACGGTCCGACGTTCACCCGCTCTTCACGCGTCTCACTCCGCTGTCCGCCTCGGACCGCCGCGTCCTGGGCGAGCTTGACCACCGCCGTCGCCGCGACCAGCGCCACGACGCAGAGGAACACGGCCGTCGGCGCGCTGACGTAGATGTTCTCGCCGAGCAGTGCGACGCCGAGGATCATGGCGACGGTCGGTTCCATCACGTTCATCGCGGGGAACGAGGTCTGCAGATCGCCGGCACCGAAACCCCGCTGCTGCGCGACGATCGCCAGCACGATGACCGCGATGAGCAGGTACAGCTCGGCATGCGGGAGCACGGACAGCGGGTCGTCCACGATGCGCAGGGCGACAGCCTTGATGAGCAGTGCGGACACGCCGAACAACGCTCCGGACGCCAGACCGTAGCTCAGCGCTCGGAAATGCGCGCTCCGGCACCGTTCGGCATTGACCACGATTCCGATGATCCCCAGCACCAATGCCCCGACCGTGATGCCCATGACCACCACGTTCGGTCGCCGATCGGTCGATACCGGGCGCGCGAGCACCAGGAACAGGACCACGCACACCACGAGCGTCAGACCCCACAGCCATTCGGCGCGCTCGAACCGGCGTCTGTCTATCCAGGCCTCCATGGGCAGCGCGAACAGGACCGCCAGCACCACCAGTGGCTGGACCACGAGTATCGATCCGAGGCCGAGCGCGGCGGCCTGGAGACCGAAGCCGGCCAGTGCGATCACGGCTCCGAGCCACCAGCCGGCGGTGATGGCGCCACTGGCGGCCGACGCCCGCTGCCGAAGCACGGTTCCGCCGGCGATCAGCACTGCTGCGGTGATCGCGAGCAGTATCGGTGCCCAGGTATGCATCACTGACAGATTAGTGCCCGCGACACCGCCCGAGTCGGCTACCGGCCGGTGGGACTCAGCGTGCGATGCGGAGTTCGGTGGTGACCGGCGTGGCGTTCACCGTCAGGTCCTGCACCGGGCAGTGGCGTTCGACGATCTCCTGGAGCCGCTGGTAGTCCCCGTCCGACGCAGGTCCGGAGATGTCGGCGATCACGCGCACCGCGGTGAATCCCGGTCGCACGTCGGCGTCGAGTCCGAAGAACCCGCGGACGTCCAGATCACCTTCGGCCGACAGAGTGAGATCGTCGAACTCCACCCCGAGCCGTTCGGCCCAGAAGCGGTAGGTCACCACCTGGCACGACAGCAGTGCGGCCAGGTAGTACTCGACCGGGTTGGGCGCGCTGTCGGTTCCGCCGAGGGTCGGCGGCTCGTCGACCCGGACGCTGAACGAGCGCAGGGAGACCTCGCTCGACACTCCGGCCGTCGCCACCGCGGATGCGCCGAAGACCACCTGGGCATTGCTCGCCCTGGCGGCGACGGCATCGGCCGTGGCGGCGGCGATGGAGTTGAGCGGGGTCCGCGAATCCGGGATGTCGATGAGCTGTGTTGTCGTCATGGATGGAACCGTACGAAGATCCCGAGGCGCCGCACAGGGTTGCGGCCACAGCGGGTTTAAGCCTCGTCCGGCCCCGCCGCGGCCGCGCCTGCCCGGTTCTGTCACCCCCTGGATCTACCGTGTGGGCATGAGCTATCGCAGAGAACTCGAGCGGATGACGACACTGTCGTCGCAGGACATCGACGATGCCTGCGGGGGCTCGCGCATCCCGGCGTTGATCAACCACTGCGTCGACGAACTGCTGGAACTGACCGAGCTCGCCGACGAGGCGCTCACCGAGGAACGCATCGAGGAGCACGTCCTCTACGTGCAGGAGGTCTCGGCGTGGCGAGAGACCGCTCAACTGCTTCGGCGCATGGCGGCCGACCGCACCGTGCGCAGTACCGGTGCCGCATGACCGACCGCACCCTCATTCTGATGCGGCACGGCAAGTCCGCCTATCCGGACGGTGTCTACGATCACGATCGCCCGCTGAATGAGCGCGGGATGCGGCAGGCGCAGCTCGCCGGACGATGGATGACCGAGGACCGCCTCGCCGTCGATCAGGTGCTCTGTTCCACCTCGCTCAGGACGAGGATGACCCTCGAACAGACCGGCGTCGCCGCGCCGGTGGAGTTCATCGATGATCTGTACGGCGGGACGCCGTCGGAGGTGTTCGAGGCGGTTCGGATCCACACCCCGCCCGCAGCGTCCACCGTGCTGGTGGTGGGGCACTTCCCCGGCATGCCGGAGACCGCCCTGAGCCTCGATCCGGCCGGCGAGATCGACCGGTTTCCGACCTCCGCCTACGCGGTGCTGCGCATCGGTGTGCCCTGGGATCGCCTCGGGCTCGACGTGGACGCCGACGCCCGGCTCCTCGCGTTCCGGGTACCCCGCTGACCGCGGGGTTCTCCACGGTAACGTCGGCCGCATGACCCACACGATCACCGCACCGACCGACGTGGACCTGGTGCACCTGCGTCGATGCATCACTCTCGCCCGCGAAGCGCTCGACTCGGGCGACGAACCGTTCGGCTCGCTGATCGTCGATGCCGAGGGCATGGTCCGGTTCGCCGACCGCAACCGGGTCGGTGCCGGCGACCGCACGCGGCACCCGGAGTTCGCGATCGCCCGGTGGGCGGCGAAGAATCTGACCGAGGAACAACGAGCCGCGGCCACCGTCTATACCTCCGGCGAACACTGTCCGATGTGTTCGGCGGCGCACGCGTGGGTCGGGCTGGGGCGGATCGTCTACGCGGTCGGCGCCCGCCGGCTCAGCGCCTGGCGCACCGAGTGGGGTCTGCCCGAGGGCCCGGTCGCGGCCCTGCCGATCAACGAGGTCGCACCGGACGTCCCCGTCTCCGGTCCGGCCCCCGAACTGGCCGACGAGATCCGCGAGTTGCACGCTCGTTCGGCCGGAGTGAACCTCACCTGACCCGCGCCGGAATCCGGCGGCCGCACTGCCGCCGGATTCACTCCGGGTCGAGCAGTTCCAGCCGCACCGCGAGCAGTCTGATCGGCCGGTCGATCTCGAAGGCGTCGAGCAGATCGTCCGCGACAGCCGCGATCGCATCGAGAGACGTCGTCGGAGCCGGCAGCTTACGCATCTTGGTTCTGGTGAAGAATGTGGCCGTCCGTACGGTGAGGCCGACACGGAACGGGGTGCGCCCCTCCGCGACCACCTGTTCGAGCACCTCCTCGGTGAGGGCCCGCACCGCCTCGTGCAGTCGGCCGGGATCGGTGAGGTCGGTGTCGTAGGTCCGCGCCTTCGAATGCGACTTGGCGATCCGCGGCTCGTCGGAGATCGCGTCATCGCCTCCGCCCCGGCACAGCACGTACAGCCAGTCGCCCTGGTGCGGGCCGAACATCGCCGTCAAGTCGTCTCGATCGGCGGCGGCGAGCTGCGCCACAGTGTCGATTCCCGCGGCCGACAGCTTGGCCGCGGTCCGCGATCCCACACTCCACAGTTCGCGGCAGGGACGGTGGTTCATCAGCGAGGCCCAGTTGCCGTCGTCGAGCACGAAGACCCGCTGTTCCTCGCCGGCCTCCGGACTCCGGACGGCCTGCTTCGCGAATCCGGTCGCCGCCTTGGCACGCTGTTTGTTGTCGGAGACGCCCACGCAGCAGTCCAACCCGGTCGCCGCCACCACCGCTCGTCTGATGCTCCGCGCCGTCTCGATGACGTCGGCGGCACTCAGCAGACGCGGGCCCGCGCGGTCTTCGATTCCCAGATAGGCCTCATCCCAGCCCCACACCTCGAGTGCATCGCCGAATCCCCGGAGGACGTCCATCACGCGCTCGGATGCGGCTTCGTACTCCCCCATGTCGAGCGGGAGGAATACCGCGTCGGGCGCCTTCTTGCTCGCGGCGCGCATCGGCATACCTGCCCGTACTCCGTCCGCGCGCGCCTCGTACGAGGCGCAGGTCACCACCTGCCGGGCACGCGTCGGATCGCCGTCCCCGCCGACGATCACCGCCTGTCCGACCAACTCCGGTCGCCGCTGCCGCTCCACGGAGACCTGGAACTGGTCGAGGTCGACGTGGAGCAGCCATCGGTAGCGGGTCGGGACACCCATGCGTCAACTGTATGGGAACACCGGCGGGCGGATCAGCCCGCGAGGGCGGGCTCGGTGGCGGAAGTCTCCGGCGCGGGCTGGTCGCTCGCAGGGGTCTCGCTCGCAGGCGTCTCGGCGGCGGGCTCCTCAGACGGCGAATCCTGGGTCGGCGTTTCCTGGGACGGCGCGGGCGCGACGATCTCGATCGGGGCCGGCTCCGGAGCCGGGTTGACGATCATCGGAGGCAGATTCGTCGACGGTTCGCCGACGACCGCGTCGTCGAGCGCACGCTCGGGAGCGGAGGTGGTGACCGCGGCGAGGGTCGCCGTGTCGTCATCCTGCGTCGGCTCGGCAGGACTCCCCGGCCCTGTCGGCCCTGTCTGCTTCGCAGTGAGCCCGTCGATCAGGTTCTTGGCGAACTTCACGTCGTCGCCGATCGTGACAGTGTTCAGGTAGTTGCGCAGTGTCCCGATGGGATCGAAGGGGTTGTCGAGGCTCAGGGTGCCGAGTCCGAACGGATTGTCCACCTGCACCAGGCTGATCTTCGGCAGTAGGCCGGCGTGCGCACCCTGAGTGATCCTCGTGATCTGCGGCAGTCCGATCAGGTTCGGGCGAGTGCTGCCGTTCACCTCCACCGGCGGGAAGAACACGATCTGGTGTCCGAGCCATTCCACGGTGATCGGGTTGCGCAGTCCGTAATCACTGGTCAGCCAGTGCGCGGTGACGGTCCGCTCCACCACCGGATCGAGGATCGGCGCACCGGACTCATCGGTGGCCTGCTCCATCAGCTGCTTGCCGTCGGGACCGAGCTTGGGCTTCTTCACCGACCTGGTCTTGGTCTCGGTCTTCTGCTCGCCGGTCTCCTCGTCGATGACGGGAGCGCCGGTCTCGTCGACGACCGGCGCCTGGTACTCCTCATTGACCCACTCGTACACGCCGACCATCCGCGGCGCGGTCTTGACCCGCATCACCTGCTTGCCGTCGGCATCGAGCTTCGGGGTCACCCCGTCGGCCTCGAACACCGGTTCCTTGGCGTACACCGTCTGCACGTCCTTGGTGAACCGCACGAAGTCCTTGGCGAACTTGATCCGGTCCTCGCCGGACATCAACGCCTTGAGCATGTCGGCCACGAACGGAGTGTCCATCATCGAGCCGAGGTCGCCGTCGCCCGACAGCAGCGGTGCCATCTGCTTCAGCAGCGCATCGTTGCCGAAGAGCAACGACGTGACGTCGGTCAGTCCCCACTGCTCCTGGCGGTGACCGCCGTCGGTGACCGGACGCAGATCCTTGTAGTAGTCGAACGTGCCGAGGGCGTTGGTACACGAACCGAGGCCCTCCGCCGTCGCCCGCGTCTGGAAGCCGAAGCAGGCCACCTCCTTCAGACCCGGCAGGTTGCCGTTGATGCCGTCGACCAGATCGAGCATTCCGGCGGCGTCGGCCCCGGCCTCACCCGCGAGGCTGGAGTCGAGCAGACCCGCATTGCGCAGCTGGGTGAAGTCGAGTTCCTGTCCGAACCAGGTGAACTTGATGTCGCTGGTGTCCATGTTCACCGCGGACGCGAGACCCAGCTGCGACTGCGCGGTCGACGTCCGCCCGTGATCGGCGCCGGCGAGCGCTACCGCCAGCGCGTTGGCGGTCTGCGCGAGCGCAGTTCCCCCGCGCATCGACAGCGCGACGTTGATGCCGTCGCCGACGATGGTGGAACTGCCGATCGGCTTCACCGGAGCAGGCAGATCCTGCGGCTGGGTGTAGTCGTACTTGTGGTTGGTCAGGTATTCGGCGAGCTTGAGCGCCTCGGTGCGCTTCTCGAGATTGAGATCCTCGCCCTTGGTGACCTTCGTACCGCCGACGAAGAGGCAGCCGCCCAGCACCGTGTTCTTGATCGATCCGTCGTTCTGGAGGCATCCGTCCTTCGCCGCCCTGTTCACCGGCAGGGCCGCGTCGCGCTGGATCTCGGCGTAGGTCTTGTACTTGTCGAACGCGCCCGGATCGACCCTCGGCATGCCCAGCGCGGAGGCAGCGCCCTTCACGAAGTCCCTGCCGAGGGTGACGCCGCCGAGGATCTCGAGCAGGTTCCGCTCCCCCATCCGGTACTTGACGACGAGCAGGTTGATGTCGTCACCGAGGTCGAGCACCATGTTCTCGGCCGCCTGGCCGACCTCGAGAGTCTCGGGCAGCACCAACGCGACGCCCGTTCCGTTGGAGCCCTTGCAGTCCGCGATCGCCTGCGGCGGGGCCGCCGGATCGAACTCCGTGCTCTTCGACGAGTCCGGACCGGTCGCGAGCGCACCCGTCCGGCACATCTCGACGAATTGGGAGACCATCGGATCGTCGAGCATGCCGAGGATCGCGTTCGGGTCCAGATCGCCCAGCCCGGCGATCGCGGTGGTCGAGGTCTCCGCGAAGGCGTGACCCGCGGGAGCCATGGCCGCACCTGCACCCAGAGCCGCGACGGCTCCCACCGCAGCGATCCCCTTCTTCAGCCGGCGTCGGCGCGCGCCTTCGGCGCGATCGAGTGCGCGGCGCTGCGCACGGTTCATGGGCTCAGTCACAGTTCTTCTCCAGAAGGGGGCGGATCTCTTCGCAAATCGGTCGAATCATAATTCGTGCCAGATTCCGGGTTCGTTTCGGCTGAACGGACGACGTGGCACGAATCTGACTTCGCCCAGGTCGAGGTGGCACAAATCCATTCCTCGCGAACGCACGCCGGCGACGGGGGCCGAGTCTCGCGACTCTATCGATTCAGAAACGACCGGCTTTGCCGGTTTCCCATCCGTCACACCCGTCTCGTACGGTGCCCTGTATGGCAGGAACTCGCACTACTCGACGCATGCCCTGGATCGCACGCCTCGCGATCATCGCCCTCGCCGGCACGATGGCGCTCCTGGTGCTGCCCGCCGCTCCGGCCGATGCGGCGCCCCGCGTGACCGCGGAACAACGGATCAGTGCCACCGTCAGCCTGATCTCGGTGTACTCGCCGTCGATGCATCGCACGATCCGCGCGCACGTGTTGCATCCCGCCGGACGGCCGAGCGGACTTCCGACTTTCTACATGCTGCCGGGCGCCGGCGGTGCCGAGGACGGGATCTCCTGGTACAACAACACACCGGTTCGCCGGTTCTTCGCCGATAAGCGCACCAATGTGGTCCTGCCGATCGGCGGACGGTTCTCGATGATGACCGACTGGATCTCCGACGACCCGATCCTCGGCCGCAACAAGTGGCAGACCTTCGTCAACCGGGAGCTCCCCGCAGCGGTGAACCGAGCCTTCCGCACCAACGGAGTCAGCGCACTCTCGGGTGTCTCCATGTCCGCCGGTCCGGCACTCGACCTCGCGACGCAGGCGCCCGGAAAGTACCGCGCCGTGGCCGCGTACAGCGGCTGTCCCGGCGCCGCCGATCCGCTCGGCACCATCGCGGCCACGGCGATCGTCGCCCGCGGCGGCGGCAACGTGCTCAATATGTGGGGACCTCCCGGCGGCCCGGCCTGGCGTGCCCACGATCCAGTGCTCAATGCCGCCAAGCTGCGCGGCACCGCCGTCTACCTGTCGGCGGGTTCGGGCCTGCCCGGTCCCGTCGACGGTGATCCGCTGCGCACCGGCGGCGGGCTCGTCGGCGGCAACATCATGGAGGCCATCGCGCTGCGGTGCACCACGAATATGGCCGACCGGCTGAGCGCCCTGGGTATCCCGCACACCTTCGTGCACCGGCCCGACGGCGTCCACACCTGGGGCCTGTTCTACGCCGACCTTCGCAATTCATGGCCGATGATCGCGCGCGCGATCGGCGCCTGAGCGCACGCCGCGCTCATTCCCGGGCGAGTTCCTCCGCACGTGGCGCCAGAGCCCGCGTCACGGAAGCGAACTTCGCGACGAGCTCCTTGCCGAACAGCAGCTTGACGATGCCCGACGCCGGGCCGGTGATCTCGAAGTGCGACTCGTACCGGCTGCGTCCGTCGCCGAGGTCCACCACGGTGTGCCTGCGCAGGCTGCGCACCGCGCCGAACGGCGCGGGCTTCATCCGATAGGAGAACGACCGGCCCTCGTCGACGGCGTCGATGTACTCACGCGTCCGCTTCAGCCCGCCCGGACCGAGCCGGAAGCGCATGTCGATCGGATCGCCCGGCCGCAGGGTGGATCGGCACTCCACCTGGAAGGGATTCCATTCGCCGTACGCATCGAAGTCGGTCAGCACCTGCCACACCACGGCGGCGGGAGCGTCGATGTCGATCGAACTGTCGGTGATCAGAGCCATGCGGCCATCGTAGAACACGTTCTAAATCGGCGGCGTTCGCCGGGTCGAGGCACGATACGACGAGGGTCCCGCCTCCGGATGGAGACGGGACCCTGCGTTCGGTCGGATCAGCGGAAGTCGCTGCCGAAGCCGTAGTCGTCCAGCGGAACGGCGGCACCGCTCGGGGCACCGAAGGTGCCGTCCGGGCTGTAGTAGGTGTCGTCGTAGGTCGGCAGGGCGTACGCCGCTGCGCGGGCCTCCTCGGTCGGCTGGACCTCGATGTTGCGGTAGCGGTTGATACCGGTACCGGCCGGGATCAGCTTACCGATGATCACGTTCTCCTTGAGGCCGACGAGCTTGTCGCTGCGGTTGTTGATCGCCGCATCGGTCAGCACGCGGGTGGTCTCCTGGAACGACGCCGCCGACAGCCACGAATCGGTGGCCAGCGAGGCCTTCGTGATGCCCATGAGGACCGGTCGGCCGGCAGCCGGCTCCCCGCCCTCGGCGACGACGGCCCGGTTGGCCGCCTCGAACTCGGCGCGCTCGGTGAGCGAACCGGGCAGGAACTCGGTGGCGCCGGAGTCGATGATCGTCACACGGCGCAGCATCTGGCGGACGATCGTCTCCACGTGCTTGTCGTGGATCGACACACCCTGGCTCCGGTACACCTCCTGGACCTCGTTGACCAGGTGGATCTGCACCTGACGCGGGCCCATCACGCGGAGCACCTCGTGCGGATCGGCAGCGCCCTCGAGGAGCTGCTGACCGACCTCGACGTGATCGCCGTCGGCCAGCAGACGCTCGCTGCCGTCCTCGTGGCGGAACACGCGCAGACGCTGACGCTTCGACAGCTTGTCGTACACGACCTCGTCGCTCCCGTCGTCCGGGATGATCGTGATCTTGTAGAACCGGTCGTCGTCCTCCATGCGGACCCGGCCCGAGACCTCGGCGATCGGGGCCTTGCCCTTGGGGACACGGGCTTCGAACAGCTCGGTGACTCGCGGCAGACCACCGGTGATGTCGTCACCGACGCCACCCTGGTGGAAGGTACGCATCGTCAGCTGCGTGCCGGGCTCACCGATCGACTGCGCCGCGATGATGCCGACGGCCTCGCCGATGTCGACGAGCTTGCCGGTGGCCATCGAACGGCCGTAGCAGTGCGCGCACACGCCGGTGCCGGTGGCACAGGTCAGGACCGAACGGACCTTGACCTCGGAGATGCCTGCCGCGAGGAGAGCCTCGATGGCCGGATCGCCCAGGTCGTGCCCGCGCTCCACCACGACGTTTCCGTCCGCGTCGACCGCATCGGCCGCGAGCGTACGGGCGTACGCCGAGGTCTCGACGTGGGCGTCGCGGATGATGCTGCTGTCCGGCTGCTTCTCGCCGAGCGGCACAACGATGCCGCGCTCGGTGCCGCAGTCGGTCTCGCGGACGATGACGTCCTGCGACACGTCCACCAGACGACGGGTCAGGTAGCCCGAGTCGGCCGTACGCAGTGCCGTGTCCGCCAGACCCTTACGAGCGCCGTGCGTGTTGATGAAGTACTCGGCAACGGTCAGGCCCTCGCGGAACGAGGACTTGATCGGGCGCGGGATGAACTCACCCTTCGGGTTCGTCACCAGGCCCTTCATACCCGACAGGTTGCGGACCTGGGTCATGTTGCCCGTGGCACCCGACTTCGGGATCATCGTGATCGGGTTGTCGTCGGGGTAGTAGTCCTCGAGCGCCTTACCGACCTCTTCGGTGGCCTGCTTCCAGATCTCGACCAGGGCGTCGCGACGCTCGTCGGGGGTAAGACCACCGCGCTGGAACTTGCGCTCCAGACCGTCGGCCCGCTCCTCGTAGCGCTCCAGGATCTCTGCCTTGGCCGGCGGCACCAGAACGTCCGACATCGAGACGGTGACGCCCGAGCGGGTGGCCCAGTAGAAGCCCACGTCCTTCAGCTTGTCGACGGTCTGCGCGACGACGATCATCGGGTAGCGCTCGGCGAGATCGTTGATGATCACGGCCTGACGCTTCTTCGGCATCTGCTCGTCGATGAACGGGTAGTCGCGCGGCAGCAGCTCGTTGAACAGCACACGTCCCAGGGTGGTGACGGTCTCCCACGGCTGACCACGGGTCCAGCCCTCCGGGAACAGCTCCGCCTCCACGTCGGCGGGCGGACGCTGGTCGGTCAGCCGCACCTTGATGCGCGACTGGATGGTCAGCGCACCGCGGTCGACGGCCATGATGGCCTCGGCCGGGCTCGAGTAGACGCCGCGCTCCACGTCGCCGTCCGTGGCACCGGTGTACTCGCCGGTCAGACCGTCCTTCTGGGTGGTCAGGTAGTACAGGCCGGTCACCATGTCCAGACGCGGCATGGCCAGCGGGCGGCCCGATGCCGGCGACAGGATGTTGTTCGAGGACAGCATCAGGATGCGGGCCTCGGCCTGCGCCTCCGCGGACAGCGGCAGGTGCACGGCCATCTGGTCACCGTCGAAGTCGGCGTTGAACGCCTCACAGACCAGCGGGTGCAGCTGGATGGCCTTGCCCTCCACCAGCTGCGGCTCGAAGGCCTGGATGCCGAGTCGGTGCAGCGTCGGCGCACGGTTCAGCAGAACCGGGTGCTCGGCGATGACCTCTTCGAGGACATCCCAGACGGCGGGGCGCTGACGCTCCACCATGCGCTTGGCCGACTTGATGTTCTGGGCCTGGTTGAGATCCACCAGACGCTTCATCACGAAGGGCTTGAACAGTTCCAGAGCCATCAGCTTCGGCAGGCCGCACTGATGCAGCTTGAGCTGCGGGCCGACGACGATGACGCTTCGGCCCGAGTAGTCGACGCGCTTGCCGAGCAGGTTCTGACGGAATCGGCCCTGCTTGCCCTTGAGCAGATCGCTCAGGGACTTCAGCGGGCGGTTGCCCGGCCCGGTGACCGGACGGCCGCGACGGCCGTTGTCGAACAGCGCGTCCACCGACTCCTGCAGCATCCGCTTCTCGTTGTTGACGATGATCTCGGGAGCACCGAGGTCGATCAGTCGCTTGAGACGGTTGTTGCGGTTGATGACACGGCGGTACAGATCGTTCAGATCGGAGGTCGCGAAGCGGCCACCGTCGAGCTGAACCATCGGGCGCAGTTCCGGCGGGATCACCGGCACGGCGTCGAGCACCATCGCCTGGGGCGAGTTGCCGGACTGCTGGAACGCCGCCACGACCTTCAGCCGCTTCAGCGCGCGCAGCTTCTTCTGGCCCTTGCCGCTGCGGATCGTCTCGCGCAGCGACTCGGCCTCGGCCTCGATGTCGAAGTTCTCGAGCAGCTTCTTGATGGCCTCGGCGCCCATCGAGCCGGTGAAGTACTCGCCGAAACGGTCCTCGAGCTCGCGGTACAGACGCTCGTCGACGATCAGATCGCCCGGGGTGAGCTTGGTGAACTTGTCCCAGATCTCGTCGAGAGCCTCGACCTCGCGGTTCGCGTGGTCACGCATGCGCTTGAGCTCACGCTCGGCGGCGTCGCGGACCTTGCGCTTGGCGTCGGCCTTGGCGCCCTCGGCCTCGAGCTCGGCCAGATCGGCCTCGAGCTTCTGCTGACGCTCGGCGAGAGCGGCCTCGAGATCGTCGAGGATCGCCTTGCGCTCCACACCGATCTCGGCCTCGCGGGTCGAGAGCTCGGCGTGACGCAGCTCGTCGTCGACGGCGGTGATCACGTAGGCGGCGAAGTAGATGATCTTCTCGAGATCCTTCGGCGCCAGGTCGAGCAGGTAGCCCAGCCGGCTCGGCACACCCTTGAAGTACCAGATGTGCGTGACCGGAGCGGCCAGCTCGATGTGGCCCATGCGCTCACGGCGCACCTTGGCCTTGGTCACCTCGACGCCGCAGCGCTCACAGATGATGCCCTTGAAGCGCACGCGCTTGTACTTGCCGCAGTAGCACTCCCAGTCGCGAGTCGGTCCGAAGATCTTCTCGCAGAACAGGCCGTCCTTCTCGGGCTTGAGCGTGCGGTAGTTGATGGTCTCCGGCTTCTTGACCTCACCGTACGACCAGTTGTGGATGTCGTCGGCCGTCGCAAGGCCGATCTTCAGTTCGTCGAAAAAGTTGACGTCGAGCACTAGTTGCCTTTCAGTGTCTCTTCTAGTCAGGTGAGGATCAGTTGGCGAGATCGTCGACCGTGGCGGACTCGTTGCGCGACAGGTTGATGCCAAGGTTGGCAGCAGCGCGCTCGAGGTCCTCGTCGTCGGTGTCGCTCATCTCGATGGCGGTGCCCTCGCTGGAGAGGACCTCCACGTTGAGGCACAGCGACTGGAGCTCCTTCAGGAGCACCTTGAACGACTCCGGGATGCCCGGCTCGGGGATGTTCTCGCCCTTGACGATGGCCTCGTACACCTTCACGCGGCCGACGACGTCGTCCGACTTGATGGTCAGCAGCTCCTGCAGGGTGTAGGCGGCGCCGTAGGCCTGCATCGCCCAGCACTCCATCTCACCGAAGCGCTGGCCGCCGAACTGGGCCTTACCGCCGAGCGGCTGCTGGGTGATCATCGAGTACGGACCGGTGGAACGCGCGTGGATCTTGTCGTCCACCAGGTGGTGCAGCTTGATGATGTACATGTAGCCGACCGAGACCGGGTACGGGAAGGGCTCGCCGGAACGACCGTCGAACAGCGTCGCCTTGCCGTCCGGACCCACCATGACCTCACCGTCGCGGTTCGGCAGGGTGGAACCGAGCAGACCCGCGAGCTCGTCGTCCTTCGCACCGTCGAACACCGGGGTCGCGGTGTTCGTGTTCGGCGGAGCCGAGTGCATCGCCTCGGGCAGGCGCTTGGCCCACTCCTCCTCGAGCTTCTCCGTGTCGATGTTCCAGCCGGCCTTCGACACCCAGCCGAGGTGGGTCTCGAGGATCTGGCCGATGTTCATACGACGCGGAACACCGTGGGTGTTCAGGATGATGTCGACCGGGGTGCCGTCGGGCAGGAACGGCATGTCCTCCTGCGGGAGGATCTTGCCGATGACGCCCTTGTTGCCGTGGCGGCCGGCCAGCTTGTCGCCGTCCTGGATCTTGCGCTTCTGCGCCACGTAGACGCGGACCAACTCGTTGACGCCGGGCGCCAGGTCGTCGTCCTCGTCGCGGCTGAACGTGCGGACACCGATGACCTTGCCGGTCTCGCCGTGCGGCACCTTCAGCGAGGTGTCGCGGACCTCGCGAGCCTTCTCACCGAAGATCGCGCGCAGCAGGCGCTCCTCCGGGGTGAGCTCGGTCTCGCCCTTCGGCGTGACCTTGCCGACCAGGATGTCGCCGTCGCGGACCTCGGCACCGATGCGGACGATGCCGCGCTCGTCGAGATCGGCCAGCACCTCGTCGGAGACGTTCGGGATGTCCCGGGTGATCTCCTCGGCACCGAGCTTGGTGTCGCGGGCGTCGATCTCATGCTCCTCGATGTGAATCGAGGTGAGCACGTCCTCTTCCACGAGGCGCTGCGACAGGATGATCGCGTCCTCGTAGTTGTGGCCCTCCCACGGCATGATCGCCACGAGCAGGTTCTTGCCCAGCGCCATCTCGCCCTGGTCGGTGCAGGGGCCGTCGGCCAGGACCTGACCGGCCTCCACCCGCTGACCCTCGTCGACGATCGGCACCTGGTTGGCGCACGTGCCGTGGTTGCTGCGCTCGAACTTGCGCAGACGGTAGCTGTCGCGCGTTCCGTCGTCGGCCATCACCGTGATGAAGTCGGCGGAGACCTCCTCCACGACACCGGTCTTGCCGGTGACGATCACGTCGCCGGCGTCGACCGCCGCACGCAGCTCCATGCCGGTGCCGACCAGCGGCGCCTCGCTGCGGACCAGCGGCACCGCCTGGCGCTGCATGTTGGCGCCCATCAGCGCACGGTTGGCGTCGTCGTGCTCGAGGAACGGGATCATCGCGGTGGCGACCGACACCATCTGGCGCGGCGACACGTCGAGGTACTCGACCGACTTGGCCGGAACGAACTCCACCTCGGCGCCCTTGATGCGGACCAGGACGCGCTCGTCGGTGATGGTGCCGTCGGCGTCGTAGTTGGTGTTGGCCTGACCGATCAGGTAGCGATCCTCCTCATCGGCGGTCATGTACTCGATCTCGTCGGTCAGCACACCGTCGACCACCTTGCGGTACGGGGTCTCGATGAAGCCGAACGGATTCACCCGCGCGTACACCGAGAGCGAACCGATCAGACCGATGTTCGGACCCTCGGGGGTCTCGATCGGGCACATGCGGCCGTAGTGCGAGGGGTGCACGTCGCGGACCTCGAGGCCGGCGCGCTCACGCGACAGACCGCCCGGACCCAGCGCCGAGAGACGACGCTTGTGCGTCAGCCCCGACAGCGGGTTGTTCTGGTCCATGAACTGCGACAGCTGGCTGGTTCCGAAGAACTCCTTGATGGCCGCGACCACGGGGCGGATGTTGATCAGCGTCTGCGGGGTGATCGCCTCGGCGTCCTGGGTGGTCATGCGCTCACGCACCACCCGCTCCATACGCGACAGGCCCACGCGGATCTGGTTCTGGATCAGCTCACCCACGGTGCGGAGCCGGCGGTTGCCGAAGTGGTCGATGTCGTCGACCTCGACCGGCACCTCGACGCCGCCCGGGACGGTCATCATGGTGGTGATGTTGGGGTCGGCCTCGTGCAGGCGCACCAGGTACTCGACCGTGGCGATGATGTCCTCGGTGGTCAGCGTGGACTCGCCGACCATCGGGTTCGCCGTGAGGCCGAGCTTCTTGTTGATCTTGTAGCGGCCGACGCGAGCGAGGTCGTAGCGCTTCTCCTTGAAGAACAGGTTCTCCAGCAGGCTCTCCGCGGACTCCTTGGTCGGGGGCTCACCCGGACGCAGCTTGCGGTAGACCTCGAGCAGGGCCTCGTCCTGATTGGTGGTCGCGTCCTTCTCCAGGGTCGACATCATGATCTCGGAGAAGCCGAAGCGTTCGGCGATGTCCTCGTTGGTCATGCCGAGTGCCTTGAGCAGGATGGTGACCGGCTGACGACGCTTGCGGTCGATGCGGACACCCACGGTGTCGCGCTTGTCGACGTCGAACTCCAACCAGGCGCCGCGGCCCGGGATCACCTTCACCGAGTGCAGCGTCTTCTCGGTGGTCTTGTCGATCGTGGAGTCGAAGTAGACGCCGGGGCTGCGGACCAGCTGGCTCACCACGACACGCTCGGTGCCGTTGATGATGAAGCTGCCCTTGTCGGTCATGATCGGGAAGTCGCCCATGAAGACGGTCTGCGACTTGATCTCACCGGTGTTGTTGTTGATGAACTCCGCGGTGACGAACAACGGCGCCGCGTAGGTCATGTCCTTGTCCTTGCACTCATCGATCGAGGCCTTGACCTCGTCGAAGTGCGGATCAGAGAACGACAGCGACATCGAGGACGAGAAGTCTTCGATCGGCGAGAGTTCGCGGAGGACTTCCTCGAGTCCGCCGACCGGGTTCTCCTCACCCCGTGCAATCGCCTTTGCGCGCCACTCGGGCGTACCCACAAGCCATTCGAACGAGTCGAGCTGCAGATCCAGCAGACCCGGAACCTCGAGCGGCTCGTCGATCTTGGCGAAGGAAGCGCGGTGCGGCGCGCCCGGGATGATTCCCGCTGTGGTTGAGGTGGACTGGCGGTCGAGTGCCAAGATGCGTCCTTCCAACACGAAGTTTCTCGGTGCGTGGCCATGGTGGCCTGCGGTGGTCGTGCGACCTGCACAAACATCACACCCGAGAACCGTCCCCGGAGGGAGGGCTGGAAGGATGATCGATCAGCGGACAGGAGGCAGCCAGCGCAACGTCCAACTGTATCAGATATCTATGGCAATGGGTATACCCCTGCCGGAGAATGATTGTCGACGGCTGCCTACCTGGAGACAATCAACTTGTGACAGCGTGACGTGCCGAGGCTGTCACGTCAAGCGAAACGCGCCGAATCGGTCAGAAAAGCCTGTTCAGCGCCCTCGATCAGAACTGTCCGACTTCGCTGATCTTCCAATTCCCGCCATCGTCCTTGGTCAAGGTGTACTGGACATGCGGCACCTGGGAGTCGGCGATCACGCCGTCCCGCGAGGTGCTCACGATCAGTGTGCCGACCACCACCGCGCGATCATCGGTGAGGTCCGACAGGCCGAGAGCGTCGATCTGGCACTCCGACGCCGTCTTGGACTGTTCGATGACACTGCGGTTCGTCTTCAAGAAGGTCTCGAACTGGTCGAGCGCTCCACCGGTGAAGGTGTCGCGGGTGGACGCGGCCCACTGGTCGAGCTTCTTGTAGTCGAACTGGAAGGGCGCGCACGCGCCGGCCCGCGCCTGGCTGAGCACCTTGTCGGTCTCGCGCTGGTCGACGAACGCACGGTTGTCGCTCACGGTGACACCGGGGTGGAATGCGAGGACGGTGGCGATGACGCCGAGTACGACGGCGACGGCCCCGGTGATCGCCGCGAGCCGGAGTGTCGACGAGGTGTCGCGCGGGGGGCGCCCCTGGTTCAGGGCAGCGGCGGCGGCCTCTTCCCGGGCCGCCTTCTCCGCGGCCACCTGGCGCTTGCGCTCCACGCCGGACACGGTGGTTCCGGCGGTGTCGACGGGCTCGGTAGGGACCGTCGAGTGCTGCATCTGCGCGTCTGTGTCGGCCTGCACCGGCCTCGATACCGTGACGCGCGGCGCCGCGCGGCCCGCGACCTTCGGTGTCCGCTTTCCGGATCCGGGCTTGTTCGGACGTCCGCCGGCCATCAGTTTCCACCCTCCTGCGGCTGCGAGTCCTGCGACTGGTCCGCGGTGCCCTGGCCGGGCGCGGTCGACACCCCGGAGCCGGTGTCGGTGTAGTCGATCGGGTTCAGCGCGACCACCTTGGTCGCCTTACGCACACCGTCGACGTCGACCATCGTCAGGAGGAAGCCCATCTGTTGCTGCGCGACGGGCTGATTGGGGATCGTCGATGCGACGTTCGCGAACACCAGAACGGTGGCGGTGTCGTCGTCGGTGCTCAGCTCCGTGGTGGCGCTGCGCGTGATACGCGACTCGAGTTTGCCGACCTGTCCCCCGGAGGCCGCGACACGCTGCTCGACGTCGGCCACGACGCCGGTGTTCACCTGCTTGAGGGCATCTCCGGTGAGCGACGACTCCAGACGCTTCTTCCAGCCCGCGGTGTCCTTGGGGTCCACCGCGGTGATGTTGAGGACGGCCTGCTCGGCCGCATCGACCGACTCGTTGCGGAGCTGATCGGCCTCCGAGTCGACCGTGTATGCGCGGATCCCCGTGTAGCCGAAGTATCCGAGACACACCACCGCAGCGATGAGTGCCGCGACGGCGGCAGCCAGTGCCAAGGAGGCGATGGGCGACCGCGCGGACGCGTCGTCGGTGTCGGCCTCCTCGGTGCCGCTGGACCACCGGGACCAGAACCGCAGGGAACGCTTCGGCGCGGCTGCGTCGTCCTCGGCAGCGTCGTCCGCAGCAGCATCGTCGACGTCTGCCTCAGCGGTCTCCACCTCAGCGGTCTCTGCCTCAGCGGACTTCACCTCGACGGTGTCCGCCTCAGCGGATTCGGACGCGACGGGAGGCTCGGCGGACGTCGCGGCGTCCACCGGTTCGTCCTGCGGCTGGCTGGTGTCTTCGTGTGTCATCGAGCGCAACTGTAGTCATCGCGAGGCACGCCGTGCCAATCCGTCGCCGCCGCGGAGACGGCGACGGATCGGCCGGGCGTCACTTCGGATGCACACCCATCAGAGCGGCCAGCTGGGTCGCGAGCGGATTCAGGTTCAACTTGTCCGGATCCTTCTTCGGCGTGTTGTCCCACGGCTGTGCGATGTACGGATTCGCCAGCGCGGCGCGGTTGGCACCGCGGACCGACGTGGGGTTCCCTTCGGGCACGTTGCAGTTGGCCTTCGTGTTGAACGGGAAATCGTCGTAATTGACGTCGAAGTTCGGGTTGCGCTTCTTCATCTCGGCGATCATCGCCCACGTGCTCTCGTAGCCCTTGGTGCAGCTCACCGGGTTGCCGGTCTCCAGAACGATGCCGAAGTGGATCTGGCCGTCGCCGGGAGCGGCGCTGTGGCTGCCCGCCGACAATGCCGACAGCATCGCGAAGGTGGCACCGGTGGCGAACGACGCCGGCGCCGCCGCGTGAACGGTTCCGCCGAGCTGATGGATCAGCTTGGTGGTATCCGCACCGTTGTCCTGCAGGAAGGTCGAGAGCGCGGTGCCCGCCGGCGGGCCGTTCGTCAGAATGCGGCGGATCGCCGGATCCGAACTCACCAGCTGGGCGGAGACCCGGTCGAGATTCTTCGACCATGCGAGGATCTCGTCGGACTGGTCGGCCTGCGTCGACAGCACCACATTGGAGTTCTGCAGCAGCTGCGTGATCGGTTCGATGTTCCGGACGCCGTCCTTCGACAGCTTGTCCAGTGACGAGATCAAGTGCGTGAGGTCCTCGCCCTTGCCGTTGAACGCCGTGCCGAGTTCCCGGATCACACTACTCAGCTGATCGACCGGAATGGTCTTGGTGAGGCTGATCGTGTCGGCGATGACGTCCTGCAGCTTCGGGGGCGTCTCGGCGCCCTGGATGCGCGATCCGTTCTCCAGGTAGGGCCCCGCGCTCGTCTTGGGCTGCAGGTCGATGAACTGCTCACCGATCGCCGATCGGTTCGCCAGCACCGCCTGAGCCGAGGCGGGGACCTTGGGTGCGCCGGAGTTCATGTCCAGCGTCACGTCCACGCCGTTCGGCACCATCTTCATGTCACCGACCAGACCCACCGGCACTCCCCGATAGGTCACCTCCGCGTTGGTGAAGATGCCGCTCGCGTCGGGCATGTGCAGGGTCACCTTGTAGGTGGAGACGCCGACCAGCTTGTCGAGCCGGGCGTACTTGGCACCGACGTAGACGATCGCCAGCACACCGATCACCACGAAGACGATCAGCTGAATCTTGACGAGACGACTGGTCACTGGTCACCACCTCCGAGCATCCGCAGCGGCCCGTCCAGGAAGTTCTCGTCTCCCGACGGCATCGGCGAGTACTGAGCCTTCTTGTCCGACGGCTTCTTCTGCACCGAGTTCTTCTGGCCCGACTTGCTCTGGGCGGTCCCCGACGACGGATTCATCGGGTACGTGCCACCCGACGGAGGAGTGTTCGGACCCTTCCGCGAGTTGGCCGCCGGCGGAAGCAGCGAGATCGTCGGCCAGCCCCAGCGGGGTCCGTTGCCGTTGATGTACGGGTTGTTCGGGTCGATCTTCGGCGGGCTGACGGTCGGCGCCTGGTACACCGGCTTGCCCTGTCCCACGCCGAGCGCTTCGAGCTGATTCAGCAGCCGGAGGTCGAGGGTCGCGAACAGGTTGGTCGAGTCGCCGTGCACACCGGGCAGCAGATCGTCCGGGAAGGGATGGGTCAGCATCAGCGGCAACGCGGTGACCGCGTCCTGTGCCGACTTCGCGAGCTCCGACAGGATCGGGCGCAGCGCCTTCAGGTCGGTGATGATCTGATCGTGCGCCTTGCCGAGGATGTCGGTGCCGACCTGGCCCAGATCGTCGAGCTTGGTGAGCAGGTCAACGAACTGCGGGCGCTGCTCCTCGAGCACCTTCACACCCGCAGGCAGTTGGTTCAGGATCCGCTCGATCTGAGCCGTCTGCTGATTGGCACGCGCCGACAGCTTGCTGACGCCGTCGATCGCGCTGATGATGTCGTCGCGCTGCTTGTTGAGGCTGTCGATCAACTTCTCCGACTGCTTCAGCAGCGAGCGCACCGTGTTCGGCCGGTCGCCGAGCGCCTCGTTCAGTGAGGTGATGATCGGCTCGAGCTGGTTGATGCCGCCGCCGTTGAGCAGCATCGACAGTGCGCCGAGCAACTGCTCGATATCGGTGACGGTGCGGGTGCGGTCCGATTGGATGGGTTCCGACTCGGGCTGACGCGGCGTCTGCGCTGTCACGCCCTGCGGCTCGGACAGCGCCACGAACTTCTCGCCGAGCAGGTTGGTCTGCTGAACCGAGGCCGAGGCCTCGTCGGAGAGATCGACGCTGTTCTTGACCTTGATCGTCACCAGCGCATCCCAGGCACCGGTGGGCACCTCCACCTTGGTGACCTGGCCGACCGGAATGCCGTCCATCTTCACGACCGACTGCGGGACCAGGTCCAGGATGTTGTTGAACACCACCTTGTAGGTCCGCGGGTTCGACCCCACGTCCACACCGCCCGGCAGAGGTACCGACTGGATACCGGAGCAACCGGTGGTCACCGCGAGAACGGTCGCGAGTGCGGCACCCATACCGGCGACGCGGGCTCGCGTCGACAGTTTCACCTTCATCGCTGTCCTCCAGGAAGACTCGGGTCCGGATTGCCCGGGACGGTACCCGGTGCCGGGTTCTTCTGCTCCTTGTCACCGCTCATGATTCCGAAGGGCAGCACCGGCAGCACCGGTTCCAGAACGCCCTTCGTGATCTGCGTGGCGACGTTCTTGCAGTTGTTGACCAGCGGCGCGAGCTTGCGGCTGAAGTCGACGGCCATCGGATTGCCGGGCAGCAGCTTGCCCAAGTCGAGCAACCGGCAGCCGGCGGCCAGCGGGTCCTGCAACTCCGGGATGTTGACGCGCATCGCGACGGTGCCCGACTCCGCGTCGTAGGCGTTGATCAGGTTACTGATCGTGACCGGCAGGACGGTGAGGATCTCGAGCAGGTGATCCTTGTTGTCCAGCAGCGCCTGACCCGTCGGCTGCAGGTCGCGGACGGCCTGACCGATCTTGTCGTTGTTGTCGGAGATGAACGTCGCGACATCGCCCAGCGCGTACGACAGGCTGTCGAGCGCCTTGCCCAGCTGGTCGCGCTCGCCGGCCAGGAAGGTGTTGAACGAGGCCATCTGGCTGTTGAACTGCCGGACCTGCGCGTCGTTCTCCTTCAGCGCACCCACGAAGACGTTCAGGTTGCGGATCGTGCTCATCAGGTCGGTGCTGCCGTCGGACAGCGTTCCCGCGGCCTTGGACAGGTTCGTGATCGCCTCGCCCAGCTTCGCGCCGTTGCCGTCCAGATTCTTCGAGAAGACGTCCACGAAGTCCGTGACGGCACCGTTCTGATTCGCGCCCTCGGGTCCGAGCGACTTCGACAGCTTCTGAAGGTTGGCGTAGATCGCGTCGATCTCCACCGGCACCTTGGTCTGCTTGGTCGACAGCGTCACGTCGCTTCCCGCCTGCGCCCCGCCGGAGTAGGCGGGGGTGAGCTGCACGTAGCGGTCGGCGACGATCGACGGGATGATCTGCACGGCCTTGACATCGGCCGGGAGCTTCACACCGCGGTTCACCCGCATGTCGACCTCGACCACGTCGCCGCGCGGGGTCACGTCGGTGACCTTGCCGACGTCGACGCCGAGCACCCGGACGTCGCTGCCCTTGTAGATGCCCACCGCGCTGGTGAACGTGGCGTGCACCTTGGTGGTGCCGATCAGGGTCGACGCCCACCAGCCGCCTGCGGCGATGATGAGGACGAGCACCAGACCGAGTGCGCCGTAGACGATGTTGCGCTTGTTGAACAGACCGGAGGTCTGACCTGACTCCGTCATCCGCCGGCCCCCGTTCCACCGTTGTTCAGATTCTTAGTCATGTTCGGCAGCCTGGTCGTGTTCTGCTGCGGCAGTGCGGGCGGCAGCAGGTTGGTGACCGTCGCCTCGAACCAGCGACCGTTGCCGAGCACGTTCGCGTAGACGCGGTAGAACGGCGCCATGTACGTGATCGTGTCGCGCAGATTCTTGTTCTGCCTGGTCAGCATGTCGGTCACGCCCTTGAGGGAATCGAGTGCGGGACCGATCTGCGCCTCGTTGTCTTTCACGATGCCGCTGAGCGACTTGCTCAGCGTGGTGGTGCTCGCGAGCAGAGCCGAGATGCTCTTCTGCCGGTTGTTCAGTTCCTTGAGCAGGACGCCGGCGCCGGCGATCAGCCGGGTGAACTCCTCGTTCCGGTCCGCGAGGATCTTGGAGGCGTCCTTGGTCGCCTTCAGCAGCCGCTGCACCTCCTGGTCGCGGCTCGCGATCGTGTTCGACAGCCGCGAGATGCCGGTCAACGACGAGTTGATGTCGTCGGCGTTGGTGCCGGAGAAGGCGGCCGACAGCGTCCGCAGCGACTTCGCGACCTCGTCGGTGTCGACGTTCTCGATCTGATCGGCCGCGTCACCGAAGGCCTCGATGACGTCGTACGGCGCGACCGTGTCGGTGAGCTTGACCCGGGGGTCGGCCAGTTCGCTGCCGCGCGGGTTCAGCGCCAGGTACTTCTGGCCGAGCACCGTCTTGATCTGGATAGACGCCTGCGTCTGGTTGCCGATCCAGGTGTTGTTCGCGGTGAAGGTGACGTCGACCTTGTCGTTGTCGAGCGCGACCTCGGTCACCTCGCCCACCTTGACGCCGGCGACACGGACCTCGTTGCCCGCCTTGAGCCCGGCGGCCTCGGAGAACTGCGCGGTGTAGCGCGCGCCCGCGCCCAGCAGCGGCAGGTCCTTCAGGTAGAAGGACGACACCGCGGCCATGATCAGGATCAGCAGACCGAGTGCGCCGATGCTCGTCGCACTCCGTCGGCCGGCGAACCGTCGGCTCTTCTTAGGCGTCGTCGGAACTTCCGGCTGCCCGTCGGGTGTGTTCTGTCGGTCGGTCATGCTCACCCCCCGGGCTTCATGTCGCGCCAGCATCGCGTGGCGGCGCTGGTGTAGAGGACGTGGTTGATGTTCGGCAGCGGCACCACCGGCTGCGTCAGCAGGGTGGACTTACCGTTGCCCGCGACGACGTCGATGCCGCACAGATAGAACTGGAACCAGGAGCCGAAGGTCGCGGCCCGGCCGATCTTCTGCAGCTTGACCGGAAGGTTGGTCAGCGCCTTCTCGATGTCGTCGTCGCGCGAGTTCAGCTGGTCCGACAGCGACTTGATCCCCGCGATGTCGCCCTGGATGGCCGGTCGCGTCTTGCTCAGGATCGAACCGGTCACCGTGGTCAGGTTCGACACCGACGTGATCGCCGATCCCACCGACCCGCGCTGAGCCGCGAGCCCGGTGATGAGCTTCTCGGTGTTCACCAGGAGGCTGGTGAACTGGTCGTCGTTCCGGTTCACCGTGTTGAGCACCTTGGTCAGGTTGGTGATCATCTCTCCGATCACCTTGTCCTTGTCGGCCAGGGCGTTGGTGAGTCCGGCGGTGTCGCTGATCAGGTCGCCGATGGTGGTGTCCATGTCGCCCTGGAAGACCTTGATCATGGTCTCGGCGAGCTTGTTGATGTCCTCCGGGGTGATCTGCTTGAACAGCGGACGGAAACCGTTGAACAGCTCGGTCAGGTTCACCGCGTCGTGCGTGCTCTGATGCGTGGGCGAGTTGGTGAAGGTGTATCCGGCGCCGACGGTGTCGTTCGCCGATCCGGGCCCCTTCTCCAGCGCCATGTAACGCAGTCCCGTCAGGTTGCGGTACCGGATGAACAGCTGGGTGCCCTTGGGCAGCCGATCACGGTCGGCGCTGAATCCTACGAGCGCCTTGTTGCGGTCGGTGATCTCCACGCTCTCGACCTGGCCGACGCGGACGCCCGCGATGCGGACATCGTCGCCGGGGTTCAGCATGGCCGCGTCGTCGAACACGGCTTTGAAGCTCGCCTTGCCGCCGGAGCCGGCGTTGGCGATGGTCAGACCGAGCATCGCGGTGGCGAAGATCGTGATGAGGGCGAAGATGATCAGCTTCACCAGGGGTGCGACGACGCCTCTCATTTGACGGTCACCTGCGCTCCCTGCAGCGATCCGGCACCGATGGAGGTCACCCACAGCGGCACCTGCTCCGGGCTCACACCCGACGACGCCCCGTAGAGCACCTGCATCTGGCGCTGGTAGTCGGTCTCCGACACGGTGCCGCTCGGCGTGCCGCTGAACTGCGGCTGAGGCAGATCCGGCCAGGTCTTGGGACCCGGGTTACGCGACGGCGGCTGGTACGAGCCGTCGGGAACACCGCCGCCGGGGTACTGCGGGAACGGGCGGCCGTTGGTTGCGGGCTCGTAGCAGCGGGCGGGCGGATCCACCCACAGCAGCCGGGGCTCGTCCTGGTTGGGCAGGTACCGGCCGCGCGGGTTCACGAACTGCAGGTTCACGTGGACGCCGGGGTTGGCGGTGCCCTTGCCGACGATCGGGCCCACCTTCGGGACGATCGTGGCGAAGTTGTGGAACATGCAGCCGAAGGTCGGCGACTGGCGCGCCGCAGCCTTCAGGAAGGGCTCGGAGTCGATGAACAGGTTCAGCATGTCCTTCTTGTTGGCCTTGAGGAACTTGGTCGTGTCCACCGCGGCCACGCTCAGCGTCTGGATGGTCGACCGAAGATCGCCCTGCCGCTCCACCACGGTGTTACCGGTGATGCGCAGGTTGTCGAGCGCGTCGATGATGTCCGGCACCGCTTCGGAGTAGGTCTGCGAGAACGACGCCAGTCCGCGGATGGTGCCCTGCAGATCGGTCATGTTCGCGTTGACCCGCGTGAAGATCGTGTTGAGCCGATCGACGATCTCGCCGATCTGGTGGCCCTTGCCGCCGATCGCCTGCGAGATCGCGCTCAGCGTCACGTTGAGGTCCTCCGGCGGGATCGCCTTGATGACCGGGAGCAGCGCGTCGAAGAGATCCTCGACCTCCTGCGAGTTGCCCTTCGGGTCGGTCAGGATCACCGATCCGTCCTTCAGCGTGCCGCCGTCCGAGCTCTCCGGGATTTGCAGAGCGATGTACCGCTCACCGAACAGTGTCTTCGGGAGCACCCGGGCCGTGGTGCCGTCGGGGAGATTGTGCATCTGGTCGGGATTGATGCCGAGTTCGACGTTGACCTTGCCGCCGGGCTCCACGTCCACATTGCGCACCGAGCCGACGACCACCCCGTTGGCCTTCACGTCGGCGTTCTTGACCAGCGAGTTGCCCGCGTTGTCCGTACGCAGCGTCACCGTCGAATAGTCGTCGAACGTCCCCCGGAACTTGAGCACCGAGACCGCCAGCAGACCGATGACGACGACGAAGAACAACAGGCCCAGGAGCCTGCGTTTGAGCGTCCCCACGTTTCCTAACCTCCCACTCGGATCGACGTGGTCGTACCCCAGATCGCCAGGCCCAGGAAGAAGTCCATCACCGCGATCAGCACCAGCGCCGTTCGCACGGCGTGACCGACGGCCACACCCACGCCGGCGGGCCCGCCGCTGGCGAAGTAGCCGTAGTAGCAGTGGATCATGATGATGACGAACGCGAATATCAGCACCTTGCCGAACGACCACAGGACGTCGACGGGTGGCAGGAACAGATTGAAGTAGTGGTCGTACGAACCGGTCGACTGACCGTTGAAGACCGTGTTCACCACGCGCGAGGCGAGGTAGGCGGCCATCAGGCCGAGCACGTACAGCGGGATCACTGCGATGAAGCCGGCGATGACCCGGGAGCTGACGAGGAATGGAATCGACGGCACTGCCATCACCTCGAGCGCGTCGATCTCCTCGGAGATCCGCATGGCGCCGAGCTGAGCGGTGAAGCCGCAGCCGACCGTCGCCGACAATGCGAGACCGGCCACCAGGGGTGCCACCTCACGGGTGTTCACGTACGCCGACAAGAAGCCGGTCAGTGCCTGCGAACCGATCTGGTCGAGGGCCGCGTAGCCCTGCATACCGACCACGACGCCGGTGAATCCCGACATCAGGACCATCACGCCGACCGTGCCGCCGATGACGGCCAGACCTCCCGAACCGAAGGCGACCTCGGCCAGCAGGCGCATCACCTCTCGGGTGTAGTGCACCAGGGTCCGCGGGATCCAGGCGAGCGTGCGCGCATAGAACGACATCTGTTCGCCGGCGCCGTCGAGGAGCTTGAGCGGACGCCCGAGCTGCTTGCGGGTCTCGTAGAGCAGGTACTCCGGCCGGCTCTTGGCGATCGTCACACCACGAGTCATCACTAACCTACCTTCGGCGGAACGATCTGCAGGAAGACCGCAGTAATGATCAGGTTGGCGAAGAACAGCAGCAGGAAGGTCACGACGACGGACTGGTTCACCGCGTCACCGACGCCCTTCGGGCCGCCCTTCGGATTGAGGCCCTTGTAGGCCGCGACCACACCCGCGATCACACCGAAGATCACTGCCTTCAGCGTCGAGATGTAGAGGTCGGGCAACTGAGCGAGCGCGCCGAACGAGGCGAGGTACGCACCCGGCGTACCGCCCTGCACGACCACGTTGAAGAAGTAGCCACCGCCGATGCCGACCACGGCGACGAGGCCGTTGAGCAGGACTGCGACGAGCACCATCGCCAGCACGCGCGGCACCACCAGCCGCTGGACCGGGTTGATGCCGAGCACCTCCATGGCGTCGATCTCCTCACGGATGGTCCGTGAGCCGAGATCGGCCGCGACCGCCGAGCCAGCGGCTCCCGCGACGAGCAGCGAGGTCACCAGCGGCGATCCCTGCTGCACGACGACGAGCACCGACGCCGCACCCGTGTACGACTCGGCGCCGAGCTGCTTGATCAGCGAGCCGGTCTGCAGCGAGACGATGGCGCCGAACGGAATCGCGATGAGCGCGGTCGGCAGAATCGTGACGCTGGCGATGAACCAGGCCTGCTGAATGAATTCGCGCAACTGGAAAGGCCGCACGAAAAGCTGGCGGGCGACGTCGACGAACAACTGGACGATATTGCCGGTTTGGGCAAGCGCGCCCTCACCTGCCTTCGCCAGTTTGTCGACGCCACGCGAGGTGGCACTCGTCATGCCTGGGTACTCCCCTGTCCATCAGACTGGTTGACGGCGGTCTCGATCGCAGCGGTATCGATCGGTTGCGTCTGAGCATCGTCAGCCGCGGTGGCGAGAACGTCGGTCGGACGTTCGATCACCTGGGTGTCAGCCTGGTCCTGCGCGGCCTGTACTGCCGCGGGGTCGCTGAAGTCGGTGTTGGCGAGGGCCACGAGCGTCGCAACGGACTCGGGGGACTGCGCGGCGCGCTCGTCCTCCTCGGCGATCGACGCGCGGATCGCGGCCTGAGCGTTCTCCGGCAGCGAGGGCAGCATGGCCAGCACGTTCGCGCGGTGGCGGATGGCCGCCTTGCGCACCGGCATGCCGGGGTTCGGCTGCACCTGCGCGATGATCTCGGAGAAGTCGTCCTTGGTGCCGCCGCCGGAGATACCCGCGGCCTGCATTGCCGCCTCCGCCGCCGCGACCGCCTCGTCCTTCTCCTCGGACATGCCGATGGGACCGAACCGGTCGCCGGAGAGGAACTGCTTGACCACCGGCTGCTCCGAGGTGAGCAGCTGCTCGCGCGGGCCGAACATGACGAGTTCCTTGCGGAACAGCATGCCGATGTTGTCCGGAATGGTGCGGGCGATGTTGATGTTGTGCGTGACGATGAGGATCGTGGCGTCGATCTCGGCGTTGATGTCGATCAGCAGCTGCGAGATGTATGCGGTTCGCACCGGGTCGAGGCCCGAGTCCGGCTCGTCGCAGAGGATGATCTCCGGGTCCAGGACCAGTGCGCGGGCCAGGCCGGCGCGCTTGCGCATACCGCCCGAGATCTCACCGGGAAGCTTGCCCTCGGCGCCCGCGAGACCGACCAGCTCCACCTTCTCCATTACGATGCGGCGGATCTCGTCTTCCTTCTTCTTCGTGTGTTCACGAAGCGGGAAGGCGATGTTGTCGTAGAGCGTCATCGAGCCGAACAGGGCGCCGTCCTGGAATAGGACACCGAACAGCTTGCGGATCTCGTAGAGTTCCTTGGCGGAGCACTCGGTGATGTCGGTGCCGTCGATGACGACCGAGCCCTGCTCTGGATGCAGCAGGCCGATCAGCGTCTTGAGGAAGACCGATTTACCGGTACCGGACGGACCGAGCAGGGCGTTGACCTCTCCGGCGGGCAGCGTCAGCGAGACGTCTCGCCAGATGTTCTGTGAGCCGAACGACTTCGTCAGTCCCTCGACCTTGACCTCAACACCCACAGTGTTCCTCCAGACCTTTCTAGGTACCACGTAGGTGAGGCGAGGCGCCTCGCTCCCCCTACAGAGTCTTCGCAGCCACCGACCTGGGACGGCTGTGGCTGCGGTCACTCTAACGCACCAGAGGTTCAAGTCACACTTCGGAGTCGGGAGCCGAACTCTGCTCCGAAGTTGCTGTACCCGCTAGTAACATCTTGGTGGCCTGAGAATACCCAAAGAAGCGGCGTGGTCCAAAGCGAACGCCGATCTGAAGCGAGATACCCGTCACACCAGCGGAAAGTGTGCCCAGCGGCCCCTCAGTGGCCCGCGATGTCGGCCCGGCCCCCGGCCCGCCTCGGGCGAAGACCACCCGCCCTGGGGTCGTTCAGCGGCCGCTCCGGCGGTCGCTTCGGCCGTCTCGACAACCGCCTGAGAGAACGACGAAAGCGGGGCTCGCAGGTATCCCTGCGAGCCCCGCCTCGGCGATCGCCTATGCGGCGATCTCGTGATCGTCGATCAGATCACTTGAGCGAGATCGAAGCGCCGGCCTCTTCGAGCTTGGCCTTGGCAGCCTCGGCGTCTTCCTTGCTGACCTTCTCCAGGAGAGCCTTCGGGGCACCCTCGACGAGATCCTTGGCCTCCTTCAGGCCCAGGCCCGAGACGACCTCGCGGACGACCTTGATGACCTGGATCTTCTTGTCGCCGGCCGACTCGAGAACGACGTCGAACTCGTCCTGCTCGGCAGCGGCCTCGGCAGCGGCGGCCGGAGCACCGGCGGCGGCGACGGCGACCGGAGCGGCAGCGGTGACCTCGAAGACCTCTTCGAACTTCTTCACGAAATCGCTGAGCTCCAGCAGGGTCAGTTCCTTGAACTGCTCGATGAGCTCGTCAGCGGTGAGCTTCGCCATGATGGCGTCCTTCCGTTAGATCCCCGCCGGAACGGGGGCGCCTGCGTCGCAGGCTGGTTCATGGGTGATCGGCCGGAGCCGAAGTGGAGAGTGCAGTGAGCTACGCGGCTTCGCCGCCGGCTTCCTGCTTCTCCTGCAGGGCCGCGGCGAGCCGCGCGACCTGCGATGCGGGCTGGGTGAACAGCCCTGCGGCCTTTGCCAAGTTGCCCTTCATGGCGCCCGCCAGCTTTGCCAGCAGGACCTCACGGGTCTCCAGGTCGGCGATCTGCTCGATCTCCGCCACGGACAGCGCACGGCCGTCCATGAAGCCGCCCTTGATGACCAGGTTCTTGTTGTCCTTGGCGAACGTCTTGATCGCCTTGGCGGCCACAACCGGCTCACCTTCGATGAAGGCGATCGCGGTCGGACCGGAGAACAGGTCGTCGAGACCCTCGAGGCCCGCCTCAGCAGCGGCGCGCTTGACGAGGGTGTTCTTGGCGACGGAGTAGGTAGCGCCTTCGCCGAGCGAGCGACGCAGCTCCTGGAGCTGCGGCACCGTCAGTCCGCGGTACTCCGTGATCACAGCAGCGGTGGAACCGTTGAACTGCTCGGTGATCTCTGCAACTGCAGAGACCTTGTCAGCCTTAGCCATACTTCGCCTCCTCTCGTGTCACATTCGTCGTGCCCCGGCGTACCGGGGCACCTCTGTCCAGAGAATGCAGTGGGAGGCGGGGCGCTCGACGAGGGGTCCGCGAGAAATGAAAAACGCCCCGGGCAGGAGGCACGGGGCGCGCACAGCACGGCACGAAGGCCGTGAGATGGTCTCACCACGTTCATCCTGCGTGGGCCGCCGACTCGCATCGGGCCTTCGATCGGAAACACTTCCGACAACCAACGGTCTCTGGTTGAACTGACGCAAAGTGTCCGACCTCGTCGGACTCATTGCACCGGCTAATAGGCTAACCGGCATGAGCCCCGATTCCAAATCGGCCGAGGTGCAGGCACAGGACCGAGCCGCCGCCGCACAATCCGCGATCGCCGCTCGCCACCTGCGCCGGGTCGGCGGCTGGCTGCCGTTCACCCGCATCGGCCGGGTCGCCTGGCCGATGCCCGGACGACCGCTCTCGCGCGAGCGCCTGACAGCGTCATGGAACTACTGGTGGCAGGCCCATCTGGTGGACCTGCTCGTCGACGGCGCCGTCCACCGGGAGGACCGGCGCTGCGCCGACGACGCCGCGGCGCTGCTGCGCGGGATCTGGGTGCGGAACGTCGCGCACTGGACCAATGCCTACTACGACGACATGGCGTGGCTGGGCCTGGCTCTCGAACGCGCCGGTCGCCATCTGCACGACACCGCGGGCGCATCGCACCGCCGGGCGCTGCACACGCTGCGGGACCGGATGCACGACGCGTGGTCACCCGAACTCGGCGGCGGAATCCCCTGGCGGACCACCGACTCGTTCTTCAACACCCCCGCCAACGGTCCGGCCGCGATTCTGCTGGCCCGCACCGGCCGACCCGACCGTGCCGTGGAGATGGCCGATTGGATCGAACGCGAACTGCGCCTGCCGTCGGGATTGATCGCCGACGGCGTGTGGTCCCGGCCGGACGGCACGCGTGAGCTGGACTCAACGGTCTTCACCTACTGCCAGGGCGTCGCCCTCGGTGCCGAGACCGAGGCCTTTCGCCTCACCGGTTCACCCGTGCACCTGGACTGCATCGACCGGATCCTGCGAGCAGTCGGCGACCGCATGACCGTCGACGGTGTGATTCGCGGCGCCGGCGGCGGGGACGGCGGCCTCTTCGCCGGCATCCTCGCCCGCTATCTCGCACTGGTCGCGACAGACCTTCCCCGTGAGGCGGCGGGCGCCGGCGAACTGCGTTCAGCGGCGGCGGGACTGGTCCTCACCGCGGCACAGGCCGCGTGGGACAACCGCGCCACCGACCCGCAGGGACTGCCGGTCTTCGGACCGGACTGGCACAGGCCGGCGCGTCTGCCGGACGCGACCGGCGCCGCGGCGCAGAGGATCGGCGGCGCAGTCAAGTCGTCGAGCGTCCCCGAACGGGATCTCTCCGTTCAGATCTCGGCCGGAATCCTGCTCGAGGCGGCTGTCTCGGTCACGATCGGGTCAAGCGAGCACACCGGTTCGGCAACCCCGGATTAACGATCTGGCTGTGCATCGTTTTAGATTAGGGAGGACGCCCGCGTGACTCACGCCACACCGATGCGCTCGGGCCGACTCCAGCCCGCACTGTGACGAATGCAAAGGGGGGACGTGAGAATGACGCTTCAGTACGACCTGGGCGGCCTGGCCGAGGGGCAGAGCGGATTCGCAGTCCCGCAGGAACGTCCGGCTCTGATCCCGGCACCCGACTACCGCGATGCCGCCGGCGGAGTCGCCGGCCTCGAATGGCGTCGAGCCGTCGACGGGCCGAAGCCCTATCCGCGCGTTCACATCGACCGCAGCATTCGTCTCACCATGAGCGACGGGGTCACCCTGCGCGCCACGCTCGTCCGGCCGGCGAATCGGTTCGGTCAGCCGATCCGCACTCCCCTGCCGGCGATCCTGAACATGAATCCCTATAACCGGGCCGTGCTGGACGGGCTCGACCACGCACTGCACGCTCCCGTGATCGGCAAGACCGTCCAGACCGCCAGCGCGATGATGGTCGCCGACGAGGGGCCGCTCGCCGGCGCCACGCGCATCACGCGCACCTTCTCCAAGGGGCTGTGGGACGTCTTCGGCATCAACCGGAATCTGGTGCGCGCCGGGTACGTACAGGTCCTGGTGGACGTCCGGGGAACGGGAACCTCGCACGGCAAATGGCAGATCCTCGGCTCCCGCGAACAGCAGGACAGCCTCGAGGTGATCGACTGGATCAGCGCTCAGGACTGGTACGCCGACGGCGTCGGGATGACCGGATGGTCGTATTCGGCCATCAACTCCCTGCAGACGGCGGGACACCGCCCCGAGGAACTCAAAGCCGTCTTCGCCGTCGAGGGCAGCGAGGACGTGGTCCGCGACATCTACATCACCGGCGGTATGCCGTCGGCCTTCATCCCGCTGTGGCTGGCACTGGTCAACGGGCTCAAGTGGCTGCCGAACCCGGCCACCGCCGTCGCCGACGTGCTGCGCGGCGACGCGTACCGGTGGCTGTCGGCGCGCGTGAAGTCTCCGGCCACGGAGATGCCGTCGCTGATGTGGGGCTTCCTGACCGCTCGAGACGACCGGATCTTCGACGATCCGTACTTCGCCGAGCGCGATCCCGCGATCGAGAACATCGTGTGTCCCACGTTCACGGTCGGCGGCTGGCACGATCTCTTCGGCCGCAGTGCCACGCGCGTCTACTCCAAGCTGCAGATGGAGCCCGGACGCAAGCAGGCGCTCATCGCCGACGGCTACCACCTCGACCCGGGGTTCGGTCACGAGCGCCCGTTCGCACCGCCCCGCCTCGACGTCCTCCAGCGGGCGTGGTTCGACCGCTGGCTCAAGGGCGTCGAGAACGGAGTCGACGCCTACGGACCGGTGACCCTGGAACAGCAGGGCGGCGCGTGGTCGTGCGGACCGTCGTTCCCCCGGCAGGAGGTGGCACCGCGGCGCCTGTTCCTGACCGAGGGGCCCACCGGAACCGCACTGCACGCGCAACACGACGGCACGCTGCGCAGTTCACCGGCCTCCCGGCGCCGCTCCCTGCGGATCCGGCCGAGCTTGCGCGGATTCGTCTCCCGCGATCTCGCGCAGGTGACCGCGGGCGCGGCCATCGTGCTCGGCGACAGCTTCGCGACCGATGCCCGCTTCCAGGAGGAGGCGGCCCTGTCGTTCACCAGCGAGCCGGTCGACCGGCCGACGCAGGTCTCCGGCGAGATGAATCTGCGTCTGAACGTCTCCACGACGGCGCACGAGGGGATCTGGGCCGTGACGGTCAACGACGTCGCACCCGACGGGACGTCGACCGTGCTGACCAACGGCGCACTCACAGCCTCCAACCGCGCGCTCGACCCGTCGCGGTCCACCTACACCGACGACGGCGTGCTGCTCGACGCGTACCACTACCTGACGCGGTCACGCCGGCTGCCCGTTCCCGCGGACGAGCCGGTCCGCATCGACGTCGACCTCGTGCCCACGGACGCGGTCCTGGCCCCGGGCCACCGTCTGCGGGTGGACGTGTACGCGGCGAGCCTGCCGCGCTATCTGACGATCGTCCCCGACCTGATCAAGGCCCGCGGGCGCCGTCAGCAGCTGGTCCTGGACCCGGCGAAGCCCAGCTACCTGACCTTCCAGACCGACGGCGAGCTCGGTGCCGCCCCGGTGCCGATCGTCGCCGCGACCGCGCAGCGGGGTTAGCGCGCCGACAGTCCGCTGTCGCCGAAGACGACGCGGTAGACCAACGCTGCCTCGGGCCCGAGGACCCGCTCGACGAGCCCGATCAGAGCTCCGACGAACGCCGGACCATGGGCCGGAGCGCCCACCTCGTCCAAGTGATGCGCCAACTCGTGCAGGACGACGAGTTCCCGCAGTGCCCAGCGACCGCCGGCCGAGTCCGGGACGGCGATGGTCGCGGTCGCCCGCTCGTAGTGCGCGGCACGTTCGCCTCGTCTCGTCCGAACCCGGACCGGGACGATCGCCCGAGTGAACTCCGCCCGAACCGACGGCAGGGCCAGAACGCGCCGGGCGTACGCGGAGACGTCGTCCACCGAGCCGAACCTCGCCTCCGCGGGCAACGTCAGTTCGGTGCCGGCGAGCTGCACCGTATGCGCGCCGCCCGCCCGCTCGAACATCCGCAACACCAGGCGCTCGGCGTCGTACAGCCGTCGGCGCGTCTGGTCGCGGCTCACGATTCGAGCGCGCCGCGCGGCGCACCGAACTCCCGGTCGGCGCCGATGCGCGCGCGCCGGCCGGCACGGTCGCCGGCCTGGCGCGCGGCCGAAGAGTACCCGGCCGTGGCACTGCTCGCACGCCACGTTCCGCGGGCCTTCGATTCGGAGCGGTAGAAGTCCTTGATCTCCAATTGTTTGTCCCGCAGCGCGACCGCCGAGGAGACCGAGCGCGCCGGGCCGCTCTCGGTCTCGATGCGCACCGTCTCCCGCTGCTGTTCGTCGCGCGCCGCGCGGAGCCGGGTGCCGATCCGTGCCGCGAACGCCGATTGGAAGTTGAGCCGGGCGGTGATCGGCGAGAGCGCCTTCTCCTCGACCACACGTCGACGGCGGTAGCCCGCGGTCTTGGTGACCATCTGCCTGGCGGTCTCCCCCTTGTACGCCCCCGACTTCAGGTACGCATCGCTCGCGGCCACCATCTGAATCACCAGCGACGTGTACAGCGCCTCGCAGGCGTCGATGTCGGTCTCGAAGCCGTAAGCGATCACGAAGGTGGAATTGGACGCCACGTCGCATGTCACATCATTGGCCTGTGCGATCTGCACGAACAACTGCACGTATGTCCGCAGTCCCCGCTTGCCCGCCTTGCCGATCTCGATCTGCCGGGTGATCGGCGCGGCGGCCTTCCTGGCTGCGGGATCGTGCGCCCGGGCCATCGCGAGATCGATCGAGGCCGCCGTCGCGAGCCGCTGAGCGGCCGCCATGAACGCCTCCGCCTCGTGCTCGTTGTCCGTGCCCTCCGCCTGCCGCAGGAGACCGCCGATCCGGGTGAGCAGTTTGTCGTCGCGCATGAGTCACAGGCTATCGGGGCACCGTGACGTCTCCCAGGCCGCTGTCCACAGGCCCACGCGTTCGACGCCGGCGCTGTACGGGCCCTGCGCACAATGCGCGAAAGGCGACTAACGCACACAACCTCGACTGTGATTCACGTTACGACCAGAGTGCTCAAGTGGCGGGTCACACGACCTTCCGGAACTTCACGGCACGAAGGAGCACGCAATGTTGGTAGCGCTCGGGTTGGCGATGGTCGCCACCTTCATGTTCCTGATCATCACCAAACGCGCGACACCGGTGGTCGCGCTCATTCTCGTCCCGGTCGCGTTCGCCCTGTTCGCCGGTGCCGGACTCGGGGTCAGCGACATGATCAAGGACGGCATCGCCGACCTCGCCCCCACCGCCGCGATGCTGTTCTTCGCGATCATCTTCTTCGGACTCATGATCGACGTCGGGCTCTTCGACCCCATCGTGCGCTTCATCGTCCGACTGGTACGCAACGATCCCGCTCGCCTGGTGGTCGGCACGGCGGCTCTCGCAGCCGTCGTCTCCCTCGACGGTGACGGATCGACGACCTTCATCATCACCACCGCCGCGCTGCTCCCGCTGTACTTGAAGCTCGGCGTCTCCCCGGTCGTGCTCACCGTGGTCGCCGGTCTCGCGAACGGCACGATGAACATCCTGCCTTGGGGCGGCCCCACCGCCCGCGCCGCGACCGCCCTCAAGATCGATACGAACGCGGTGTTCCTGCCGATGCTTCCGGCGCTGGCGGCGGGCATGCTGGTGGTCTTCGCGTTCGCATTCCACCTCGGTGTGCTGGAGCGCCGCCGCATCGGGCGGATCGAGATCCGGGAATCGGTGCTCGCCTCATCGCGCGGGGCCGGACGCGACGACATGCCTACCGGCGGCTCTGCCTCGATCACCGCCGCCGAAGCTGTCGGAACGCCGGCAGCCGATTCCTCGTGGGGTTCGGACGACGCGAACGACGGAGACTCGGCGCTCACCTGCGTCCTCAATCCCACCCGGACCACTCTTCGTCCCAAGCTGTTCTGGGTCAACGCGGCGCTGACGGTGGCGCTGCTGGCCGTGCTCGGCGCCGACATCATCGCGATCCCGGTTCTCTTCATGATCGCGGCCGCGATCGCCCTCGCAGTGAACTTCCCGCATCTGAAGGATCAGCAGGAGGCGATCACCCGGCACAGTTCGAGCATCGTCTCGGTAGTCGCCATGGTGCTGGCGGCCGCCGTGCTCACCGGCGTGTTCAGCGGCACCGGAATGGTCGACGCGATCGCTCGGTGGCTCGCGGACGGCATCCCCTCCTGGATGGGACCGCATATGGCCGTGGTGATCGGCGTCCTGTCGATCCCGCTCACCTTCCTGATGAGCAACGATGCGTTCTACTTCGGCGTGCTGCCGGTTCTGTCGAAGACCGCGGCCGAATACGGCATCGATCCGACCGAGATGGCTCGGGCGTCGATCACCGGCCAGCCCTTCCACATGCAGAGCCCGCTGGTCCCGGCGATCCTGCTGCTGGTCGCTCTCGCCGGAGTGAGCCTCGCCGACCATCACAAGCAGGTCCTCTGGCGCGCCGCACTGGTCTCGCTCGCGATGCTCGTCGTCGGCGGATTGATCGGCGCGATCCCGCTGTGACCCGGTGGCACGCGCTATCGCGACACTAGGCTGTCGCCATGCGGTTGCGAACTCAGGTGCTGCTGCTGCAGTTGGTCGTCATCGCGGTCAGCCTCGGCGTCGGCTTCGGCGCGGTGATCTCCGGGGCCGACGACCGGGTTCGCGAAGAGTACGGGCAGCGGGCGCTCGCGATCGCCGAGACCGTCGCCGTCGACCCCGACGTGGTCGCCGGCGTCGGCAGCCACCAGGGCACGTCGCTGCCGGCGACAGACTTGGTCGACGGACCGGTCCAGCGCCAGGCAGAAGCGGTCCGTCGCGCGACCTCCGCACTGTTCATCGTGATCGCGAACGCCGACGGCGTGCGATTGGCCCATCCTGACCCTGTGGAGCTGGGCAAGCACGTCTCCACCGACGCCGACCGCGTTCTGAGCGGCAAGACCGACCTGACGACCGACCGCGGCACGCTCGGCGAATCCGTCCGCGGCAAGGTGCCCATCCGTGGCGCCGGCGGACAGGTGATCGGATTGGTGAGCGTGGGCGTCTCCACCGGTCAACTCGCCGGCGAGTCCCGCCGCGACATCCTCACCACCGTCTGGATCGCGCTCGGCGCCATGGCGATCGGCACAATCGGATCGATCCTTCTCGCTCGGCGCTGGCAGCGCCTCACCCTCGGATTGCAGCCCGACCAACTCGCCGAACTCGTCCGGAACCAGGGTGCCGTACTCCACTCCTTGTCGGACGGCGTGCTGGCCGTCGACGCGACCGGCGTGGTGCGTGTGGCCAACGAGACCGCATGCGAACTCCTGTCCCTCCACCACCCGGTGGGGCGCCCGGTCGACGGCATCGGCCTCACGCCGCGGGTTCGCCGAGTCGTGTCCACTCCGACGCCAGATCCCATCGCCGCCACTGTCGGCGACCGGATCGTCCTGGTCTCGTCGCACCGCATCATCACCGAAGGGCAGGACCTCGGCATGGTGGTGTCGGTGATCGACCGCACCGACTTCGAAGCACTGGCGCGCGAGATCGACTCCATCCAGGTGATGAGCACTGCTCTCCGCGCCCAGCGACACGAGACCGCGAATCGGATGCACGTGCTCGCCGGACTCCTGCGGCACGGGCATGTCGACGACGCCCTCGACTATCTCGACGAACTGACCGGAACCGGCGCGAGCGGCGGACTCGACGGCATCGAGAACGTCACCGAACCCCACCTCCACGCGTTCCTCGAGGCGAAGGCGGCGCACGCCCGCGAACACGGCGTCTCCCTCCGTCTCGGCGACCAGACCTGGGTCACCGGAAGCCTCACCGATCCGGTCACCGTCACCGCCGTGGTCGGAAACCTGCTCGACAACGCCATCGAGGCGGCCGCGGGCTCAACCGACGCCGAGGTGGAGGTCGAGATACTCACCGACTCGTACGACGGCCCCGGCGAGGTGCTGTGGGTGACCGTCGCCGACTCCGGCGCGGGCATCCCCTTCTCCGATCCCGAGCAGATCTTCGCCGAAGGGATCACCACCAAGACAGGCGCGGTCCCTGGCGGCCGCGGGATGGGGATGTCGATCGTGCGACAGTTGGCGCGACGGATCGGCGGCGAAGTGCGCGTCGCGGACCCCGGAGGCCGCGAATCAGGTCACGGCGCGGTGCTGGTGGCCGGCCTTCCCGGCGTGATCGCGACCGAGCAGTCCACAGAGCAGACAGCGGAGGATGAATCTGATGACTGAGACCGACTACGGGGTGCTCGTGGTCGACGACGACTTCCGGGTCGCGGCCCTGCACTCCGCGATCGTCGCCGCGGTGCAGGGCTTCCGCGTGGTCGCTCGCGCGGGCTCCATCGCGGCGGCGCGTACGGCACTGGCCGACCATCCCGAGATCGAACTGGTGCTGCTCGACGTGTACCTGCCGGACGGCTCGGGGATCGACCTGATCGGCGAACTCGATCGCGACTGCTTCGTCGTCGGCGCGGAGACCGATTCAGCCGCTGTCCGGTCGGCGATGCGCGCCGGCGCGCTGAGCTACCTGATCAAGCCCTTCGCCGACGCCGACCTCGCGCGCCGCCTCGCCGGATACATCCAGTACCGCCGTGTACTGGACTCCGCGGACGTCGATCAGTCTGCCGTCGACTCAGCGCTCGGAGCGCTGCGCTTCGGGAAGCCTGCCACCGCCAAGCGCAACGACAACCCCTCACCGACCGAGCAGCGCATACTCGACCTGTTCGGCCCGGACTCGGTGCTCTTCGCCGACGACGTGTCGGCCCGAGTGGGAGTCTCCGCGGCGACCGCTCGGCGCCATCTCGCAGCCCTGGTCGACTGCGGCGCGCTCCGGATGTCACTGCAATACGGCGGAACCGGCCGTCCGCGTCAGGAGTATCGCCGCGCCCGATGACGAGAAAAGGGGGCACCGCCGATCGGCGGTGCCCCCTTTTCTCAGGCTCTGCTGAGGATCAGGCCTCTTCGGTGAAGTTGCGCGAGACCGCGGGATCGACCTGGATGCCCGGACCGGTGTTGGTCGAGACGGTGACCTTCTTCAGGTAGCGGCCCTTGGCGGCCGACGGCTTGGCGCGCATGATCTCGTCGTACGCGGCGCCGTAGTTCTCGGCCAGCTTGGCGGCGTCGAACGACGCCTTGCCGATGACGAAGTGCAGGTTCGCGGCCTTGTCGACGCGGAAGCTGATCTTGCCGCCCTTGATGTCGTTGACGGCCTTGGTGACATCGGTGGTCACGGTGCCGGTCTTCGGGTTCGGCATCAGGCCGCGCGGTCCGAGGACTCGCGCGATACGGCCGACCTTGGCCATCTGGTCCGGCGTCGCGATCGCGGCGTCGAAGTCGAGCCACCCGCCCTGGATCTTCTCGATCAGGTCCTCGGCGCCGACCTCGTCCGCACCGGCCGCAGCCGCCTCGGTGGCCTTGTCACCGGCGGCGAAGACGATGACGCGGGCGGTCTTACCGGTGCCGTTCGGCAGGTTGACGGTGCCGCGGACCATCTGGTCGGCCTTGCGGGGGTCGACGCCCAGTCGCATGGCGACCTCGACGGTGGCGTCGGTGTTCTTCGAAGACGTGTCCTTCGCAAGCGTCACAGCCTCCAGCGGGCTGTACAGCTTGTCGCGGTCGATCTTCTCGGCGGCGGCCTGGTAGGCCTTGCTCTTCTTGCTCATGTGCTCTGTTCCTTCTCCCCGCCGTATCGGCGGGAGTTAGTGGTTAGTGGGCCGAGCGCGGCCCTCCCACGGGGTGTTTCAGGTATCGGTCTCTCGGATGAGGGATTCAGCCCTCGACCGTGATGCCCATCGAACGCGCGGTGCCGGCGATGATCTTGGCGGCCGCCTCGATGTCGTTGGCGTTGAGGTCCTCGGTCTTGGTCTTGGCGATCTCGCGGACCTGGTCCATGGTCACCTTGCCGACCTTGTTGACGTGCGGCTCACCCGAACCCTTCTGCAGACCTGCGGCCTTGAGCAGCAGCTTGGCGGCCGGCGGGGTCTTGAGCTTGAAGTCGAACGAGCGGTCTTCGTACACGAAGATCTCGACCGGCACCACGTTGCCGCGCTGCGATTCGGTCGCGGCGTTGTACGCCTTGCAGAACTCCATGATGTTCACGCCGTGCTGACCAAGCGCCGGACCCACGGGCGGCGCCGGGTTGGCCTGGCCCGCCTGGATCTGGAGCTTGATGATTCCGGCGATCTTCTTCTTCTTGGGAGGCATGTCCTCTTGTCCTTTTTCCTACAGATCCGCGCACGCTGGATACGCGGAAGTCTCAATTCTGGTCACAGCGCTCGACGGCTGCGGCGCGAGGTCAGAGCTTTTCGACCTGGTTGAAGCCGAGCTCGACCGGGGTCTCACGACCGAAGATCGAGACGAGCACCTTCACCTTGCGCTGTTCGGTGTTGACCTCGCTGATGGAGGCCGGCAGGGTCGCGAACGGTCCGTCCATGACGGTGACCGACTCGCCGACCTCGAAGTCGACCTCGACGAGGTTCGACGCGGCGGCGGCAGCGGCCTCGACGCTCTCGCCCGCAGCCGCGGCGGCCTTGGCGGCCTCCGCCTTGCGGACCTCGGCGCGCGGCATCAGGAACTGCACCACTTCCTTGATCGAGAGCGGCGACGGACGCGAGGTCATGCCCACGAATCCGGTCACTCCCGGGGTGTTGCGGACGGCGCTCCACGATTCGTCGTTGAGTTCCATCCGCACCAGGATGTAGCCGGGAAGCACCTTGCGGTTGACCTTCTTCGGCTGGCCGTTCTTGATCTCGGTGACCTCTTCGGTCGGCACCTCGACCTGGAAGATGTAGTCGCCGACGTCCAGGTTCTGGACGCGCGTCTCCAGGTTGGTCTTCACCTTGTTCTCGTAGCCCGCGTACGAGTGGATGACGTACCACTCCCCGGGCAGGCGGCGCAGCTGCGCCTTCAACTCGGCGACCGGATCGACGGCTTCGGTGACCTCGGCGTTCTGGTCCACGTCGTCAGCGGACACATCCACCGGCGTGGCCTCGGCGGTCTCGTCGCCGATCTCCGGCGATTCGATCTCGTTCTCCGGGGTGCTCACTGCCCCACGCTCCTTCGTTGGTCACTCGGGCTGGCCGCCCTGTAATAGTTGCCTGTCAGCCGAACACCAGCAGGGTCAGCTTGGCGAATCCGATGTCCAGGCCGGCGATGAACGCCGTGACCACCACGACGAACGCGAAGACGGCGATCACGTAGTTGACCATCTCGTTGCGAGTCGGCCACACCACCTTCCGCATCTCCGACACGACCTGCTTGAGGAAGGTCCAGATGCGGACGAACGGATTGCGGCTGACGCCGGTATCGGTCGCGGCGGACTCGGCGGTACGCTCTGCGACCGCGGTCGCAGAGCCGGCACCCCGACGGCCGCGCGCGGAGCGCTTGCCGCTGGGACGCAGTTCGGCGGAGTCGGACTGGGCGACGTCGTCGACCACCAGATCGTCGTTGACGTCTGAAGAAGCCTTGCGATCTCGCTTGGCCACCTTCTCACCGATCCCTTCGTCTGCTAGTGCCCCGGTGGGCAGGGGCGACAGGACTTGAACCTGCAACCTGCGGTTTTGGAGACCGCTGCTCTGCCAATTGAGCTACGCCCCTTTGCGCGGGCCCGTCGACCCACACTTTGATCCAAGGCTAACAAAACCAACGCGCCACCCTCAGGCAGCGCGTGATTCTGAAGCATCAGACTCAGATGAGTGTAGAGCAAAGCTGCCGCTCGCCCCAACTCGCCCCGACTGGGCGGCGTCAGTTGAACTGCACCAGCGCCTGCGCGCGGCCGAAGATCTTCCGCCCGGACTGCTTGGCGACCAGCGCGATCACTCCCCGCCGGGTCTGCGGGTCGAGAGACTTGACCTTGCCGCCGAAGTCCACCTGCGCCGCGCCGACCGCCGGCACGTAGACCGGACTGGTGAACCGCACGTTGTACTCGTGGATGGCCGCGGGGTCTCCGACGAACGAGCCGATGACGCTGGCACCGAGGCCCATCGTCTGCATTCCATGCGCCACCACGCTCTCGAGGCCGACCGCCTCCGCGACCTCCGGCGAGAAGTGGATGGGGTTCGGGTCGCCCGAGACGCCCGCGTAGTTCACCAGGTTTCCGAGCGTGAGGGTCTTGGTGACCTGCGGGAGTTCCTGCCCCACTTCGAGGGTGTCGAAGTCGATAGCCCCGTAGGCCTTGGGCTCCACCACCGGGTCGGGCTCGTCGTACCTGCTGAACGGTCCGTGCACGGTCTTCCCGACCGCGGGATCGACGTCCACGTGCATCATCACTTCGTTGAGCTTCGCGACGAGTCCCGGATCCACATCCACCGAGGGTCGGGCGGCCACCGAGGTGAAGGTCGTCATCACCGGCTCCTCGTGCTGATTCCAGATGATGTTCTTGCTGACGAGCAGGTCGGCGCCCATCGACTGCCGGAACGACTCGAGCGAGACGTCGCAGACCAGCCGGTCGCCCAAGCGCATCGGCTGGTGCATGATCAGCCGCTGATCGGTCTGCATGATCTGCCACATGTCGTATCCGGTGATCACGTCGTCGAACAGCCTGCGTTGCGCGATGAGTCCGAGCACCGAGACGAAGGTCGGGTGCGCGAAGAGCGTGTCGTGGCCGAGCTTCGCGGCCTCTGCCTCGTCCCAGAACGCCGGATGGGAGTCCTGGACCGCCCGCGCATGCCTGCGGATGTCCTGACGACCGACTTCGTAGTAGTCGTCGACGGTGTACTTGAAACCGACCATCGACTTGGTGTGTTCAGCGACCTCCGCCGCGGTCGGATCGCCCATCGGCGCAGCCTCCAGTGGGTTGTCGACCCGAATGTCCTCCAGCTGACCGGTCACGGTGTCTCCTCACTCGGCGCGGTCAGGCCGCACGGCCCCGGCGATCGGTGTGGAACAAGGCCTCCGGGGAAACGATTCGCAACTGATTCGTTACGAAGATTGTCCACTCCGATCGGCTCCGGACAAAATCAAACGAGCCGTCTCACCAAGTGAGACGGCTCGTTGAAAAGCTCGGGAGGGGTCGCGGAAGCGACGACGCCTCAGCGCGACTCCTTGTGAGTCTCGTGCTTACCGCAGTTCGGGCAGAACTTCTTCAGCTCGAGACGGTCGGGGTCGTTGCGACGATTCTTCTTGGTGATGTAGTTGCGGTGCTTGCACACCTCGCACGCCAAGGTGATCTTCGGCCGCACATCGGTTGAGGAAGCCACTTTGTTGCCTACTTTCGCGTCTTGCAGTTCTTCGGTCCCACGCTTGGGGGCCGAGGTCCCACCGTGCGCAGGCGGTATGTGTAGCGGTGGGGGGACTCGATCCCCCGACCTCACGATTATGAGTCGTGCGCTCTAACCAGCTGAGCTACACCGCCCTGTTCGGCCGCGACCGAGTCGGTCACAACCAAGCGAGCCCCCTGACGGAATCGAACCGTCGACCTTTTCCTTACCATGGAAACGCTCTGCCGACTGAGCTAAGGGGGCGTGCCGTCCGGGTCCAGCCTGCGAACAGTCCGTAACCGAAGAGCCTCAACGAGGTTACACACACGCTCTCAGTTTAACCAAAACCGCTGGTCACGCCGATTATGCGCGGTGCAAGTCCTCAGTGGCAGATATAGGATTCGAACCTATGTAGCTTGCGCGACGGATTTACAATCCGCTCCCTTTGGCCGCTCGGGCAATCTGCCGTGCCGCCGTCCACGAAACCGCTCCGCTCGCGCGGAGAAGCCGGTGAAGGCAACGGGTAGAAGAATACAACGTACCCCGTATGTCCGCGCAAATCTGCTGTTCAGACCGCTGATAGGCTGGTTCTCATGGCTGATTCTTCGTTTGACGTCGTGAGCAAGGTCGACCGCCAGGAGGTCGACAACGCCCTCAACCAGGCGGGCAAGGAACTCTCGCAGCGCTACGACTTCCGCGGCACCAACACCACCATCGACTGGTCCGGTGAAGAGAAGATCGTGATCACCTCCGACGCCGAGGAGCGCGCCCTGGCCGGCCTCGAGGTGTTCAAGGAGAAACTGATCCGTCGGGACATCTCCCTCAAGGCGTTCGACGCCGGCGAGCCCGTCTCCTCTGGCAAGACTTTCAAGATCACCGGAGAGCTGGTCCAGGGCATCGACTCCGAGCACGCCAAGAAGATCTCGAAGAAGATCCGTGACGAAGGCCCCAAGGGAGTCAAGGCTCAGATCCAGGGCGACGAGCTGCGCGTCTCGTCGAAGAAGCGCGACGATCTGCAGGCCGTCATCGCATTGCTCAAAGGCGAGGACTTCGGCATCGCGCTGCAGTTCGTGAACTACCGCTAGCCCTCACAGCTCGTCAGCGACAGACCCCGAGTCAAGCCGACTTGACACACTGATGACAAGTCGGCTTGACTTCTTGCATGTCCGAAACTCCGTCACCGGTGAAGGCGGCACGCACTCGAGCCGGTCTGCGGCAGGCAGATCTCGCCACGGCGGTGGGTGTCAGCCGGCAGACCGTGGTCTCGCTGGAGCGAGGCGACTACGCACCGTCGGTGTATCTGGCGATTCGGATAGCTCGGACCTTGAACAGTTCGGTCGAAGAGCTTTTTCCGCTACCCGAGGAGCACTGACATGTCACCGCAGACGAAGACCCTTCCCGCGCTCCTGCTGCGCAACACCGACGACTCGTGGGGCGACGAGCGCGAACGGGCCGTGATGCTCGAGGCCTACGCCTACGTGTTCATCCTGGCGACAATCCTGCTCTGGACGCTAGCCGCGGTGTCCGCGTGGTTCGTTCCCGCCTGGGTCACCGTGGCCTTCTTCCTCGGACTGCTGATCCCGTCGGTCGAGTGGCAGCGGTACTGCCGGGCTCGCGGCGTCGACGCCCACGCCCTCGCCTACGGCGGCGAGTCGTGGGTGCACACCGCTCTGATCGGCTGCTACTTCGGGAGCTGCGCGGTCTCGATGGCCACGGCCGTCATCGCCGAAATCGATCCCGGCGACGGCGTCGGCGGGGCCGTCGCCGGAGGAGTCGTCGGGGCCCTCGCCGCGGTGCTCGTCGGGCGCTGGGGGGCGAAGCGGAAGCAGGATCAGAACCGCTGACCGCCGTTGCGCGCCATCTCGTGGAGCCGCGCGATCCGGTCGGCGGTCGGCGGGTGCGTAGAGAACAGGCGCGACAGCTTCTCGCCGGGGCGGAACGGGCTCTCGATCATCAGGTGCGACTGGTTCGCCAGATCCGGCGTCGGAGGCAGCGGTGCGGCGGCGATGCCGCCCGAGATCTTCGAGAGCGCGGATGCGAGCGCCAGCGGATCACCGGTGAGCTCCGCGCCCGACGCGTCGGCCTGGTACTCCCGCGACCGGGACACCGACATCTGGATCACCATCGCGGCCACCGGACCGAGGATCGCGATCAGGATCATCGCCAGCGGGTTGGGCCCGTTGTCGCGGTTGCCGCCGAACGCTCCCATCCACATGGCCATGTTGGCCAGGCCGCTGATCACCGCGGCCATCGCGCCGGCGACGGAACTGATCAGGATGTCGCGGTTGTAGACGTGGGAGAGCTCGTGGCCCAGCACCGCCCGCAGCTCGCGCTCGTCGAGCAACTGCATGATCCCGGACGTGCAGCACACCGCGGCGTTCTTGGGATTGCGCCCCGTCGCGAACGCGTTCGGCGACTCGGTGGGACTGATGTAGAGCGCGGGCATCGGCTGGTGCGCCTGGGTGGCGAGGTCGCGCACGATCCGGTAGAGCTCAGGCGCCTGCACCTCGGTCACCGGCTGCGCGTGCATCGCCCGCAGCGACAGCTTCGCGCTGTTGAAGTAGGCGTAGGCGTTGGTGCCCACGGCGAGCAGAACCGAGAACACCAGGATGTTCGGGTTGTGGAACAACGCACCGATACCGACGATGATCGCGGACATCAAGCCCATCAACGCCGCCGTCTTGAGGCCGTTGAAATGCATGGCACCTCACTGTCAGAAGAACACTGTCCTTAGAACTTCATTCACAGTGGCAAACGTGCAGGACCACCCCGATAGTTCCAGCCGTTACCGCAGTCACTACGCGCGAAGAATACGCGAGTCGCGACGGTCAGCCGACGCGGTCGACCGTATAGCGCACGAGTGAGCTGAAAGCGTCGTTCGCCGGTCCCGCGGGCAGACCGGCGAGGAGCCCGTCGGCCTCGTCGGCCATCGCCTCCAGGCGAGCGCGGGCCTGCTTCATGCCCGCCGAGTCGACGAGCAGGTTCAGGGCCTCGTTCACCTCGCCGTCGTCGACGAGTGGTCGTGCCGCTCCGCTCTGCGGGTCGACGAGGAGCTGCGACAACCGCTCGCTGCCCGGCCCGTCGCCCGCGAGCGCCAGCAGCACCGGCAGCGTGTGGACTCCCTCGCGGAGGTCGGTGCCGGGCGTCTTGCCCGAGTCGCCGCTCACGGAGGCGATGTCGATGATGTCGTCGGAGACCTGGAATGCGGTGCCCACCACGTCGCCGAGCCGGGCGAGCGTGTCGACGGTGGTCGCGTCGGCGCCGGCGGTGTACGCGCCGAAGCGCCCGGCGGTCGCGATCAGCGACCCCGTCTTCTCCCACACCACCTTGAGATAGTGATCGATGGGGTCGCCGCCGGCGCTGACGCCGACGGTCTCACGCATCTGCCCGGTCACCAGTTCGGCGAAGGTGTCGGCGATGATCCGGACCGCCTCCGGACCCAGTGTCGACACCAGGTGCGAGGCCCTCGCGAACAGGAAGTCGCCCGCGAGGATCGCGATCGAGTTGGACCAGCGCGCGTTGGCGCTCGGCGCTCCCCTGCGCAGGGAGGCCTCGTCCATGACGTCATCGTGGTACAGGGTGGCCAGGTGGGTCATCTCGATGACGGTGGCCGAGGTGATGACGTCGTCGCTCCCCGGAGTCGTACCGAAGTGCGAGGCGAGGATCGCGAACATCGGACGGAACCGCTTGCCACCGGCTTTGGCCAGATGGGTGGCGGCTTCGACCAGGATGTCGTCCCCTGACGACAGCTCGCTGATCAACAGATCCTCGACGCGCTGAAGCGACTCCTGCACCTGCCCGGCGAACTCGCCGGTCCCGAGGTCCAGTCCGGCAAAAGTGGACTTCACGTGTTTGGCCCAATCCCATCGGTGATCCGAACGCCGCGGATTCGTCGTTCGGCGACACCAGAAGCGTAACTGCTCACGGCGACAGACATACTGGTCGGGTGACAAGCGCGACGCCCGGCGAAGCCGTTCCCGATTCCGCCGACCTTCTGGTGGTGGGCGCCGGACCCGCCGGTGCGGCGGCCGCAGCCCATGCCGCGGCCCGCGGATCGGATGTGGTGCTGCTCGACGCGGCGGTCTTCCCCAGGGACAAGACGTGCGGCGACGGGCTGACGCCGAGGGCGGTGACCGGCCTGCACCGACTCGGCATGAGCGGTCTGCTCGACGGCCGTCCCCGCATCCGGGGCCTGGAGCTCAACGGCTGGGGCGCACGGCAGCGGGTCGACTGGCCGGCCGCCGACCGTTTCGGCGCGTACGGCAGCGCGATCGCCCGCACCGAACTCGACGACGCGATCCGCCGTTTCGCGCTCTCGCGCGGCGCCCGGATGGTGTCCGGGGCCAAGGCCGTCGGCGCGCAGCTGGTCGGCGGCCGGATCGAGTCGGTGACCGTGGGACGGGACGGTGAACGGCGTCAGATCCGCGTGCGGGACGTGATCGTGGCGGACGGTGTGCGATCGGCGCTCGGAAAGTCGCTCGGGCGCCGGTGGCACCGCGACACCGCGTATGGCGTGGCCGCGCGGTCGTACGTCGACTCGGGGAGGTCCGGCGACGCATGGATGGGCTCGCATCTCGAGCTCCGCGATCCGGACGGTGCGCTTCTGCCCGGTTACGGCTGGGTCTTTCCGCTCGGCGACGGAACGGTGAACGTCGGGGTCGGGGCTCTGGCCACGGCGGGCCGGCCGGCGTCGATGGCTCTGCGCCCGGTGGTGGAGCACTATGCGCGGATGGTGGCAGGTGACTGGCAGCTGACGTCGGCGCCGCAACGGATCGCTTCGGCGCTCCTGCCGATGGGCGGAGCGGTGAGCGGAGTGGCCGGAGCGAATTGGATGCTGATCGGTGACGCCGCCGCGTGCGTCAATCCGCTCAACGGCGAGGGGATCGACTACGCGATCGAGACGGCCGCCCTGGCGGTCGACATGCTGGAGTCGGAGCACGACTACTCGGTCGCGTGGCCGGGGCTGCTGCGGTCGGAGTACGGTGTCGCATTCGCCGCGGCGCGCCGGGCCGCGGGTCTGCTGACCGTCCCGCAGACGGTGCCGCTGCTCGGCCGGCCCGGGATCCGTTCGGCTCGGCTGATGTCGGCGGTGGTGCGCGTGATGGGCAATCTACTGACCCCGGACGACGCCGATCTCATCGCCCGAGCCTGGCGCGGCGCCGGCCGCATCGCTTCGACTCTGGAGGACCGGCCGCCGTTCAGCTGACCGGTCCGGGACTCACGCGGCGGGTTGCGCGCTCTTCACGCCCCGGTGGATCGCTACGATTCCGCCGGTCTGGTTCTGCCAGGTGACCTCGCCGAATCCGGCGTCGCCGATCATCGACGCGAGAGCGGCCTGGTCCGGCCACGCGCGAATCGACTCGGCGAGGTAGACGTACGCGGCGGGATTGCTCGACACCTTCGTGGCGACGGCGGGCAGCGCCTTCATCAGGTACTCCATGTAGACCGTGCGGAAGGGCTTGAGCGTCGGAGTGGAGAACTCGCAGATCACGAGCCGGCCGCCGGGCTTGAGCACCCGATTGAGTTCTGACAGGGCCAGGGGCACGTCGTTGACGTTACGGAGACCGAATGAGATGGTCGCGGCGTCGAAGGAGGCGTCCGCGAAGGGCAGGTGCAGCGCGTCTGCGGCCACCTTCGGCACCTTGCGGTTCGCTCCTGCTCGGAGCATGCCGAGTGAGAAGTCGGCGGCGATGCACGTGGCACCCGAGGCCGCGAGTTCGACGGTGGACACGGCGGTGCCCGCGGCGAGGTCCAGGACCACGTCGCGCGGCTTCAGGTCGAGCGCGCGGCGGGTGTTGCGCCGCCAGAGCCGGTCCTGACCGAATGAGAGCACCGTGTTCGTCAGGTCGTAGCGGCGTGCGACGCCGTCGAACATCTCGGCGACCTCGGACGGCTCCTTCTCGAGGCTCGCGCGCGTTCCGGCGCCGTGGTCGGTGCTGTCTGTCATGGAGTCCAGCCTAATCGCGGCGTGTGCGGCGCCCGGTCTCGGCCACCCCGACCATGAGGACGATCACCACCGCCCAGCCCGCGGCGATCACCGACAGTGCGGGGACGATCGACAACTGGGCATCGCGGCCGACCGGCCGGGCGAGGTTGTCGGGATCGGTGGTGTCGTAGTCGACGAGGATGCGCTGCCCGGTGGACAGATGCGTGGGGTACAGCAGGCCTAGTTTGGGGTTGCGCAGTACCCCGTCCGGGGTCACGAAGTTGACGGCGGCGTGCAGGCGGTCGGCGGAGATCACCTCGGCGACGGCGGTGGCCTTGTTGGCGTCGATCTTCGAGTCGTTGCGGTAGGCGCCGGCGATGATGACCGCGCCGATGAGACTCACCACGACGCCGACGGCCACCAGCGCGATCTGAATGCGCCGCTGCACTGTCCGGGTCATGACTGCTCAGGATAGTCGGGTGCCGCGTCGAGCCCGGCGGCGATCCGGGCGTGGAGTTCGCGCAGACCGTCACGGTTGGTGCGCACCTCGAGAACTTCGATGCCGCCCTCGGGCGCGGGGCCGGTGAGAGCGTCGGACAGCTCGTCGAGTCGCACGCGGCGGTGGCCGATGTTGAATCCCGCGCACATCGCGGCGAGGTCGGTGCGGTGCGGGGTGCCGAAGATCCGGTCGTAGACGCCGAGGTAGGCGTCGCGCGCGAAACGCGGATCGCCCTGTTCCAGGAGGCCGAAGATGCCGCCGCCGTCGTCGTTCGCGACCACGATGCGCAGATCGGCGGGGCGCGGCTCATCCGGGCCGATGACGAGACCGGTGGCGTCGTGGATGAACGTGAGGTCGCCCATCAGCGCGACGGTCCGTCCGCGGGCCAGGGCCGCGCCTATCGCGGTGGCGTTGGTTCCGTCGATGCCGGCGACCCCGCGATTGGACATCACCTTGACTCCGTCGGCGACGGTGCCCGCGAGCGCGATGTCCCGGATCGGGTTCGACGCACCGACCACGAGCGTGTCGCCGGGGGTCATCGCGGCGGCGACGGCCCGTGCCACGTGTAGACCCGTGCTCTGGTGTGAGGCGTCGAGCTCGGTCGTCACCGCCTGCTCCACCAGGTTGTTGACTCGCGCGGCCTCGTCGAGCCATGTCTGCCGGGGATCACCGGTGGCCGCCGCCCGGGTGCCGGTTGCGACCACGTTGCCGGACACGTCGGGCCACCGCGGGCCGGTGGTCAGCGCGAACACCTCCACCGACGGATCGGCGAGCAGCCTCGACACGGAGCGGTGCAGAGTCGGGCGCCCGCAGATGATCGCCTGTTTCGGTCTCAGCTTGCCGAGTGCGAGCGGGTGCAGGGGGTTCGCCGCGCTCGGCGCGGTCGGCTCGGCGACGGTCGGCAGCGCTGCCAGTTCGGGATGAACTCCGGCGCCGTGCCCGGACACCACGACGGTGTCGCGCGAGAGGTCGATCTCCAGGGGGATGTCGAGCCTGCCGACCGGCGCGTGGGTCCACGGAGCGTCGCCGGGGCGCCCGGCGAAACGTCCGTCGTCCAGGACCGAGAGGTCGGTGTCCGGAAGGTCCCCCGCGTCGGGCACCAGCGGCTCGCGCAGCGGGATGTCGAACTGCACCGGCCCGGCGTTGCCGGTGCGCGCGCCGCGCGCAGATGCGAGGACCCGGCCCACCGCCGACCGCCACTGGGAGTTGGTGTCGAGATCTTCCTCCGCGAGCCCGAGGCTGATGGCTGCGCGCACCTGGGTGCCGAACATGCCGAACTGCTCGATGGTCTGATTGGCGCCCGAGCCCAGAAGCTCGTACGGCCGGTTGGCGCTGATCACGACCAACGGCACCCGCGCGTAGTTCGCTTCGAAGACGGCGGGCCCGGTGTTCGCGACGGCGGTGCCGGAAGTCATCACAATCGGCACCGGGCGGCCGGAGGCCACGGCCAATCCGAGCGCGAGGTATCCGGCCGACCGCTCGTCGATGCGGACATGGAGCCGAAGGCGGCCCTGCGTGTCAGCCGCATGCAGCGCGAAGGCCAGCGGCGCGTTCCGCGATCCCGGGCACAGCACGGCCTCGGTGACACCGCCGCGGATCAGTTCGTCGACGATCACACGCGCCTGCAGGGTGGACGGGTTCATGGATATAGACCCTATGCGCCGGGACGAGGCAGCCGATCCGAAGGTCGGCTCCGACTCCGCGCCCTCCGGAAGCGGCCATGAAATATCGTCGGCACATGGGCTTCTACTCCGAGCACGTGCTGCCGCGGATCATCGTCAAGACCTGCGGGATGCCCGCGATGGACGATCTGCGGCGCCGGGCCTGCGAGCCGCTGTCCCGCGATGTGGTGGAGATCGGTTTCGGGTCCGGCTTCAACGTCGGCCGGTATCCGGCGGATGTGAGGCGTGTCGCCGCGGTGGAGCCGAGTGATACCGGTTGGCGGCTCGGGGCCGCGCGGGTCGCGGCGTCGTCCGTGCCGATCGAGCGGGGTGGTCTGGACGGGCAGCGGCTGCCCTTCGACGACGATTCGTTCGACTCGGCGTTGTCGACGTTCACCATGTGCACCATTCCGGAACTCCCCGTGGCGCTCGCGGAGCTGCGACGGGTCGTCAAACCCGGCGGGATTCTCGCCTTCCTCGAGCACGGCAGGGCTCCGGACCCCGGCGTACGCCGATGGCAGCGCCGGCTGGAGCCGATCCAGAAGCGTCTCGGCGGAGGATGCCACCTGACCCGCGACATCCCCGCAATGTTGGCCGAGGCGGGCTGGGAGATCGTGGCGCTCGACTCCTTTTACGCCGACGCGGCGCCGAAGCCCTTCGCGGCGTTCTCGCTCGGCTGGGCCCGGAATCGGTAGCTCGCGGGTCCGCCGGGTTCCGAAGGTCTTTCCGGTGGTGGGCCCGATTCTCGTCGGTACCGTTCTGACGGATGCAGGCACCGCGCTTGTCCGGCGTGGTGGATGGGGTTCAGGCGCCAGGGTTGTTCGGTGGTGGCTGGTCGCCAGGCCA